>DATKQI010000256.1:0-29039 GCA_035532755.1 Acetobacteraceae bacterium
CGCGGGCGCACCGCCCGCCGCAGAAACATCTACAGCGGTATAGGGACAGGTTTTCTGCCAAACCAGCGATATTCGCTATATAAGACAGTAATGCTGTCTTATATAAATGAATTATCACTAATTTGTGAGTATCAACCGCAAACTCTCGAAAATTTAGGTCCGATTTGGTCCTACCTAGATGGATAGACGCCCTTTTGGCCGCCCGGCCGATAGCGGGCCAAATAGGCCGGCACCACCAGCTCCACAGGCGTCGGCGTAATGTCCAGAGCGGCAAGCCCCGGCATTCCGGCGCCAACCACGTTGTCGCGCGCCAGCATGCGCAACTGGTCCCGGGTGAACGGCTTGCCGGGCAAAAGCTCCATCACCATCGCCTGCAACAGCGCCATGGCCGGGGGGATGGCCACCAGCCGTTTGTGGCGATGCGTCTGTTCGAGGATGTAGGCCAGCACCTCTCGGAACCGCCACACCCGCGGCCCGCCGAGCTCATAGGCGGTGCCGGCGGCCGCATCCTGGTCCGTGGCCGCGATCGCCGCGTCAGCGACGTCGCCGACATAAACGGGCTGAAACCGGCTTTCGCCCGAAATCACCGGCATGAACGGCAGCATCTGCGCCATGGCGGCGAAACGGTTGAAGAACCGGTCTTCCGGCCCGAACACGACAGACGGGCGAAGAATGCTCGCCTGCGGGAATGCAGCCCGCACGGCCGCCTCCCCTGCCGCCTTGGATTGCGCATAGCGGGCGGGGCTGGCCGCGTCCGCGCCGATCGCGGAGACATGCACCAGATGCCGCGCGCCGCCGGCGGCCGCCGCGCGCGCCACCATGCCAGCGCCTTCGGCATGAATGCGCTGGAAATCCCCCGTACGCCCCTCCGCCAGGATGCCGACGAGGTTGACGATGATCTCCGCTCCACCGGCCGCCCGGTTCACGGCCACTTCATCGGTCAGCGGCGCATATAACGGCACGATCTGCCCCACAGCCCCCATCGGCTTCAGGAACAGCGCGGCCTCCGGATCACGCACCGCCACGCGCACCACATGGCCGCGCGCCGCCAGCCGTTTGACCACATAGCGGCCGATGAAGCCCGATCCGCCGAATACCGTCGCCACGCTGCGCGTCGCCATGCCCGTCCCCACTTGCTGCCGGCCCGCACGTGGCCGATTGTCTTGCATCCTTGTTACGCATCCCCGCTTCCGCCTCAAGCATGCCACCGGAGTGAAAGCGGCAGCGCCTGTTGACGGAATCCGTCCCCGGGGCTACATCGCCGCCCCACCCACCGAATTGCCCAGGTGGCGGAATTGGTAGACGCGCAGGTTTCAGGTACCTGTGGCCGCAAGGTCGTGGAAGTTCGAGTCTTCTCCTGGGCACCAGCATCGTGGCGAGCATCACGCAGTTCATGGCCAACGGCACCATTCACCTGCACCGGCACGACCTGCCGGACGGCCTGAATCTGGGGCCGGTCGTCGCCATCGATACCGAGACGATGGGCCTGGATTTCCGGCGCGACCGGCTGTGCCTCGTGCAGATCTCCGCCGGTGACGGCACGGCCCATCTGGTGCAATTGCTGCCGCCGTCCCTGGGCGGCCGGGGCATGGATTGCCCGAACCTGAAGCGCCTGCTGGCCGATCCGGCCACGGTGAAGCTGATGCACTTCGCGCGGTTCGATGTCGGCATTCTCCAGCTTTCCCTCGGCATCGTGGTCGCGCCGGTGAAATGCACCAAGATCGCCGCAAAGCTCGTGCGCACCTTCACCGACCGGCACGGGCTGAAGGATCTGTGCCGGGAGTTGCTCGGCATCGATCTGTCGAAGCAGCAGCAGACGTCGGACTGGGGCGCGCCGGACCTGAGCGCGGAGCAACTCGCCTATGCGGCATCGGATGTGCTGCATCTGCACGCGCTGTGGGCGAAGCTGGAGGCGCTGCTGGTGCGCGAGAATCGGCTGCCCCTTGCCGAGGCCTGCTTCGCCTTCCTTCCGACCCGCGCCGCGCTGGACGCGATGGGCTACGAAACGCCGGACATCTTCGCCCATTGATCCGGCGGCGCGCCGCCCCCGGCCGGATTCCGGTCACACTCTGTTGCCGGCATTTCAGTTGACCCCTACCGCCCCGGTGCCCATACCAGGGGGGTTGCATCAGGATTCCCCGATCGGAATGACTGCCCTCTCCACCGCCGCCCTCGATCCGGACCTTGCCGTCGCCCAGACCGTCCTGGGCACGGAAGCCGCCGGTCTGCGCGCCCTTGCCGCCGGGCTCGACGGCCGGTTCGGCCACGCGGTCAGCCTGCTGGCGTCGGCCGGTGGCCGGGTGGTGGTGTCCGGCATGGGCAAGTCCGGGCATGTCGCGCGTAAGATCGCGGCCACCCTGGCCTCCACCGGCACCCCCGCCCTGTTTGTGCACCCCGCAGAGGCTTCGCACGGCGATCTGGGCATGGTCGTGGCCGGCGATGCGGTGCTGGCGCTGTCCAACTCCGGGGAGACGGCGGAACTCGCCGATCTGGTTTCCCATGCCCGCCGCTTCGGCCTGCCGTTCGTCTGCATCACCGCGCGCGCCGCCAGTGCGCTGGCGCAGGCTGCAGATGTGGCGCTGATCCTGCCCGCGGCGCCCGAGGCCTGCCCGATGGGCCTCGCGCCCACCACCAGCACCACCATGCAGCTCGCCCTGGGGGATGCGCTGGCCGTGGCGCTGCTGACGCGGCGCGGGTTCACCGCGGCCGATTTCCGCCAGTTCCACCCCGGCGGCAAGCTGGGCGCCCGGCTGAAGCGCGTGCGGGAACTGATGCACACGAACGACGCGCTGCCCCTGGCCACGCCCGACACGCCGATGCACCAGGCCCTGCTGATGATGACGGAAAAGCGCTTCGGCTGCCTGGGCGTGACCGATGCAAGCGGAAAGCTCTGCGGCATCGTGACAGACGGCGATCTGCGGCGCGCCATGGGCCCCGGCCTGCTGGACCGGATGGTAGCGGACATCATGACCGCCTCCCCCCGTACGATCGGGCCGGAGGCGCTGGCCGCCGAGGCACTGCATCGTATGAACGCCGATCCGCACCCGATCACCGCGCTGTTCGTCGTCGATGGCGCCGGCCGGCCGGCCGGCATTCTGCATATCCACGACCTGCTTCGGGCAGGCGTTGCATGAACGCCATGCGCAAGCCCGAACTGCTGCCGACCATGACCGGCTCCGCCCATCGCCGGCCGCTGCCGTCGGCAATGGCGCTCGCCCGCCGGCGACGGCTGGTGCTCTGGGCAAAGCGCCTGCTGCCGGTGTTCGCCCTTGCCCTGCTGTCCGCGATCGCGCTGTGGCCGGATATCGAGGGAACGCACAACGCTGCCCGGATCACCTATCACCGGGTACCCGGCGCGGCGGCCGACACGGCCACGATGACCGGCGCGCACTACCAGGGCATCGATCAGCAGGGCCGCCCCTTCACCCTGACCGCCGTCACCGCGGTGCAGACGGATCCGAACCATGTCCGGTTGACCAGGCCGGAAGGGGACATGACGCTGCAATCCGGCTCCTGGCTGATGCTGAAGGCCCTCCATGGCCTCTATCGCCAGCGGACCCAGCATCTGGACCTGTCCGGCCATGTCAGCCTGTACCGTGACGACGGCACCACCATGCGCACGGCCGCCGCCAGCATCGACATGAAGAACAGCACCGCCGACGGCCATGCCCCGATCAGCGCGGAAGGCCCGTTCGGCACGCTGGACGCGCAGGGATTCAAGCTGGTCGATCACGGCACACGCGTCACATTCATAGGCCCTGCCAAGCTCGTGCTGAACGGGGCCGGCCAATGAAAACAGGCTCTTGGCTGGTTGCCGGCCTGCTGCTGGCTCCGCTCGCAGTGCCGCTGCCCGCCGTCGCGCAGCAGATCGACCTGTCGAAAGGCGGCCCGGTGCAGGTGACCGCCATGGGCGGCATCGAGTGGCGCCAGCTGCAGCAGGAGGTGATCGCCACCGGCGATGCGCGGGCGATCCGTGGCGGCGTCACCGTGACCGCCGACAAGCTGATCGCGCATTACCGCAAGAAGGCCGCCGGGCCGGGACCGGCTGCCAAGGCAACGCCTTCGGCCACAGGTACGTCTACGCCTTCCGGCGCGGGCACATCCGCCGCATCGCTCACCGGCGAACCCGATACCGGCGGCACTGAAATCTACCTGCTCGAAGCCGTCGGCAACGTCCACATCTTCACCGCGACCGATCAGGCAACCGGCGACCGCGCCGTGTACGACATGGACCAGGCGGTGCTGGTGCTGACGGGGCGCCATCTGAAACTGACCACCCCGCAGGATGTGCTGACCGCGCGCCAGTCGATCGAATACTGGTCCGACAAGCACATGGCGGTCGCTCGCGGCGATGCGGTGGTGGTGACGAAGGATGGCAAGCGCCTCTCTGCGGATGTGCTGGTCGGCTACACCACGCCCGGCGCACCCGCCACCGGCGCCCCTCCCGCCGCCGGGGCGGACCCGCTTGCCAGTTCCGGCAAGCTCCAGAAAGTGCAGGCCATCGGCCATGTGCGCATCCGCACGGCGACCGATCTCGTGCAGGGGGATCGCGGCGTCTATGTGCCATCGCTCGGGATCGCTCGGCTGGCAGGTCATGTGCGCATCACCCGCGGCCAGAACCAGTTGAACGGCGCAGAGGCCATCGTGAACATGAAAACCGGCGTCTCCCGCCTCATCTCGGCGCCGGGGCATCGCGTGGAGGGGCTGGTTGTGCCCAACTCGGCGAATCCGCCGGCGCCGCCGGTACTGCCGCACACACCATCGGCCACCACGGGAAGCACGAAATGAGCGAGACGTTGCGGGTGATTCCCGGCGGAGCCGGCCTCGTCGCGACCGGCGTGGGGAAACAGTACCGCAAGCGCCCGGTGGTGCGAAATGTATCGATCCGGGTGCGGCGGGGCGAAGCGGTCGGGCTGCTCGGCCCGAACGGTGCCGGCAAGACCACCACCTTCTACATGATCGTCGGCCTCGTGCAGCCCGACACCGGCTCCATCAGCCTAGACGGTGCGGACATCACCGCGCTGCCGATGTATCGCCGCGCCCGGCTCGGCATCGGCTATCTGCCGCAGGAGGCGAGCGTGTTCCGCGGCCTGACGGTGGCGCAGAACATTACCGCGGCCCTCGAAGTGATCGAACCGGACGCCGACCGGCGCGCGCTGATGCTGGACGAATTGCTGGCCGAATTCGGCATCGGCCACCTCCGCCGCGCACCCGCGCTCGCGCTTTCGGGCGGCGAGCGCAGGCGGGTGGAGATCGCGCGCGCACTCGCCACCCAGCCGAGCTACATCCTGCTGGACGAACCGCTGGCCGGCATCGACCCGATCGCGGTCAGCGAGATCCGCGATCTTGTTTCGCACCTGAAGCATCGCGGCATCGGTGTGCTGATCACCGACCACAACGTGCGCGAAACGCTGGAGATCATAGACCGCGCCTATATCATGCACGATGGCGCGGTGCTGATGGAAGGTCGCCCGCAGGAGGTGGTCGCGCACGAGGACGTGCGGCGGGTGTACCTGGGCGAACGATTCAGCCTGTAAGGCCGAGGCAGGCGCGCGGCGGCCCGATATCCGTTCGCCTGATGCTGTTCTAGACTGCCGGCATGGCGATCGGCCCCAAACTCGGACCCCGTCTCGATCTGCGCCAGTCCCAGGCACTGGTGATGACGCCGCAGCTGCGCCAGGCGATCAAGCTGCTGCAATTCTCCAACCTCGATGTCACCGCCTTCGTTGCCGAGGAGATGGAGCGCAACCCGCTGCTCGAACAGGATGACCGCCCGGAATCGCCGGTCATCAGCGAGCAGCCCGCGTTGGATCAGATCATACGCCCGACGGCAGAAGCGGCGGACACCGCCACGCTGGTCTCCGCCGCCGCCCTGCCGGCTGCGGACGCTGTCCCGCTCGATGTGGATTTCTCCAATGCCTATGATGCCGGCGGCGTGGCCGACGGCGCCGCCTATACCAGAATCGGCCCGGCCGGCCGGTCGGACTTCGGGGCCGATGATCGCGGCATCGACGATCTCGTGGAAAGCCCGCGCAGCCTGCGCGACCACCTGGGCCAGCAGTTGCGCCTGGGTTTCTCCGATCCGGCCGACCGGCTGATCGGCGCGCATCTGATTGCACTGCTGGATCCCGCCGGCCGGCTTGCCGCGGAGCCGGCGGCGATCGCCGCGGCACTGTCCGCCAGCCTCGACCGGGTCGAGGCGGTACGGCAGCGGATGATGCGCTTCGATCCGCCAGGGCTGTTCGCCTGCACCCTGCGGGAATGCCTTGCCGCGCAACTGGCGGAACGCGACAGACTCGACCCCGCAATGGCGGCACTGCTCGACAACCTCGACCTGCTCGCCCGGCGGGAGACCAGACAGCTGATGGCGATCTGCGGTGTCGATGCCGAGGATCTGGCCGACATGCTGGGCGAAATTCGCGCGCTCGACCCGAAGCCGGGGGCGGCATTCGACAGCACGCCGCTGCAACCGTTGATCCCTGATGTGTTGCTGCGGCCGGCCCAGGATGGCGGCTGGCTGCTGGAACTGAACCCGGAGACCCTCCCGCGCGTGCTGGTCAACCACAGCTTCCATGCCCGCATCGCGGCGCGGGCAAGGCCGGAAGATCGTGCCTTCCTGGCCGAGCAGTTGCAGACCGCGAACTGGCTGGTCAAATCGCTGCGCCAGCGGGCCGAAACCATCCTGAAGGTCGCCACCGAGATCGTCCGCCAGCAGGACGGGTTCTTCCGCCACGGGGTTGCGCATCTGCGCCCGCTGATCCTGCGGGACATCGCGGATGCCGTGGAGATGCACGAAAGCACGATCAGCCGCGTGACCGCGAACAAATCGATCGCGACCCCCCGCGGACTGTACGAACTGAAATTCTTCTTCACCGCCGCCATTGCCGGCACCGGCGGCGGCGAAAGCCACAGCGCGGAGGCCGTGCGCCACCGCATCCGGGCGCTCGTGGGCGCGGAAGCGCCGGGCGATGTGCTGTCGGACGATGCGATCGTGTCCGCCCTCCGTGCCGAAGGCGTGGACATTGCCCGCCGGACCGTGGCCAAATACCGCGAAGCGCTGCGCATCCCCAGTTCGGTGCAGCGCCGGCGGGAGAAGGCGCTGCCTGCCTGAAAGGGCCACGGCGCCGGCCCCGCACCTTCGAACAAAGGGGAGAGGTCATGCAGATCACGGTTTCCGGCAAGCAGGTCGATCTATCCGACGCACTGCGCATACGTGTGGCGCAGGCGCTGGACGTGCTGGCGGGCAAGTATTTCGATCATGCGCTCGAAGCGAACGTCACGTTCAGCCGGGCGCGCAGCTTCTTCACCTGCGACATCAATGTCCATGCCGGCCGCGGGCTGACGCTGCGCGGCGAGGGCGAGGCGGCGGACGCGCACGCCGCTTTCGACGACGCGGCAGAACACATCGCCAAACGCCTGCGCCGCTATCGCCGACGGGTGAACGAACACGCGCGCGATCTCGCCAACCGGGACCGGCCGGAAACCGCGCGACAATACGTGCTGCGCCAGGATGATGATGCCGCCCCGCCCCCCGCAGTGGATGGCGTCGTGCAGATCGCGGCCTATGCCACCGTGATCGCCGAAAGCCAGGCGGAGATCTCGCGGCTTTCGGTGGGCGAGGCGGTGATGCGGATGGATCTGGCCGACCAGATGGTGATGATGTTCCGCAACAGCACCAGCGGCGAACTGAACGTCGTCTACCGCCGCACGGACGGCCATATCGGCTGGATCGATCCTTCAGCCGGCAACATGGGCAAGGGTACGAAGAAAGGCGATTGACCCGTCACGGCAGCCGCCCGGAGCGGGTTGCCCCGGGCGGCGAGGAGTGGCTGTGAGACGCCAGACCGGCGTTCGACTCCCCATCCTTCAGTGCACGGAGGCTGCCACCATTTCGTGTTGGATCACAGCGGCCACGGCCAGATCGCGGCTCGGAGCCAGGCCGATCGGCGTGCCGTCCGCCGCATGGATGGCGAAGGCGTTGCCACCCTCTATCTGCACCGGCTTGACGAAGGCGAGCTGGGAAACGCCAAGCTGCGCCAGCTCGGATGCCGAAATCTGGCGGATATCGAACAGAACCCGGCCGGCAGCCCCGGCGTGGTCGGCGGAATCGTCAGGTGCGTGCGTTTGCATTTGGTCTCTCCTCTCGGGAACGGCGCCCTTTCCAGCATCGCCGATCCCTGCTGCGGTGCGGTGCCGGTGATCCCCGGCATCGTCGCGTCTGTCAGGCTCCGGATCAGTCCTGGCCCGTTTCGTCCACCACCGGGGCCCCGCCATTGACCGGCTTGCCGATCCGGATCGTCTTCACCCGAGTCTCGGGCTGCGGCCGGATCAGATCGACGTGCAACAGCCCGTTGTCCAGCCACGCGCCCTTCACCTCGATCCCCTCGGCCAGCACGAACGCGCGCTGGAACTGCCGGGCGGCGATGCCGCGATGGATGAACACGCGCCCCTGCGTGTCGTCGTTCTGCCGGCCCCGGATCACAAGCTGGTTGTCCTCCTGGGTGATCTGCAGGTCGTCCATCACGAAGCCCGCCACCGCCAGGGTGATCCGCAGCCCGGCCGGGCCGGTCTGCTCGATATTATAAGGCGGATAGCCATCCGCCGTGTTCTTGGAAGCGCGTTCGAGCATCTGTTCGAGATGGTCGAATCCCAGAAACATCGGCGATGTGAACACGCGGGTCGTCATCAAAGCCTCCTCCTCAGAGCGAAGCGTGGGCCGGAGCCCGATGCGGCACCCCGGATAGGAAGGTATTTTGGCAGGCGCGGGCCCCGTTGCAAGAGGGTTCAATGACCCGCCGGCGTTGATCCCGGACCCCAGGAAAGCTACATCGCGCGCATGGCTGATGACACGATCGAAACGCTGCCCATCCTGATCGCACCGAACCCCGCGTTGAAGGCGAAGTGCCGCGCGGTCGGGCCCGGCGATGGCGACCAGGTGCGCGCCCTGCTGCCCCGCATGTTCGCCACCATGTACGCAGCCCCTGGCATCGGCCTCGCCGCCCCGCAGGTGGGGGTGAAGCTGCGGGTCACGGTGGTCGATCTCATGCCGGACGACAAGAAGGCGCCGATGGTGCTGATCAACCCCGAAATCCTCGCCACGAGCGCCGAACTGGCCACGCGCGAGGAAGGCTGCCTGTCGATCCCCGGCCAGTATGCCGAGATCAGCCGGCCCGCGCGGGTGAAGCTGCGCTACCAGGACGAAACCGGCGCCCGGCGCGAGGTGGAGGCGGACGGGCTGCTGGCCGCCTGCCTGCAGCATGAGCTTGACCATCTGAACGGGGTGCTGTTCGTCGATCACCTCTCCGCACTGAAGCGCAACATGATCCTGCGCCGCATGGCGAAGGAACGCCGCCAGAAGTCGGATTAGGCGGATGCGCCTCGCTTTCATGGGCAGCCCAGGTTTCGCGGTCCCCGCGCTGGAGGCGCTGCAAAAAGCCGGGCACGACGTCGCCGCCGTGTATTGCCAGCCGCCGCGCCCGGCCGGCCGAGGCCATGCGGTGCGGCCCTGCCCCATCCAGGCCGCGGCCGAGCGTCTTGGCCTCGCCGTCCGTTCGCCGGCCCGCCTGCGCGGCGATGCTGAAGCCCTTGCCGCCTTCGCCGCGCTCGATCTCGATGCGGCCGTGGTCGCGGCCTACGGGTTGATCCTGCCCCCCGCCTGGCTCGCCGCGCCGCGCCGGGGCTGCCTGAACATCCATGCCAGCCTGCTGCCCCGCTGGCGCGGCGCCGCCCCCATCCAGGCCGCCCTCCTGGCCGGTGACCGGCAGACCGGCGTGACCATCATGCAGATGGATGCAGGGCTGGACACCGGCCCGATGCTGCTGGCCGAGGCGGTGCCGATCGGCCCGCGCAGCACCGCCGCCGCCCTGCACGATACCCTGGCCGCGGCCGGGGCACGGCTGATCCTGTGCGCACTGGCCAAAGCGCCGCCACCCGTGCCGCAACCCGCCAATGGCGCCACCTATGCGGCCAAGCTCGGCCGCGATGACGGCCGGATCGACTGGTCGGGCGAGGCGACCGCGATCGACCGCCAGGTGCGCGCGTTGAACCCCTGGCCCGGCACTTTCACGATGCTGGCCGGTACCCCGCTGAAGGTGCTGGAAGCGGAACCGGCCGACGGCGCGGGGGCGCCGGGAACAGTGCTGGACGCGCGGTTGACGGTGGCCTGCGGCGGCGGCGCCTTGCGCCTGATGCGCGTTCAACTCCCCGGCCGGGCCGGGCTCGATGCCGCCGCCTTCCTCCGCGGCCATCCGGCGCCGCCCGGCACGCGGCTCGGCTGATGCCGCGCTACGCGCTGCGCATCGAATACGACGGCACCGGGTTCGTTGGTTGGCAACGGCAGCGCACGGGGCTGTCGATCCAGCAGGTGCTGGAGGAAGCCGCCGCATGCCTCGCCGCCGGCGTGCCGGTCGCAGCGGTTGCCGCCGGCCGCACGGATGCGGGCGTCCATGCCGCCGCCCAGGTGGTCCAGATCGACCTTCCAACGGCACTGCCGGCCGAGCGACTGCGGGAGGCGCTGAACTTCCACATGAAACCGCATCGCGTAGCCGTGCTGCAGGCAGCAGCGGCGCCGGAGGACTGGAATGCCCGCTTCTCCGCGATCGGGCGGACCTATCGCTATGCCATCCTCAACCGCCGGGCGCGTCCGGCGCTGGAAGCCGGGCGGGTGTGGCACCTTCCGCACCCGCTCGACGCCGATGCGATGCACGAAGCGGCGCAGATGCTGCTTGGCCGGCACGATTTCACCTCGTTCCGCGCCAGCGCCTGCCAGGCGGCATCGCCGCTGCGGACGCTCGATGCGCTCGATGTGCGGCGCGATGCCGACCATGTGGTGATCGCCGCCGCCGCCCGCAGCTTCCTGCACCATCAGGTACGCAACATGGTCGGCACGCTGAAGCTGGTCGGCGAGGGACGCTGGCGCCCCGCCGACGTGGCTGCCGCCCTTGCGGCGCGCGATCGGCGGGCCGCCGGGCCCACCGCCCCGCCGCAGGGCCTGTGCCTGACCGGCGTGCGCTACCCGTCAGACCCGTTCAACCGCCCGTGACGATGGAGAGCAGCACGCCGAGCCCGATATCCATCAGCACCAGCCCCGCCGCCTGAAGCCCGCCCACCTCCAGCGCCACGCGCGCGGTGAACCATTCCAGCCACACCGCCCAGAACAGCGCCACCAGCCCAGCGACATGATCGAGCCAGCCGGGCATGCCCAGCAGCACCGGCAGCATGGCGCCGATCAGCAGGACGTACTGAACGACGTTGCACCAGTTCCAGGCGGCAATGTAGCGCGGCCAGCGATCGGAGCGCCCCAGTGCTGCCGCCATCCGATGTGAGAGCAAGGCAAAACCGGCCCACCCGATCGCGTAGCCCAGCAGATCGAGCACCAACCCGTTCCACGGCGCACCCGGTGCATGGCCGGCCAGAACATCCATCAGATGCAGGCATAGGAACCCGGGGAGTGCGACGCCGGCGGCACGGAAGCTGCGCGCCGCTGCCGGCAGATCGGCGCCGAAATGCCGCACCCCTTCAGGCCGCCCGACCGCGAGGGCAAGAGCGCCGCGCAGCCCCTCGGCCATGTCGGCGGCCGCAGGCTGCAACCGGTCGATCACCCCCGCAGCCCGCCCCGCGCCAACAGCAGTTGGGCCACCTGCGGCCCCGCCACCAGCGCCGCGGTGCCGAGATTGACCAGCAGAACCAGGGCGGCCGCCCGCAACGGTGACAGGCGCAGCCCATGGCGCGCAACGAACCAGTTCAACCACAACGCATACAGGGCCACCACCGCCAGCAATGCGCCGCGTCCGGCCTGCTCCGGCAGGCCGACGCCCACCGCCATTGCCATCACCAGCATCACGGCCACCGCCACCAGGGGCAGCACCCATTGGCACCAGCCGAAGGCAGTGGCGAAGCGCAGCCAATCCGCCTCCCGCCGCCACCGCCGCGCCAGGGCATGGGACAGCACGGGTGGCGCCAGGATCGCGCACATCGTCGCCAGGAAGTCGGTCAGGGCCGGCACCACGGCGCCCTGCGTCAGGACCAGCATGGCGCCGACCAGCGGAAAGGCAATCAGCGGGGCAAGGCTGGCCAGAAATCCCTGGACCGTATTCCCGAACTGGTCGAGCCCCCGCGCCCGCCCACGTGCCAGCAGCAGGACGCCCAGCGCGATATTGCGCCCGGCCTGCGGGCGGCGCGGCGCCCCGCTCATCGCGGCGCCTCGGCCGCAGGCAGGAAGGCATCGATCACCGCCCGATAGATCCGGGCAAGATCGCGCAGGTCGGCTACGGGCACGCGCTCGTCGGCTTGATGGATCGTCGCTCCCACCAGGCCGAACTCCGCCACCGGGCAGTACCGCGCGATGAATCGCGCATCCGAGGTGCCGCCGCCGGTATCGAGCCGGGGCGCCACGCCGCTGGCCGTTTCGATGGCGGCTTTCAGCCGGTCCACCAATGGGCCCGGTTCAGTCAGGAAGCTTTCGCCGCTCACGCTCACCTCCACCTCCGCCCTCGGCGCATGCGGGGCGATGGCAGCGCGCAGCCAGCCGGCCAATACCGCGCTGTCATGGCGGTCGTTGAAGCGGATGTTGAGCACGGCATGCGCGGCCCCGGGGACCACGTTGCTCGCCGGATTGCCCACGTCGATGCTGGTGATTTGCAGGGTGGACGGCTCGAACCAGTCGCTCCCCGCATCCAGCGGGGCGGCGATCAGCGCATCGAGCGCACGGACCAGCCTGTGCACCGGGTTGTCGGCGCGCTGCGGATAGGCGGTGTGGCCCTGGGTGCCGTGCACGGTGATGCGCGCTGTCATGCTGCCGCGCCGGCCGATCTTGATGATCTCGCCCAGCCGGCCGGGGTTGGTCGGCTCCCCCACCAGGCAGAAATCCGGGATGTGGCCGTTCGCCGCCATCCATTCCAGCACGCGCACGGTGCCGTCGGTCGCGGGGCCTTCCTCGTCTCCGGTGATCAGCAGGCTGATCGCGCCGCGGGGCGGGCCCGCTTCCAGATGGGTCGCGGCGGCGGCCACGAAGGCGGCGATGCCGCCCTTCATGTCGCAGGCGCCGCGGCCGATCAGCACGCCCTCGCGCACCTCGGCGGCGAAGGGCGCCGCACTCCAGCCGGTGCCGGGCGGCACGACATCCGTATGTCCGGCGAAGCACAGATGCGGCCCCGAATCGCCGATCCGCGCGAACAGGTTGGGGGTATCGCCGAAACGCAGATGCCACACCTGGAAGCCCAGCGCCTCCAGCGCCGTCGCCAGCACCGCCTGCGCCCCGTCATCCGCGGGCGTGACGGAGGCGCAGCGGATCAGCGCCTGGGCCAGTTCCAGCGGGTCGGTCGCGCTCACGCGCGCAGCAACTCGTTCACCGCGGTCTTTTCCCGCGTGCGCGCATCGACGCGTTTCACGATCACCGCGCAGGACAGGGACGGCCCCGGCGAGCCGTCCGGCAGGGCCTTGCCCGGCAGGCTGCCGGGCACCAGCACCGAATAGGCGGGCACGCGGCCCATGAACACCTCGCCGGTGTTGCGGTCGATGATCTTCGTCGAGGCGCTGATGAACACCCCCATCGACAGCACCGATCCGCGCTCGACGATCACGCCTTCCACCACCTCGCTGCGCGCGCCGATGAAGCAGTCGTCCTCGATGATTACCGGGCCGGCCTGCAACGGCTCCAGCACGCCGCCGATGCCCACGCCGCCGGAAAGATGGCAGTTGCGGCCGATCTGTGCGCAGGAACCGACGGTAGCCCAAGTGTCCACCATGGTGCCGCGATCCACATAGGCCCCCACATTCACGAAACAGGGCATCAGCACCACGCCCGGCGCGACATAGGCCGAACGCCGCACCACCGCCCCGGGCACCGCACGAAACCCCGCCTCGCGGAAGCGGTTTTCACCCCAGCCGGCGAACTTCATCGGCACCTTGTCGAACACGTCGGCACCGCCCGCCCCCGGCATCGGCATCGAATCGGTCAACCGGAAGGACAGCAGCACCGCCTTCTTCAGCCACTGGTTCACCGCCCAGCCCGTATCGGTCGGCTCGGCGACGCGCGCCTCCCCCCGATCCAGCGCCTCCAGCACGGCCTCCACCGCCTGCCGCGCGGCGCCTGTGGTGGCCGGCGAAAGACCTTCGCGGCCCTCCCACAACTCGTCGATCGTGACTTGCAGGGTGGCGAGGCTCATCGTCCTGTCCTTCGTGGCTGGCGTTGCGCGCGGACCATGCGCAGCGCCCAAAGCCCTGTCAACGCACCCGGCTCGGTCAATGCGCCGCGCCTATTCGATGCGCCGCGTGGCGCGCCCTGGTGGACTCGAACCACCGACCCACAGCTTAGAAGGCTGTTGCTCTATCCATCTGAGCTAAGGGCGCCGCACGGTGTAATGGTGCACGCAGGCCGCGTTCGTGCGCCCGGCGGTATCAGTGCGTCCAGTTCTCGGACCGTCCGTAGCGGAAATTATCCGCATACACCTTCGGCTTGAACTTCCGGTGCTGCGGGATTTCAACGTCGTAGCGGATGTTGTTGCGGTCCGCATAGGCGATCGCCTCCGCGCGGGTGGCGAAATTCAGCCGCACCTGGGCCTGGGTATCGGCGCTGCCGATCCAGCCCATCAGCGGGTCCGGCAGGCCCGGTTCGGAAGGTTCGAATTCCAGCACCCATTCATGGGTGTTGGCCATGCCCGACTGCATCGCGTTCTTGGGTGGCTGATAGATGCGCGCGCGCATCGCTGTTCCTCGTTCTGATCACATGTCCAACTGGTCGGGGCGGCCGGATTCGAACCGGCGGCCTCGTGTACCCAAAACACGCGCGCTAACCAGACTGCGCCACGCCCCGACCGCCCCAGCGGGCCGCCGGAAGCTATGAGCCGGATGCCGGCCACGCAAGAGGCAGCTATTTGGGCATATCATGGAACAGCGGGCTCAGCACCTTGTCGCCCACCACGATGTCATCCTTCGCGGTGATGCCGCCCCGCAGTTCCAGCGTCGCCATCACCGGGCCGCGGCTGTCCAGGATGCGCAGGCTCTGCGGCACGGTATTCTCGATGATGGAGTGGATCGTACCGTCCGCGTTGATGAACACCATGTCCAGAGGCACCAGCGTGTTCTTCATCCACATCTGCGATTCCTTCGGCGCCCCCCAGACGAACAGCATGCCGCCATCGGCCGGCACCTGCTTGCGGAACATCAGCCCGACCGTCTGCTCCTGCAGCGTTTTCGCCAGTTCGACATGGAAGGTCAGATGCTTGCCGCCATGATTGACAATGACCAGAGGCTGGGTCTGGAGAGGCTTCTGCGGCCCGGTGATATGTTCGGACTGCGCCCAGGCCGGGGAAACGGCAAAGGCGGCCAGCGCCAGAACAAGGGCCAGTCGGCGAATGATCATGCGGGAATCCTCTCTTGAAGGGCGAGATCGGCGACGCGCCGGATTTCGTCGCGCACCGGCCCTTCCCGCGGCGCATCGCGCAGCGTGGTGAGCCAGTGCGGCGGCGGGTTGCGGCCGGCGGCGCGGTTGTACACCAGGCTGCGCAAGACCGCCTCGGCTGCCGGCGGCAGGCGCGAGGGAATGTGAAGCCCGTTCAGCGTGGCCCAAACCCCTGCCCAGCACCGCGCCACCGTATAGGGGTTGTAGCCACCGCCGCCCAGCACGATCAGCCGCGGGGCGAGATCGCGAATCGCCGACACCACGGCCCAGTGCGCGTTGTTGGACAGGCTCAGCCGGGCCAGCGGGTCCTCCTCCAGCCCATCCGCCCCGCATTGCAGCATGATCGCCTGCGGCCGAAAGGCGCGGATCAGCGGCAGCACGGCACGGTCCATCAGCCAGCGCATTTCAGTGTCGTTGAAGCCGGCAGGGACCGGAAAATTGCGGGCCGCCCCGCCCGCCCGGTCTTCGGCTGCGCCGGTGAAGGGCCAGCGGCCGGCCTCGTGGATGCTGAGCGTGAGCACGCGGCCATCTTCGGCGAAGGCGTCCTGCACGCCGTCACCATGATGGGCGTCGATGTCCAGATAGACGATGCGGGTCAGCCCTTGGTCGAGCCAGGCCAGCAGCCCCAGCACGGGATCGTTCAGGTAGCAGAAGCCGGCCGCCCGGTCCGGCCGGCCATGGTGGGTGCCCCCGCCCGGAACATGAACGATCCCCGCTTCAGCGGTGAGCCGTGCGGCCAGCATCACCCCGCCGGCCGAGGTCGCGGGGCGGCGGAAGATTTCAGGATAGACCGGGTTGCCGTCGGCCCCGATCCGGAACCGCTCGCGATCGGAAGGGCTGGCAGCCTGGGCGCGCTCGGCCTGGCGCAGGGCCGCGATGTAGGCCGGATCGTGAAAGCGCGCGATATCGGCCTCGCTGGCCATCGGTGAGTCCAGATACGCCGAGTCCGCCAGCCAGCCGAGCATCCGGCACAGGTCGGTGCAGGTGGAAACCCGCGGGATCGCCAGCGGATGGGCGGGGCCGTAGGTCGAGCGGCGATAGATCTCGCTGCCGATATAAAGCGCTGGCATCCGCCCGATATACCGTGTTGCCGCAGACCCGCAACGGCCCCGCTCAGCGCAGCCGGGGAAGCAGCGCCTCGGGCGCCATCCAGCCATCCCCGACCGCGAACGCGCCTCCGGTGACCGCTATCGCCTCCGCGGAGAAAAGACACACGGCCGCGACGATCTCCGCCACTGGGGCCGGGGCGCCCGGCCGCACGACCGGGCAGATCGCGTTGCACGCGATGCCTGCCGCCGCGCGGGCCGTCATCCGCGTGAGGCCGATCAGCCGGGATCGGGCAAGATGGGCCGCACCTTCTTCCACCGGCCCGAGGTTGACGATCCGCCCCCGGCCGTGCGCCGCCATCTGCGGCAGCACCGCTGCGGTCGCGTGCGCGGCGGCGGCCAGGGCGCGGGTGAATGCGGCATCCCATGCCGCCGCTTCGCAGCGTATGAGGGCCATGTTGTTCACCAGCACGCTCGCCGGCCCGAACGCGCGATGGGCACGCTCCATCATCGCCCCGGCCCCCTGCGGGCTGAACGGATCGGCGTCGTCGAACAACACCGGCACGTCATGCGCCTTGCCCAGCCGGCGGCAGAGCGCGGCCGCGGCGGCGGGCCGCATGGCGCCGTTGATCACCAGCATCGCCCCGCGTGTGGCGAGAGCGGCGGCCACATCGGGGCCCGCCCCCACCCCGGCCGCCGTCACAATGGCCACCTGGCCTTCGAGCGGCCGGGGGGCGGCGGGCCGGGCGAGGCCCCCGGCGATCATGATCGTGGTCATTCAGCCTCCCGGCCGGCTGGGGCCAAGGCGGCCGGCCCGGTGCCGGCCCAGACGGGCAGCGTGCCCGCGCGCACGGCGGTGGCGCCAATGCCCGCTCGAAATCGAGATGATAGTCCCTCGGCATCACGTTACTGTGCGCCGGCTTGGCGATCGGCTCGCCACCCGTCATAGGCGGCATTCCGGGGGGAACGCAGGCTATGGAGCTGCACGAAATCCGCTATTTCCTGGCGCTGAGCCGCGTGCTGAACTTCACCAGGGCCGCCGAACAATGCCACGTCAGCCAGCCGGCATTGACACGCGCCATCCAGAAGATGGAGGCCGAGCTTGGCGGGCTGCTGTTCTCGCGCGAGCGTACCAGCACCCACCTGACCGATCTGGGCCGGCTGCTGCTGCCGCATCTGGAGGAGGTGATGAGCCGCACCGAGGCTGCGCGCGATTCCGCGCACCGATTCCTGCGGCTGGAGAACGCGCAGCTTGCCGTGGGCGTGATGTGCACGGTCGGGCCCACGCGCTTCGTCGGCTTTCTCAATGCCTTCCGCAATTCCCATCCGGGCGTCGAGATCACCCTGCTGGAGGCAGTGCCGCGGCGGCTGATCGAACTGCTGTCGCAAGGCGAGATCGATGTCGCCATCATGGCGCGGCCGGACGGGTTCGACGACCGCTTTGCCACGATCCCGTTGTACAATGAGCGCTTCATGGTGGCCTGCCCGCTCGGCCACAAGTTCGCCGCCCAGCCGGCCGTGGAGATGCGGCAGATGGACGGGCAGATCTACCTCCAGCGCATCAACTGCGAATTCGCCGAATACCTCGCGGCGCAGTGCCGCGAGAGCGGGGCGGCACTCGTCCGCTCCTACCGCTCCGAACGGGAGGACTGGATCATGACGATGGTGGCCGCCGGCATGGGGGTGTGCTTCCTGCCGGAATATTCCGCTGTCGTTCCCGGGCTGGCCGCGCGGCCGGTGATCGCGCCCGAAGTGGTGCGCCAGATTTCCCTGGTCAGCGTGCCGGGGCGCCGCTGGTCTTCCCCGCTTGCCCGCTTCGTACAGGCGATTCGCACCCATCCCTGGCCGGCTTTGCCGCCGGCGGCGGCATCGCGTGGCATCGACGATAACGTTGCCGCATGAACTCGATCGGATGACGGCATTGGGAACGGCTGTGTTCCCAAGTCATTGTCCTGTCGTGCCGCACACCCCGCGCGGCGGAACAGGAGAACAGACGTGAAACGCAGCCTCCTCGCCGCTCTCGCGGCATCAGGCCTGGTGCTGGCAGCCGCCGGTTGCAGCATGACCCCGAACATGAACAACCCGCATGGCACAATGGGCCCGCAACAGCCGGTGCCGAACTCCGGTGTGGTCCAGCCGGCCCCGTCCACGCAGAACAACGGCTCGATGGGGCCGCTGATGCCGGATAATGCGACCGGCATGAACCATCCGGCCACCTCCGCACCGAACAACGGTTCGATGGCGCCGTTCGTTCCGCCGGCAGGCAGCGGCACAGTTCACCCGGCGCCCTGATCGCGCCAGATGCATCGTCGCGCCGCACCAGGATGCGGCGCGACGAACCTCATGGGGCGGCGGGAGCATCCCGCTGTGGATGACGAAAAGGTTCGCTCCGGGTGACCCCGTCCGGGCCGGTGATCCAGCGCGTTCCGCTGACGACGCCATCCTTCACCACCGCCTCGGTCGTTTCCGCATAGTGCTGCCCGGTCGGGCTGGTGTAGGTCTGGACATGCTGGCTGGCCCCGGATTCCTCCGTCACCGTGCCGGCATACTGCCCGCCGTCGGGGCCGATGAAGCGGCTGACGGCGTGCGTCGCCCCGGCCTGCCGGGTGACCTGTGTGACGCCGCCATAGCTGTGGCCCGCGGCGACCCCATTCACCGTTTGCGTATCGGCATAGGTTTCCTGGCCATACGTACCCTGGTTGATGATCGTGGTCGTGTCGCCGTCCGGCTTCGCGATGATGCTGATGGTGCTGAAGGTGCCGGCGCCGTGGGTTTCCAGCACCGTTGTCCGCGTGCCATCCGGCGCGACCGTGACCGTGCTGGTCGTGGCCCCGGATGATGGGGCCTGGGATGCCACGGCTTCAACTCGGGACAGCGGGTTCGCCTGCGGCGGGAGCGATGTGGCGGGCGGTTGCATGCATTTCATCTCCGGATGAAGCAAGACTGCACGGTCAACACTACCACAAAGCCCCGCCATTGCATGCCTTCCCGCAATGCCGGCGCGGCGGGTCATTCGCCGGCCGGGGCGGCGACAGGAGCCGGAACCAGGTGGCCGCCGGCATCGTCCCGCCGCAGCACCAGTTTGCGCTCGTGCAGGGCGGCGACCGATTCGCGATGCGCGATGGAGACGATGGTGCACCCGGGCAGCCGTGCGTGCAGCAGACCGTACAACTCGGCTTCCGCTTCCGGATCGAGGCTGGCGGTCGCCTCGTCCAGGAACAGCCAGTCGGGCTTCGCCAGCACGGCGCGCGCCACGGCAAGACGCTGCTGCTCCCCGCCCGACAGGCGTTGCGACCAATTGTCCACTTGATCGAGCGCCGGCAGCAGATGGGCCAACCCGCATGCGGCCAGCACCTCCACGCAGGCCGCATCGCTCGCCGTTTCGGGCGCATCCGGATAGGTGATCGCCCGCCTGAGCGTGCCGAGCGGAATGTAGGGCCGCTGAGGCAGGAAGAACGTGCGGCCCGCCGGCAGCGCGATGCGCCCCTTGGCAAACGGCCAGATGCCGGCAATGGCACGGAACAGCGTCGATTTGCCCGAGCCGGAACGGCCGGTCACCACCACGGATTCCCCGGCGCGGAAGGTCAGGGACGCATCGCTCAGCAGCACCCGCCCGTCCGGCAGCGACAGGGTGAGGCCGCTCAGCGACAGATCGGCCCCGCCGGCGTCCGGGGCGAGAACGCTGCGCTCAGAAATCCGCTCCCCGGCGCGCGCAGCCTCGATCGCGCGATGGAAGCTGCCAAGACGTTCGACGACGGCCGCCCAGTTGGCCAGCAAGGCATAGGAGTTGACGAACCATGAAAGCGAGTTCTGCACGTTGCCGAAGGCGCCGGCGATCCGCGTCAGCCCGCCCAACTGGATGACGCCCGCGAAGAACCGCGGCGCGGCGACGATGATCGGGAATATCACCGCCACCTGCGCATAGCCCGAGACCAGCGTGTTCAGCCACTTCGTCCGCTGCATGATCGCCCACCAGTTGGCGACCACGGCACGGAAACGGTCGGCGAGGCCCGCGCGCTCCTCGGCCTCTCCGCCGTACAGCGCCACCCCCTCGGTGTTCTCCCGCAGGCGCACCAGGGCGAAGCGGAAATCCGCCTCCACCTGCTGCTGCTGGAAGCTCAATGCCGCCAGCGGCTTGCCGACCAGATGGGTCAGCCACGTGCCGACGATGGCGTAGATGACCGCGACCCACAGCATATATCCCGGAACGACCAGCCCGAGCAGCCTGATCGAACCCGACAGCACCCACAGGATGGAGGCGAAGCTGATCAGGTTGACAATGTTGGACAGCAGATCGAGCCCGAGCGAGAGCGTGCTGTTCACATAGCTGCGCAGGTCGTCGGCGATGCGCTGGTCCGGGTTGTCGGTGCCCGTACCGGCGGGATCGGCGGTCAGGCTGATCCGGTAGTACGCACGGTCGGCCAGCCATTCGTCCAGGAAACGGCCTGTAAGCCAGCGGCGCCAGCGGATCTGCAGCCACTGGGTCAGATACGTGCTCGCCACCGCGACGACGATGTAGACGGCGGCAATCTCGCAGAAGCCGGGCAGGATGCCGTTCGGCGTGCGCTGATACAGCACCAGCAGACGGAAGAAGGCCGCGGCATCCTTGTGCTGTAGTGCGTTATAGAACGCACCGTTCCAGAAATTGAGCACAACGCTCATGCCGACGAGCGACAGGCTGAGCACGATGGTCGAAATAAGCAGCACCCAGGCAGACCATTTCTCCTCCGACCGGAAATATGGCCGGGCGAGACGCCAGGCATCCTTCAATACCGGGCCGAAGCGCCGCGTCGTTCGGGCCATGGGGTTACCTCTGGGCTGTTTGCGGAAGGCGGGCGGCAAGGGCGGCAAGCCATGCCTGCACCCGCTTGTGGTTCACGCCGAAGTCGGAATAGCCGTACACGCTCCGCGAATACAGGACCAGCGTGCTGGCATGGCCGCCATGCGGCTGCACCTGAGCGGTGACAAGATCGGGGAAATTGAACACCGCGCTGCGCACCACCCAGTCCGCCTGCATCTGCACGGCGAAATCCGCCTGGGGAAAGGTGCGCGCCTGCCCCGTGGCGACCGCCTGGATGGCGGCGAACAACACCGCCGCCGGCACCGGATAGACCGGCGTGACGATATCCGGTGCGGGAATGAACCCGGCCGGGGCGGCAAGCGCGGTATTGGGGCTCGCCGGGCGGGCGAGATGTGCCATGTCCATCAGCCCCGGCATTGGCAGGCCGTGGGCGCCATGCCCGGCACAGGCCGGATAGATCAGGCTGATCAGCAGCGCCAGAATCCTCACCAGCGCGCCCTCATCCGATCGGAGCCGGTGCCGCGAGGCGCAGGCGGATCACGCCCTTCACCCCGTCGGGGCTCACCTTGCGGCCCTTGCGCAGCATGTCGATGCGGCCGGCCCTTGCCAGATCGGCCGCGACCCGGCGCACCGCCGGCAGCAGAAACTGCCAGTCATCGGTCCGGGTGGGGGCCAGGGCACGGGCAGCGTCGCTGGGGCAGATCGACCTGTGCGGCCCGCATTGCGCTGCGAGCCGCAGGATCGCCTCGCCGATGGCCGCGTCGTCAGTCATCAGCCCGGCCCGGCGCCGAACGCCGCCATGGAACGATGTCTCATGCCCTGATTGCTGGCCCAGCACGGCCCGCGCTGCAAGTGACTATGGCGTCAGCCGCCATTCATGTTGCGCGCCGGCCGACAGGTCCGGGTCAATCGGGCATGCGCGGCGGCCGCTCGGCCTGAAACCGGCCGTGGGACAGCGGCGGCAGCGCGGGCAGGATGAACGCCACGACCGGGAACAGGATCGGCAGAAGTGCCAGAGCGATGAGATTCATCTTCGCGCCTCCTGGTTGACGGCACGCAGGCTGCCGGCCGGATGTGGCGAAGCTGTGTCAGCATCGTGCTGCTTTGTAACGCTGCCCTGAAGCTTTGGTCATCTACGCTGCCACCGCATGGCGCACCGCCGCCACCGCCTCCGCGATGTCCGCCGCGGAGACATCCAGATGCGTGCAGGCGCGCATCCGGTGGCGGCCCATCACCGAGATCATCACACCCTCCGCGCGCAGCCGGGCGGCCAGGACATCCGCGCCCTGGCCGGTGCCGGAGACATCGAAGAACACGAGGTTCGTCTCCGGCAATTCCACCGAAAGGCCGGGGATCTGCGCGAGATCCCGCGCCAGCGTGCGCGCGTGCTCGTGATCCTCTGCCAGCCGGTCGATGTTGTGGTCCAGCGCATAAAGGCAGGCGGCGGCGCAGATGCCGCCCTGGCGCAACGCCCCGCCCAGCCGCTGCTTCCACCGCCATGCCGCACCGATGAAATCGGCGGACCCCGCGAGCACGGCTCCCAACGGCGCGGCCAGCCCCTTGGTGAAGTCAAGCCACACGCTGTCGTAGCCGGCCGCCATCTCGGCCGCCGGGATACCCGCGGCGACGGCCGCGTTCATCAGCCGCGCCCCGTCCATATGGGTCGCAAGGCCGTGCGCCTTCGCCGTGGCCGCCACCGCTTGCAGCCGCGCGAGCGGCCAGACCGTGCCGCCGCCCAGATTGGCGGTCTGCTCCACCTCCAGCAGCGTCTGCGGCGGGGCGTAGCGGGATTTCGGGCGGATCGCGGCCTCGACCGCCGCCACCTCGAACTGCCCGTGCGCGCCGGGCAGCCCGGTCACCTGGACGCCGGCGAGCGCCCAGGGTGCACCGCCCTCGCTCGTGGAGATATGGGCGGTCTCGTGCGCCAGCACCTCATCGCCAGGGCGGCAATGGGTGAGGATGGCGATCTCGTTGCACATGGTTCCGGAGGGGAGGAACATCGCTGCCTCCTTGCCCAGCAATGCGGCCATCCGCTCGCACAACGCATTGACCGTGGGGTCCGTGCCGGCCTGCTCGTCGCCGACTTCCGCCTCCATCATCGCCGCCTTCATCGCACGCGAGGGTTTGGACTGCGTATCGGAATACAGATTGATCCGCACCGGCGGGGCGGCGGGATCGGGGCGCGCGGGCGCATGCACCATGCGTGTATCTCCTGAAGGGGAAAGGGGCCGGATCAGCTTTTGGAGGGAACAGGAACGACGGAGATGGTGGCCGGCGGCGGCCCGTACACATCCCGCGCGCGCTTGAGGAAGGCATTCACCATCCGGCGCACCGCCTCGGTGAACACGAGCCCGATCGCCTTTTGCAGAATGCGGCTGCGGAACTCGAAATCGACGAAGAAATCCACGAGGCAGCCCTCCGGCTCCGGGGCGAAATGCCATCGGTTATGGAGATAGCGGAACGGCCCATTCTCGTAGCTCACGGCAATCCGCTCCGGCCGATCCAGCGATACCCTGCTCGTGAAGCTCTCGCGAAAGGGGCCGAAGCCAATCGTCAGGTCCGCGACCAGCTCCATTTCGGTGCGGCTGCGGATGCGGGCCCCCACGCACCAGGGCAGGAACTGCGGATACTTCGCGACATCGGCCACCAGATCGAACATCTGGTCCGGCCGGTAGCCCACACACTTGCGCTCGGCATGCGTCGGCATGCCGTCAGGCCGCCGCCAGATGCTTCTCGCGCGCCACCCGCAGTGCCGCGAAATCGGCATCCGCATGGTAGGAGCTTCGGGTGAGCGGAGTGGCGGAGACCATCAGGAAGCCCTTGGCGCGCGCCATCGCCGCGTAATCCGCGAACTCCTCCGGCGGGACGAAACGATCGACCGCGGCATGCTTCACGGTCGGCTGCAGGTACTGGCCGAGCGTGAGGAAATCGACCTCCGCCATGCGCAGGTCGTCCATCACCTGATGGATTTCGGTCCGCCCTTCGCCCAGGCCCACCATCAGCCCCGATTTGGTGAAGATGCCCGGCGCCAACTGCTTCACCCGATCGAGCAGCCGCAGCGACTGGTAGTAGCGTGCACCGGGCCGGATGGAGGGGTAGAGCCGTGGCACGGTTTCGAGATTGTGGTTGAACACGTCGGGCGCCGCTTCGGCCACCACCTCGATCGCGCCCGGCTTGCGCAGGAAATCGGGCGTCAGCACCTCGATCGTGGTGGCGGGTGCCGCAGCGTGCACCGCGCGGATCACGGCGGCGAAATGCGCCGCCCCGCCATCGGCGAGATCGTCGCGATCGACCGAGGTGATCACCACATGCCGCAGGCCGAGCTTGGCCACCGCATCTGCCACCCGCCCCGGCTCCCCGGCGTCCAGCGCCTCCGGCAGCCCGGTCCGCACGTTGCAGAAGCTGCATGCGCGGGTGCAGGTATCCCCCATGATCATCATGGTCGCATGGCGCTGCGACCAGCATTCGCCGATGTTCGGGCAAGCCGCTTCCTCGCACACCGTCACTAAACGGTTGGCGCGCATCAGCTCCCGCGTTTCGTGATAGATCGGGTGCGTGGGCGCCTTCACCCGGATCCAGGCGGGTTTGCGCTGGATCGGGTTGTCCGGGCGATGCGCCTTCTCAGGATGGCGGGCCGCCTGGATGCCGCCTTCACGATGATCGATCAGAACCCGCGTGGCCATGGGCTTACCCTCGGGGATGAACCAGCGCTAGAAGTGGATGGCGCGGCCATACGCGTCAAGCACGGCCTCGTGCATCGTCTCGCTCACCGTGGGGTGCGGAAAGACCGTGTGCATCAGCTCCGCCTCGGTGCTTTCCAGCGTGCGGGCGATCACGTAGCCCTGGATCATCTCCGTCACCTCCGCGCCGACCATATGCGCGCCGAGCAGTTCGCCGGTCTTCGCGTCGAAAACGGTCTTCACCATGCCTTCCGGCTCGCCCAGCGCGATCGCCTTGCCGTTGCCGATGAACGGGAAGCGGCCCACCTTCACGGCGTGGCCGGATTCCTTGGCCTTCGCCTCGGTCAACCCCACCGAGGCCACCTGCGGGCGGCAATAGGTGCATCCGGGGATGTTCATCACATCCATCGGGTGCGGGTCCTGACCGGCAATCTTCTCCACGCAGATCACGGCTTCATGGCTCGCCTTGTGCGCGAGCCACGGCGGCCCGACCAGATCGCCGATCGCGTATATTCCGGGCTCCCCGGTGCGGCCGAAGGCGTCCACCACGACATGGGTGCGCTCGACCTTGATCTTCGTCCCCTCCAGCCCCAGCCCCTCGACATTGCCGACGATGCCGACCGCGGAAATCACGCGATCGACCGTGACCTGCTCGCTCTTGCCGCCTGCCTCGACGGTGACGGAGACGCTGTCCGCCCTTTTCTTCACCCCCTTCACCGCCGCGCCGGTGAAGATCTTCATGCCCTGCTTCTCGAAGCTCTTGCGGGCGAAGGCGCTGATTTCCTCGTCTTCAACCGGCAGGATGCGGTCCAGCACCTCCACCACCGTCACCGCCGCGCCCATGTTCAGGTAGAAGCTTGCGAATTCGATGCCGATGGCGCCGGAGCCGATCACCAGCAGCGATTTCGGCATCGCCGGCGGCACCATGGCGTGGCGATAGGTCCAGACCAGCTTGCCGTCCGCCTCGATCCCCGGCAGCTCGCGCGCCCGCGCCCCGGTGGCGAGGATGATGTGCGGCGCCTTCAGCGTGGCGACCGGCTTGCCGTCCTTCGTCACGGCAAGACTGCCCTTTCCGGCGAGCTTGCCATCGCCATCGAACACCGTGATCTTGTTCTTCTTCATCAGATGGGCCACGCCCGAGGAAAGCTGCTTGGCGACAGCCCGCGAGCGCTTCACCACCTTTCCGATATCGTAGCGGATGTTCTCGGCGCTGAAGCCGAACTCGTCCAGATGATGCAGCAGATGCGAGATTTCCGAGCCGCGCAGCAGCGCCTTGGTGGGAATGCAGCCCCAGTTGAGGCAGATGCCGCCCAGGTTCTCGCGCTCCACCACCGCCACCTTCATGCCGAGCTGGGCGCCGCGGATCGCCGCGACGTAGCCGCCGGGGCCGCCGCCCAGCACGATCAGGTCGAAGGATTGTTCGGCCATCGTTGTCCCCTCAGCCGGCGAGCGCGGCCAGGGCCGGCCCGCTCAGGCGTTGCACCGTCCAGTCGTCCATCGGCTTCGCCCCGATGCGGCGATAGAACCGGATGGCGTTCTCGTTCCAGTTCAATACCGACCATTCGAGCCGCGCGCAGCCTTCGGCCAGCGCCCGGCGCGCGAGTTCACGGAAGATCGCCTGCCCGACGCCCACGCCCCGATGGGCGGGCTCCACGAAGATGTCTTCGAGATAAAGGCCGGAGCGGCCGGTAAAGGTGCTGAAATTGTAGAACCACAGGGCGAAGCCGGCAGCCCCGCCCGCCACCTCCGCGATCAGGGCGCGGATGTGCGCGCGTGGGCCGAACAGCGCGGCGGCGAAATCCGCCTCGCTCGCCTGCATCTCGTGCGCCAGTTTCTCGAATTCGGCGAGCGCGCGGACCAGCCGATGGATCACCGGCACATCCGCCGGCTGCGCGTCCCGCAGAATGATGTCGGCCCCGCTCACAGCATCAGGCTCAGCGGGTCCTCGATGACCGAGCGGAACGCGGCAAGCCATTCCGCGCCCAGCGCGCCATCGACCACGCGATGATCAACCGCGAGCGTGCAGGTCATCATGGTGGCGATGGCAAGCGCGCCGTCTTTCACCACCGGCCGCTTTTCGCCCGCCCCAACGGCAAGGATTGCCGCCTGCGGCGGGTTGATGATGGCGGCGAATTCGCTCACGCCGTACATCCCGAGGTTGGAGATCGAGAAGCCCCCGCCCTGGAATTCCTCGGGCTTCAGCTTGCCGGCCTTGGCGCGCGCGGCGAGGTCTTTCATCTCGCTGCTGATCGCCCCCAGCCCCTTCTGGTCCGCCTTGCGGATGATCGGCGTGATCAGCCCATCCGGGATGGCGACGGCGACCGAGATATCGACATCGTCGTAGAAGATGGTCGCCTCCTCGGTATAGCTCGCGTTCACCTTCGGCACGCGGCGCAGCGTGGCGGCAGCGGCCTTGATGATGAGGTCGTTCACCGACAGCTTGAACGCGCCCGCCCCCTCCTTCGGGGATTTCGCATTCAGCTCCGCCCGCAGCTTCAGCAGCGCATCCAGCTCGATATCCATCGAAAGATAGAAATGCGGCACGGTCTGCTTGCTCTCGGACAGCCGCCGGGCGATCACCTTGCGCATCGTGCTGTTCGGCACGGCGGTGTGGGGCGCGGTGATCGCCGGGGCCGGCGCCTTTGGCACGGCCGGGGCCTGGGCCGCCGGCGCCTTCGCCGCGCCGCCGGCCAACGCCGTTTCGATATCGGCCTTCACGATCCGCCCGTTCGGCCCGCTGCCTGCAAGGCCCGCGAGGTCGATGCCAGCCTGTTTCGCCATGCGCCGGGCAAGCGGCGAGACAAAGATGCGCTCGCCATGATCAGCCGGGGCATGGCCGTTGGCGGTTGGCGGTGGTGCGACCGGCTTCGGGGCGGCGGCCTGCGCCGGTTCGGGCTTCGGGGGCTCCTCGGCCTGCGGGGCCGCAGCCTTGGGGGCCGGCACCTTGTCCGGCACCTTCTCGCCCTTTTCCACCAGCACGGCGATCGGGTCGTTCACCTTCACGCCGGCCGTGCCGTCGGCCACCAGGATCTTCCCCAGCACGCCCTCGTCCACCGCCTCGACCTCCATGGTCGCCTTGTCGGTCTCGATCTCGGCGATCACGTCGCCGGCCTTCACCGCATCGCCTTCCTTCTTCAGCCAGCGCGCCAGCGTGCCCTCGGTCATCGTCGGGCTCAGTGCCGGCATCAGGATGTTGGTGGCCATGGCTCGCTCCCCGCCCCGCTCAGATGATCTTCTTCGCCGCATCCACCACCCAGCCCGGCTGCGGCAGTGCGAGCTTCTCCAGGTTCGCGGCATACGGCAGCGGCACGTCCAGCCCGTGCACCCGCACCGGCGGCGCGTCCAGCCAATCGAAGCAGTTCTCCATGATCTGCATCGCCACCTCCGCCCCGATGCCGGCGAACGGCCAGCCTTCCTCCAGCGTGACGATGCGGCTGGTTTTCTTCACGCTCGCCACGATGGTCGCGGTGTCGAGCGGGCGCAGGCTGCGCAGGTTGATCACCTCCGCGCTGATCCCCGCCTCGGCCAGCGCCTCCGCGGCCTCCAGCGCCACGCCGACCATGATGCCGAAGGCGACGATCGTCACCTGCTCGCCCGCACGTTCCACCTTGGCCTGGCCGATCGGCAGAATGAAATCCTCGTCAGTCGGGCATTCGAAGGTATGGCCGTAAAGGATCTCGTTCTCCAGCACGATCACCGGGTTCGGGTCGCGGATCGCGGCCCGCAGCAGCCCCTTCGCATCGGCCGAGGACCACGGCGATACCACCTTCAGCCCCGGGCAATGCGCATACCACGACGCATAGCACTGGCTGTGCTGCGCCGCGACGCGGGAGGCCGCGCCGTTCGGCCCGCGGAAGGTGATCGGGCAGCCCATCTGCCCGCCGGACATGTACAGCGTCTTCGATGCCGAATTGATGATCTGGTCGATCGCCTGCATGGCGAAATTGAAGGTCATGAACTCCACGATCGGGCGCAGCCCGTTCATCGCGGCCCCCACCGCCATGCCGGTGAACCCGTGCTCCGTGATCGGCGTGTCGATGATGCGCTTCGGACCGAACTCGTCCAGCAGCCCCTGGCTGATCTTGTAGGCGCCCTGGTACTGCGCCACCTCC
>DATKQI010000257.1:0-6718 GCA_035532755.1 Acetobacteraceae bacterium
ACCGACCGCGAGGTGGAGGAGGTGGTGGAGTTCCTGCGCGAGCAGGGCGAGCCCGCCTATCTGGAGGAGGTGACGGAAGCGCCGGACGACGACGGCACCCAAGCCCTGTCCGGCATCGCCGGGGCATCCGACGGCGAGAAGGGGCTGTTCGACCAGGCGGTGGCGGTGGTGGCGCGGGAGGGCAAGGCCAGCACGAGCTTCATCCAGCGCCATTTGCAGATCGGCTACAACCGCGCCGCCCGGCTGATCGAGCAGATGGAGAAGGAAGGCATCGTCGGCCCCGCCAACCACGTGGGCAAGCGCGAGGTGCTGGTGCGGCGCAGCGACGATGATTAGCGCCTGGCGCTACAGCACCAGGAAAGCGACGGTCGCGACCACCATCACCGCCGTCGCGAACCACCCCACCACCCGCATCGGCCATCCCAGCACCAGATCGCCCATGATGCGCCGGTTCGTCGCGATCATCAGCATCGCGGCCATCAGCGGCGCGGCCAGCGCGCCGTTCAGCACCGCGCTCCAGTAGAGCGCCTTGATCGGGTCGATGCCGACGAAGTTCAGCCCGAGGCCGACCAGCGTGGCGATGGCGATGACGCCGTAGAACGCCCACGCATCGCGCAGCTTGCGGTCCAGCCCCTCGGTCCAGCCGACCGACTCGCAGACCGCATAGGCGGCGGAGCCGGCCAGCACCGGCACCGCCAGCATGCCGGTGCCGATGATGCCGCAGGCGAACACGGCGAAGGTGAACACCCCCGCGATCGGGCGCAGCGCCTGTGCCGCCTGGGAGGCGGTCTTGATCGTGGTCACCCCATGGGCGTGCAGCGTGGCGGCGGTGGCGAAGATGATGAACAGCGCGATCAGGTTGGAATACCCCATTCCCACGGCGGTATCCGCGCGGATGCGCGCAAGCTCCGCCCCGGCCTTGGCGGGCGCGACATAGAGCGGCTTCACCGTGCGGCGAAGCTGCTCCTCCACCTCCTGCGCGGCCTGCCAGAAGAATAGGTAGGGGCTGATCGTGGTGCCCAGCACGGCCACCAGGGCCTCCGCATGGGCGGCGTCCAGCGTGATGGACGGCACCACCGTGCGCAGCAGCGCCGTGCCCCACGGCACCTGGACGGTGAACACCACCGCCACATAGACGAACAGCGACAGCGTGAGCCATTTCAGCACCGAAGCGTAGCGCGGGTAGCTGAGGAACACCTCCAGCACCACGCACAGGATGGCGAACCCGATCGTGTAGACCAGCAGCGGCCCGCCCACGAGCAGCCGGAGTGCGGCGCCCATCGCGCCCAGGTCCGCCCCCAGGTTGGCGATGTTGGCGATCAGCAGCAGCAGCACCGCCCCGCGCAGCAGCCAGGGCGAATAATGCCGCCGCAGGTTCTGCGCGATGCCCCGCCCGGTCACGCAGCCGATGCGCGCGCTGATCGCCTGCGTCACGGTCATCAGCGGGTAGCTGTACAGCATCACCCAGCCGAGCTGATAGCCGAACTGCGCGCCGACCTGGCTGTAGGTGGCGATCCCGCTCGGATCGTCGTCCGCCGCGCCGGTGACGAGGCCCGGGCCAAGCAGCTTCAGCAGGCCGAGCCACCTGGGCGTGGGCTTGGGCTTGGGTTTCTCCAGGACGACGCCGGGGGTGGTGCTCAAGGGCGCGCGCCTGGCCGGAATGGCCGAAGGGGCCGGGTCTCGTCGCATAGCCGCTGTCGGCCGAACGCCATGGGCCTGCCCTGACGGAAGTTGCCCCCGTTAAGTGCCCGAGGCATGGAATCGTTGCAGGTCAGCCAGTAATTTTCTTGCTCGCCGCCGTCACCCGGCCGGTATGCCGGTGGTGGTGGAATACTCGAAATGCAGCGCCTCGCCCGGATGGGCGATGGGGTGGATGGCGTGGGCGGCCATCGCGGCCTCGCTGAAGCCTTGCAGGATCAGCTTCAGCTTGCCGGGGTAATGCGCCACGTCGCCGATGGCGAACACGCCGGGCAGGCTGGTCTCGCAGGTCGCCGGCTGCACCGCCACGTGATGCATCTCAAGATCGAGACCCCAGGCGGCGATGGGGCCGAGATCCATCGACAGGCCGAAGAACGGCAGCAGCACATCGGCCGGCAGCAGCCGGGTCTGGCCCGACAGCGTGGCGGCCTCCACCGCGGCAAGCCGCCCGTCGGCGCCATGCAGCGCATGGAGCTGGTAGGGGATCACCAGCTCGATCTCGCCGCGGCCGGCGGCGGCGTCGAGCTGGGCGGCGGTTTCGGGCGCGGCGCGGAATTTCGGGCGGCGATGGATCACGCTCACCTGGGCGGCGATGTCCTTCAGCGCGAGCGCCCAGTCCACCGCCGAATCGCCGCCGCCGGCGATCACCACGCGCTTGCCGCGGAAATCTTCCCGTCGGCGAACATAGTATTGCACGCTGCCGGAAGCCTCGAAGCCCGCAAGCCCTTCCAGCGGCGGCCGGTTCGGCCCGAAGGCGCCGGCGCCGGCGGCGATGATCACCGCTTTCGCCCGCACCGTATCCCCGGCATCGGTGCCGAGCACGAAACCCCCGGCCGCCCCGCTCAGCCGCTCCACCCGCCGGCCCAGCAGCCGGGGCGGAGCGAACGGCGCGATCTGCCGCTCAAGCTGCGTCACCAGGGCGCCTGCGTCGATCGCGGGATGGGCCGGAATGTCGTAGATCGGCTTCTCGGGATAGAGCGCGGTGCACTGCCCCCCCACCGCGTCCAGCGCGTCGATCAGCACGCTGCGCAGCTTCAGCATGCCGCATTCGAAGGCGGCGAACAGGCCGACCGGCCCGGCGCCTATGATCGCCACATCGGTCTCGAACACGCTCCCGGTGTCGATGGCGGCGTCGGGTGCAAGGCGGGTCGCGGTCATCTGTGTCATGGGCCGCAGGGTAAACCGGGATCGGGTACGATCAAGTCACCTGTCGAGTTGTCCCGGAGTGGTCGGCTGCGGCATGGTGCGCCGCATGACGCTCCCCGACGAACCGATCCTGCGCGACCTGCCCGATCCGGCCGCGACCGCCGCACTCGCCCGTACGCTCGCCGCCCATGTGCGCCCCGGCGATGCCATCCTGCTGGCCGGGCCGCTGGGTGCGGGAAAAACCGCGCTCGCCCGCGCCTTCCTGCGCGCGCTCACCGCCGATCCGGGGCTGGAGGTGCCGAGCCCGAGCTTCACCCTGGTGCAGAGCTACGACACGCCGGCGGGCCCTGTGCATCATTTCGACCTCTGGCGCCTCGACGACCCCGCCGGGCTCGCCGAGCTCGGCTGGGACGACGCGCGGGCGGGCATCGTGCTGGTCGAATGGCCGGACCGGCTCGGCGCGCTCGCCCCGGCCGAGGCGCTGCGCATCACGCTGACGCCCACGGGCGACGAGTCGCGCCGGGCCGCCCTGCATGGCTGGAGCGACCGGATGATGGAGCGCGCGGCATGACTGCCGTTCCGCGCACCGCCATGCTGCTCGCCGCCGGGCTCGGCACCCGCATGCGCCCGCTGACCGAACGCACCGCCAAGCCGCTGCTGCCGCTCGGCGGCCGCCCGCTGCTCGACCATGCGCTGGACCGGCTGGGTGCGGCGGGGGTGAGCCGGGTGGTGGTGAACGCGCACTGGCAGGCGGACCGGCTCGCCGCGCATCTCGCCGCCCGTGCCGGCGGGCCGGAGACGGTGATGCTGTCGGAGCCGGACCTGCTGGACACCGGCGGGGCGGTGGCGGCGGCGCTGCGGGCCGGGCTGCTGCCGGATGCGCCGTTCTTCGTGGTGAACGGCGACGCGTTCTGGCTTGATGGCCCCTCTCCGGCGCTGGCGCGGCTGGCCGAGGCGTTCGACCCCGGCCGGCAGGACGGCGTGCTGCTGCTGCACCGCACGACCCAGGTCCGCGCCGATGTGGGCGCCGGCGATTTCATGCTGGACCGCGAGGGCCGGCTGCGCCGCCCGACCGAGCGCGAGGTGGCGCCCTATGTCTATGCCGGGGTGCAGGTGCTCGCGCCCACCCTGTTCGCCATGGCGCCGACCGGCCGGTTCAGCATGAACCGGCTGTGGGACCGGGCCATCGCCGCCGCCCGGCTGGGGGCGATCGTGCATGACGGGTTGTGGTTCCATCTCTCCACCCCCGCCGACCTGGCCGAGGCCGAGGCGAGCCTGCACGCGCGCGCGACCGGCGAAACCCGGTGAACCTGTTCTCCATCCCGCCGGACGCCCCGTTCCTGGATGCGCTGGCGGCGAGCTGGCTGAAGCAGGGTGCGGCGGGTGATCCGCTCGCCGTCGCGCGCGGGCTGATCCTGCTGCCCACCCGCCGCGCCGCCCGGGCGTTGGCAGAAGCCTTCCTGCGCGCCACGGACGGGCGGCCGCTGCTGCTGCCGCGCATCACCGCGCTGGGCGCGCTGGACGAGGCGCCGCTGGCGTTGGCCGGCGCGCTCGACCTGCCGCCCCCGGTCGCACAGCCGCAGCGCCTCGCCGTGCTCAGCCGGCTCATCCTCGCGCTGGAGGGCCGGTTCGGCGCCCCGCGCGCGCTGGAGGCGGCCTGGAAGCTCGCCGCCGACCTCGCCGCGCTGATGGACGAGGCGGAGCGGGCGGAGATCGACCTCGCCGCCCGCCTGCCGGACGCGGTGCCGGGGGGGCTCGCCCGGCATTGGGAGATGACGCTCGATTTCCTGCGCATCGTCACCCGCGCCTGGCCGGACTGGCTGGCGGAGAACGGGCTGATGAACCCGGCCGCGCGGCAGGTGCGGCTGCTCGATGCGCAGGCCCGCGCCTGGCGGGATGCGCCGCCGGACCATCCGGTGGTGGTGGCCGGCGCCACCGGCGGCATCCCCGCGGTGGCGCGGCTGCTGCGCGTGGTCGCCGCGCTGCCGCAGGGCCGGGTGGCGCTGCCGGGGCTGGATGCCGCGCTGCCGGATGTGGCGTGGGAGGCGCTGGACGACGCGCATCCCCAGGCCGGGCTGCAACGGCTGCTCACCGGCCTGGGTGCGGCGCGGGGCGATGTGCGGCCGTGGCCCGCCGCGCCGTCGGCGGTGCCGGCGGGCCGGCCGGCGCTGCTGTCCCGCGCCCTGCTGCCGGCCGCCGCACTCGCCACGTGGCGGGAGGAGGTGGCGGCGGAGACGCACGGACTGTTCCGCCTGTACCCGGCGGACGCGCAGGAGGAGGCGCTGGCGATCGCGCTGGTGCTGCGCGATGCGCTGGAGCGGCCGGGCGCGCGGGCCGCGCTGGTCACGCCGGATCGTGCGCTGGCTGGGCGGGTGGCGGCCGAACTGCTGCGCTTCGGCATCGTCGCCGACGACAGCGCCGGGGAGAAGCTGGCGGACACGCCGCCCGCGGTGCTGCTGCGGCTGCTGGCCGGCGCGCTGGGCGCGGGCTTCGCCCCGGTGCCGTTGCTGGCCCTGCTGAAGCACCCGCTGGTGGCGTGCGGGCTCGCGCCGGCCGCGGCGCGGGGGGCGGCGCGCGCGCTGGAACGCGCCTGCCTGCGCGGCCCGCGGCCCGCGCCCGGCCTGAACGGCATCCGCCGCGCGCTCGATCAGGCTGCCGATGTCGATCCGGCCGTGCCGGATCTGTTGGTGCGGTTCGAGGTTGCGCTGCACCCCCTTCTGCGCACGACCAACCCGCCGGCGGCGCCGGCGGCACTGCTCGCCGCGCTGATCGCGGCCGCCGAAGGGCTGGCAGCGACCGACACGACGCCCGGCCCCGCGCGGCTGTGGGCGGCCGAGGAGGGGGAGGCGCTGGCCGCGCATCTGGCGCAGACCGGTGCCGCGCTCGACGGCCTGCCGGAGAGCATCGCGGCGAGCCCGGCCGGCCTCATCGATGCGCTGCTGGAGGGGCCGGTGGTGCGCACCCGCCGCAGCCTGCGCGGCCGCGGCGGGGCGGAGCATCCGCGGGTGTTCATCTGGGGCCTGCTGGAGGCACGGCTGCAATCGGCCGAGGTGATGGTGCTCGGCGGCCTCGTCGAAGGCGTCTGGCCGCCCGCGACCGATCCCGGCCCCTGGCTCAGCCGGCAGATGCGCGCCGCCGTGGGCCTGCCCGCCGCCGAGGAGCGGATCGGCCAGGCGGCGCATGATTTCGTCGCGGCGGCCTGTGCCGCGCCGGTGGTGGTGCTGAGCGCGCCGCGCCGGCGGGATGGCGCGCCGGCCGTACCCGCGCGCTGGCTGGTACGGCTGGATGCGCTGCTGGCCGGCCAGGGGCAGGCGCTGCCCGCCCATCCCGCCGTGCACTGGGCGCGCGCGCTCGACCAGCCTGAAGGCCCGCCGGACCCCGCCCGCCCGCCACGGCCCCGCCCACCGGTGGCGCTGCGCCCGCGCCGGCTGCGGGTGACTGAGATCGAGACCTGGCTCGCCGATCCCTATGCCATCTACGCCCGCCATGTGCTGCGCCTCGATGAGCTTGCCGGGCTGGACGAGCGCACCGACGCCGCCGACTACGGGGTGCTGGTGCACCGGGCGATCCATCGCTTCCTGGAGACGGCGTGGCCAGGCCTGCCGGACGACGCGCCGGCACGCCTGCGCGCGGCAATGGACGGTGAATTGCTGCGCGCGGCGTTGCGCCCCGCCCTGGCCGCATGGTGGCGGCCCCGGCTGTACCGCATCGCAGACTGGGTTGCCGCGGAGGAAGCGCGCCGCCGCGCGGCGACCCCGCTCGCCGCACTCGGGATGGAGGTCGCGGGCGAATGGCGCTTCGACGCGCCCGCCGGCCCGTTCACGCTGCGCGGCCGCGCCGACCGGATCGAGCGCCGCGCCGACGGGAGCATCGC
>DATKQI010000258.1:0-12028 GCA_035532755.1 Acetobacteraceae bacterium
TGCTCGACACCGGGCTGAAAATCCGCCCGATGACCCTGCCCGACCGCTTCATCGACCACAACACCCCCACCGCACAGATCACCGACGCCAACCTCTCCACCAAACACATCGTCAACACCACTCTCCACGCACTCGGAATGGCCGAGCGGCAGCCGCATGCGGTGCCGGCGCAATGAGCGTGTCCGGTCGCCGCATCTTCCTTGCCGGATCGCTGGCCGCCGTCGGTGCGGCCCTGGTCGCGCCCGCCGCGCGCGCCGCGGGAGAGGCCCCTGCCGTGGCGCCGATCTCGGCACTGTATGCGGGCCTGCTGACGGTGATGAAGGAGGGGCATGCAACGCCCTTCCCGCAGCGCTTCGCCACGCTGACGCCGATGGTCGATCGCGCTTTCGACCTGCCGGGCATCCTGCGCACCTCGGTCGGCCTGCTCTGGCCGGGGCTGCCGCAGGCGCAGAAGGCGCGGCTGCAGACCGTGTTCCGCAGCTTCACCATCGCCACCTACGCCGCCAATTTCGACAGCTATTCCGGCGAGCGCTTCACCATCGCCCCCGCCCTGCGGGCGGTCGGGGCGGAGCGGGTGGTGGAGACCCATATCGTGCCGGCCTCCGGCGGCCCGACCCGGATCGACTACGTGATGCGGCCTGAGGCGGGTGCGTGGAAGGCCGTCGATGTGCTGCTGGACGGCACGATCAGCCGTGTTGCCGTGCAGCGGTCGGATTTCCGTTCGGCGCTGGCCGATGGCGATGCCAGCCGGCTGATCGCCCTGCTGGCCCGCAAGACCGCGCAGCTCTCCGGCGGCACCGTCCGGCCATAGGCGGGAAATGCTCGATCTGCTGACCCTGCTGACCGCGATCCTGGCCTGCGCGGGCCTGATCCAGGGGGTGCTGGGGCTGCGTGCGTTGCGCCGGTTCAGCCTTGAGCCGGTGGTTCAGCCAGCCACCCGTCCGCCGGTCACGGTCCTGAAGCCGCTCTTCGGGGACGAGCCGCTGCTGGAGATCGCGCTGACCTCGTTCTGCATCCAGACCTATCCGGACTATCAGATCGTGTTCGGCGTGCAGGATCCTGCCGACCCTGCCCTGGCCGTCATCGGCCGGCTGCGGGCGCTGTTTCCCGAGCGGGACATCGGCGTGGTGGTCGATCCCACCCCGCACGGGGCGAACCGCAAGGTGGCCAACCTCATCAACATGCTGCCGGCGGCGAAGCACGATGTGCTGGTGATCGCGGATGCCGATCTGCATGCCCCCCCGAGCTATCTGGAGCGGATCGTCGCGGCCTTGCAGGCGCCCGGCGCCGGGCTGGTCACCACGCTCTATACCGGGTTTCCGGGCGTGCCTGGGCTTCCGGCGCGGCTGGGTGCCAGCCAGATCAACCACGTGTTCCTGCCCGGCGTGCTGCTGGCGCGGGCGATGGGGCGGCAGGACTGCCTGGGGGCGACCATGGCGCTGACCCGCGGCACGCTCGGCCGGATCGGCGGGCTGCCCGCGCTCGCCCCGCACCTGGCCGACGACAACATGCTGGGCCGGCTGGTGCGTGGGCAGGGGCTGCGCATCGCGCTCGCCCGCACCGTGCCGGCCACCACCGTGCCGGAGGCGAGCCTTGCCGCGCTGTGGCGACATGAGCTGCGCTGGGCGCGCACCATCCGCGCCCTGGTGCCGGTGCAGTTCGCCCTGTCGTCGCTGCAATATCCGCTGGTCTGGGCGCTCGCCAGCCTCGCGCTGTCGCGGCTGGACGAAGGCGCGGTGATCCTGTTCATCGGCGCCTGGGCGCTTCGCGCGGCCCTGGTGCGCGCGATCGACCGCGCGCTCGGGCTTGCCAGAACGCTCCCGGTCTGGCTTCTGCCGGTGCGCGAGGTGCTGTCGTTCCTGGTGCTGCTGGCGGGGTTCGCCGGCAACCGGGTAGAGTGGCGCGGCCAGATGGCGCGGGCGGATCGGGCCCGGTTGGTCCCCGGCCGGCCTGCTTCTTGAAAGTGATCCTGCCATGATGAAGACCCTGTTCCTGCAACCGCCCTCCTTCGACGGCTTCGACGGCGGCGCCGGATCGCGCTACCAGGCCAAGCGGGAAATCCGCTCGTTCTGGTATCCCACCTGGCTCGCCCAGCCGGCCGCCCTGGTGCCGGGGAGCAAGCTGATCGATGCCCCGCCTGCCCGGATCGGCCTCGATCCGGTGCTGAAGCAGGTGCCGGACTACGATCTGGTGGTGATCCATACCTCCAGCCCCTCCTTCGCGGCGGATGTGAAGGTTGCCGAGGCGCTGAAATCGGCCAAGCCGTCGCTGAAGGTCGGCTTCGTGGGTGCGAAGGTCGCGGTGCAGCCGGAGGAAAGCCTGAAAAAGGGCGCGGTGATCGATTTCGTCGCCCGCAACGAGTTCGACTTCACCATCAAGGAAGTGGCCGAAGGGCGGGATTTCGCGGCGATCGACGGCATCTCCTACCGCGACGCCCATGGCACCATCGTGCACAACCAGGACCGCGCTGTGCTGGAGGACATGGACCAGCTTCCCTTCGTGACCGAGGTGTACAAGCGCGACCTGAGGATCGAGGACTATTTCATCGGCTACCTGATGCACCCCTACATCTCGCTGTACACCGGGCGCGGCTGCAAATCCCGCTGCACCTTCTGCCTGTGGCCGCAGACCGTGGGCGGCCACCGATACCGCGTGCGCAGCCCGGAGCATGTGGCCGCGGAGATCAGCCTCGCCAAGTCCTATTTCCCGCAGGTGCGCGAGTTCTTCTTCGACGACGACACCTTCACCGACAACCTTCCTCGCGCCGAGGCGATCGCGAAGGAACTCGGCAGGCTCGGCGTGACGTGGTCCTGCAACGCGAAGGCGAACGTGCCGCGCGAGACGCTGAAGGTGCTGAAGGACAACGGGCTGCGGTTGCTGCTGGTGGGCTATGAAAGCGGCAACCAGCAGATCCTGCACAACATCAAGAAGGGCATGCGCATCGAGGTGGCGAAGCGCTTCACCCAGGATTGCCATGAGCTGGGCGTGAAGATCCACGGCACCTTCATCCTGGGCCTGCCCGGCGAGACCAAGGAGACGATCCAGGAAACCATCCGCTTCGCGACCGAGATCAACCCGCACACCATCCAGGTCTCGCTCGCCGCCCCCTACCCCGGCACCTTCCTGCATCGCCAGGCGGTGGAGAACGGCTGGCTGGACGCCGACCATGCCGAACTGGTGGACGATCACGGCATCCAGATCGCGCCGCTGTCCTACCCGCATCTCGCCCACACCGAGATCTTCGATTCGGTCGAGACCTTCTACAAGAAGTTCTATTTCCGCGCGCCGAAGATCGCCTCGATCGTCGGCGAGATGGTGCGCAGCCCGCAGATGATGAAGCGGCGCCTGCGCGAAGGCGTGGAGTTCTTCCAGTTCCTGCGCGAGCGCCACACGGCGGCCTGATCCGGGCGTGCGGCGCCTCATCATCTCGGCCGACGATTTCGGCCTGAGCGAGGCGGTGAACGAGGCGGTGGAGCAGGCGCACCGGGACGGTGTGCTGACCAGCGCGAGCCTGATGGTGGCCGGCGAGGCGGCGGCTGACGCGGTGCGCCGGGCGCGGGCGATGCCCCGGCTGCGCGTGGGGCTGCATCTGGTGCTGGTGGAGGGGCCGGCGGTGCTGCCGGCCGCGCGGATTCCGGGGCTTGTCGATCGGCAGGGTCAGTTCCCGTCCGGACAGGCGCGGCTCGGCGTGCGCTATTTCTTCCGTCCCGGCATCCGCAGGCAGCTCGCGGCCGAAATCCGCGCGCAGTTCGCCGCCTTCGCCGAAACCGGCCTCCCGCTCGATCACGCCAACGCCCACAAGCATATGCATCTGCATCCGGTGGTGGGGCGGCTGATGATCGAGATCGGGCGCGAGTTCGGGCTGTCCGCGGTGCGGGTGCCCGCCGAACCGCCAGCGGTTCTGCGCGCGTGCGGGGAGCGCGTGGGTCTCGGCGGCCGGCTGCTGCCCCTCTGGTCGCGGCTGCTGCGGCGGCAGGCGATGGCGGGGGGCATGCGCGTGAACGACCATGTGTTCGGCCTCGCCTGGACCGGGCGGATGACCGAGGAGCGGCTGCTGCGCCTGCTGCCGCATCTGCCGGACGGGATCAGCGAGGTGTATTTCCACCCCGCTGCGGGACGCGATCCCCTGCTGCTGCGGCTGATGCCGGGTTATGCCCATCAGGCGGAGCTGGCGGCGCTGCTGAGCCCCGCGGTCCGCTCAGCACTTGCGACGGAGGGGCTGACGCCGACGAGCTACGGGGATTCAGCGCAGTGAAGCGGCAATGTCATGGAACACCCGGGCGGGCAGGCTGCCGCCGGTGACGCCTTTGGTGGGTGTCGCATCGTCATTGCCCATCCACACCCCGATGATCCGGCCGGCGGCACCGCCGACGAACCAGGCATCGCGATAATCCTCGGTGGTGCCGGTCTTGCCGGCCACGATCAGGCCCGGGACAGCCGCGGCAGTGCCGGTGCCGCCGGTCACCACCGCCATCATCATCTGCCGCATCATCGCGGCCAGGGCAGGCGGGACGACGGGGGCCGGGGAGGGATGGGATTCGGGCACGGCGCGGCCATCCGCGCTCAGCCCGGTGATGCCGTAGGGGTGCACGCGCAGCCCGCCGTTGAAGAACGGCGCATAGGCCGCGGCCAGCTCCAGCAGGCCGACATCGCCGGTGCCAAGGGCGATCGAATCATTGTCGGACAGCCTGTCGGCGATGCCGAGGCGGCGGGCGACGGCAGCCACCGCGCGCGGCCCGCCGGCGCGGATGAGCAGGCGGATGGCGGCGGTGTTCACCGAATCGGCCAGCGCACGGGTCAGCGTGATCCAGCCCTGGTAGTGGCGGGAGAAGTCCCTCGGGTGCCAGGCGCCGAAGCGGATCGGCGCATCCAGCACGCGCTGGTCCGGCCGCGCGCCCTTTTCCAGCGCCGCCAGCCAGACGAACGGCTTGAAGGCCGATCCCGGCTGGCGGCGGGCGAGCACCGCTCGGTCGTATGGTCCGGTTGCGTAATCCGCCCCACCGACCAATGCCCGCACGGCGCCGGTGGCCGCATCCAGCACCACCACCGCACCCTGATGCACCCCGTCGACCTGGCCCCATCCGGCGAGCACGCCCGCCAGCGCGTGCTCGGCGATAGTTTGCAGGTGCGGATCGAGCGTGGTGTGCAGCACCGCATCCTGCCCGGCGGGCATGGTGGGGCGCGCCTGCTCCGAGACCCAGTCGGCGAACCAGCCGGCGCCTCGCGGGCCATGCGGGGGGAAGACGATCCGCATCGCGGCGGCATCCGCCTGCGCACGCGTGATGTCATGCGCGCGCACCATCGCGGCCAGCACCTGCTTCGCCCGCGTCTTCGCCGCCTTCGGGTCGGCCAGCGGGTTGAATGCGGAAGGCGCGCGCGGCAGGCCGGCGATCACCGCCGCCTGCCAGAGCTGAAGCCTTGTGGCGGAGATGCCGAAATACACCCGCGCCGCCGCATCCACCCCCCAGGCGCCGGCGCCCAGGTAGATGCGGTTGAAGTAGATCTCCAGGATCTGGCGGCGGGTGAAGTGTCGGGTCAGCCAGAAGGTCAGCAGCATCTCCTGCACCTTGCGGCGCAGGGTGCGGGCATCCGACAGGAACAGGTTCTTCGCCACCTGCTGGGTCAGGGTGGAACCGCCCTGCACGACATGCCCGGCCATCAGGTCGGCCAGGGCGGCACGGGCGATGCCGCGGAAATCGAGCCCCCCATGCTGCCAGAACCGCCGGTCCTCCACCGCCACCACCGCCTGCGGCAGAAAGGGGGGCATCTGCGACAGCCGCAGCGGCGTGCCGACCGTATCCCCATAGCGGGCGAATACCTGGCCGCCGCGGTCCTCCAATGTCAGGCCGGGGCGGCGGATCGCGGCGAGTGCCGATTCCGGGCGCGGCAGGTCCCAGGTGAACCACAGCAGGACCACTGCCCCGGCCACGCCGCCCCAGACGATCGCCATGATGGCAAGTCGCAGCCACCGCCACGTCCGCCGCCGGCGCTTCGCGACGGCGCGTGTCGGCGGGGCGGCGGTTTGCGGGATCGAAGGGGGTGGGGCGCTGCGCGGCATCCAGGGGCGGCATGCTGCTTGGCCGCTCCCGTCGCGTCAATGCAACGGCTTGCCGCCTGCCGCCCCCTCAAGCAGACTTGCCCGACCAGACGGGAGACGATGATGAAGGGCCTGTTCCTCGATGCCTCCGATGCGATGGCGGATGTTTTTCGCCATGTGGTGCGGCCGGACGATCCGCCGGTCGATGTGAACGAGGAAGGCGATATCGATCCGGCGAGCCTGCCCGCCCGCCTCGCCGGCTACGATTTCGTGCTGGACGACCACAGTTCCATGCCGACCGACATTCTGCGCCGCTGCGCCGGGCTGAAGCACATCGTGTTCCTGGGCACAGGCGCGCGCAGCTACATGAACCCCGAGGAGCTGGCCGCCCTCGGCATCACCGTCCATACCATCAAGGGCTATGGCGACATCGCGGTGGCCGAGCATGCCATCGCCCTGATGTGGGCGGCGGCGCGCGGGCTCGCGCGGATGGACCGCGGGATGCGCGCGGGGCAGTGGCTGCGCACGGAAGGGATGCAGCTCACCGGCAAGACCCTCGGGCTGCTCGGCTTCGGCGGCATCGCGGGCGAGATGGCGCGCATCGCCGCCGGCAGCGGGATGCGGGTGCTGGCCTGGAACCGCTCGGCGAAGACCGCACCGGGGGTGGACTTCGTCGATCTCGACACGCTGCTGGCGGAAAGCCACGTGCTGTCCTTGCATCTGCTGCTGACGGACGAGACCCGGCAGTTCCTGAACGCGGTGCGAATCGGCCGGATGCGCCAGGGGGCAATCCTGGTGAACACCGCGCGCGCCGCCCTGGTGGACGAGGCGGCGATGATCGCCGCGCTGAGGGACGGGCGGATCGGCCATGCCGCGCTCGATGTGTTCGACGAGGAGCCGCTGCCGGCCGGCCACGTGCTCACCACGGTCGAGAACGTGACGCTGTCCGCCCATAGCGGCTTCCGCACGCCAGAGGCTTCCGACACGCTGGTGCGCAGGGCGCTGGACATCGCGAAGCGAATCGCCGAAGGCTGACCCTGGTGTCTCGGAAATTCGCAGGCGAATTTCCGGGACACCAGCCTTTTATTTTCAGTGGCCTGCTGATCCCTGAAATGCAAAGGCATTTCAGGGGCAGGACACCAGAAGGGACCGATGATGCGGACGTGGCGAAACCGGTAGACGCAGCAGACTTCCGAAGGAGTGCCCGCGGGGAAACCCGCGGTGCAGAACCGCTCAAATTCGGGGAACGCCGACGGCATGGCCGGGCCGATCCCGAGCCAAGCCCCGCCGCCCCGCGGGGAAGGTGTAGAGACTAGACGGGCGGCGCCTGTGGCCCGGTGAACGGGCTATGGCGAAGGGATAGTCCAGACCACGAACGCCCCGATGCCGATAGCGGCGGGGCGGCGGCGGAAGCCGAAGTGGGATGAAAATCTGCTTTCCGACAGGAAGTGCGGGTTCAAGTCCCGCCGTCCGCACCAGCCCTCAGTATGTTGCCCGGCCGCCGGAGATATCGAACACCGCGCCGGTGCTGAAGCTTGCCTCGCGGGAGGCAAGCCAGCAGACCAGTGCCGCCACCTCCTCCACCAGCCCGAACCGGCCGATCGGGATCTTGGACAGCATGAAGTCGATATGCTGCTGCGTCATCTGGTCGAAGATCGCGGTGCGCACGGCGGCCGGGGTCACGCAGTTCACCCGGATGCCGGTGCCGGCGAGTTCCTTGCCGAGCGACTTGGTCAGGCCGATCACCGCGGCCTTGGAGGCGCTGTAGGCGCTCGCGTTCGGATTGCCTTCCTTGCCTGCGACCGAGGCGATGTTGACGATCCGCCCGTAATCGCGGGCGCGCATGAACGGCAGCACCGCGCGGTTGCACAGGAACACCCCGTCCACGTTCACCGCGAAGACCCGCTTCCACGCATCGAACGGATAATCCGCCACCGCCGCGTTGGGGCCGGTGATGCCGGCGGAGGCCACCAGGATGTCGATCCCGCCGAGGGCATCGGCGGTGGCTTTGGCCGCGGCCGACACCGCGGCCTCGTCGGTCACGTCCAGCGCGACCGCATGGGCGGGCAGCGCGGCGGCGGCATCCGCCAGGGCGGTCGCATCGCGGTCCCAGATGGACACGCGCGCGCCCTCGGCTGCCAGCCGTTCGGCGATGGCCCGGCCGATGCCGGCAGCCCCGCCGGTGACGATGGCGGCCTGGCCGGCGAAGCGCTGCGTGTCTGTCATGGCATTTCCTTTCGGTGCGGTCAGGGCCAGCGCGCCTCGGGCGGCAGGCTCATCAGGATGGCTTCGGTGTGGCCGCCGGTCTTCAGGCCGAACAGCGTGCCCCGGTCGTAGAGCAGGTTGAACTCGACATAGCGGCCCCGGCGGACGAACTGATGCTCGCGCTCGGCCGCAGTCCAGGGCAGGCCCATGCGGCGACGGACGATCCGCGGATAGATGTCGAGAAAGGCAAGGCCGACATCGCGGGTGAAGGCGAAATCCGCGGCTGCATCGCCCGAATCGAGGTAGTCGTAGAAAATGCCGCCGGCCCCGCGCGTTTCGTTGCGGTGGGGCAGGAAGAAGTAGCGGTCGCACCAGTCCTTGAACTTCGGATGGTAGCCCGGATCGTGCCGATCGCAGGCGGCGCGCAGGGCGGCGTGGAAATCGGCGGCATCCGCCTGCGCGCTTTCCGCCTCGGGGCGCATCGGCGTGAGGTCTGCGCCGCCGCCGAACCAGCCCTTCGTCGTCACGATCATCCGCGTGTTCATGTGCACCGCCGGCACGTGCGGGCTGTGCAGATGCGCGACCACGCTGATGCCGGAAGCCCAGAATCGCGGGTCCTGCTCCGCGCCGGGGATCTGGGCGCGGAATTCGGGGCTGAAACTGCCGTGCACGGTGGAGAGATTCACGCCCACCTTCTCCAACACCCGCCCGCGCATCACGCTCATCACTCCGCCGCCACCTTCGCTGCCGTCCGGTTCCGCCGGGCGGGCCCAGGCCGTCCGGGTGAAGCGGCCTGGCGGATGGTCGGCGAGGGGGCCGGTCTGCGCATCCTCGATCGCCTCGAATGCCGTGCAGATCCGGTCCCGCAGCGTCTCGAACCAGGCGCGGGCCTCGGGCTTCAATGCGGCGTGCGGCAGGGGCGGGGATTGCGTCATTCAAGCGGGTCCGGAATGGCTCGCGACCAGGGTAATCGAGGGCCGCGGCGTGTTGCAGTGGCGAAGGCACGCTTCTACTATGCGCGCGGTCTGTTGCCGGGCGTTGCGTGATGGCCGTTGCACGGCTTGTCGCGGTGCCCGCAACGGCTGTATTTGCGGCCAAGGCCGGGGATGATGCCTGCCCGATCGCTCGATCGGCAGAATGGAGAGGGACTGGAAGAGCCATGGCTGATCCGGGCGGTGCGATGCGTGGGTTGCGGAACGCGCCCGGCGGCGGCATGACGGGGCTGGTCGATGCCCTTCTGTCGATGAACACGTCCGATACCCCAAGCTCGACCGCGATCGGTTGACGGAGAAGACCATGGCCGGCCTGTACAAGAGCGACATCAAGAATCCCGTGGCGAACTGGATCGACAGCCGCCTGCCGATCATCAGCATGATGCAGAAGGAATACGGCACCTTCCCGACGCCGAAGAATTTCAATTATTTCTGGAATTTCGGCGCGCTGGCGATGGTCAACCTCGCCATCATGATCATCACCGGCATCTTCCTGGCGATGAATTACGATCCGAACGCGGTGCATGCCTTCGGCAGCGTGCAGCGGATCATGCGCGACGTGAACTACGGCTGGCTGCTGCGCTATATCCACATGAACGGCGCCTCGATGTTCTTCGTCGTGGTGTACGTCCATATCTTCCGCGGCCTGTATTACGGCTCCTACAAGGCGCCGCGCGAGCTGCTGTGGATGCTGGGCGTGGTGATCCTGCTGCTGATGATGGCGACCGCGTTCATGGGCTACGTGCTGCCCTGGGGGCAGATGTCCTTCTGGGGCGCGACGGTCATCACCAACCTGTTCTCCGCCATCCCGATCGTCGGCAAGGGGATCGTCACCTGGCTGTGGGGCGGGTTCGCGGTGGCCGATCCCACGCTGAACCGCTTCTTCAGCCTGCATTACCTGCTGCCGTTCGTGATCGTGGGCGTGGTGTTCCTGCACATCGTCGCGCTGCACATCACCGGGTCCAACAACCCGCTCGGCATCGACGTGAAGAGCCCGCAGGACACGGTGCCGTTCCACCCGTACTATACGATGAAGGACAGCGTCGGCATCTGCGTGTACCTGATCGTGTTCGCCGCACTGGTGTTCTTCGCCCCGCGGCTGCTGGGCGACCCGATCAATTTCACCCCCGCGAACCCGCTGGTGACCCCGCCGGACGTGGTGCCGGAATGGTACTTCCTGCCGTTCTATGCCATCCTGCGCTCGGTGCCGAACAAGCTCGGCGGCGTGATGATGATGTTCGGTTCGATCGCCGTGCTGTTCGTCCTGCCCTGGCTGGATACGAGCCCGGTGCGCAGCGCCCGGTTCCGCCCGATCTACCGGCAGCTCATCCTGGTGCTGGTGGCCGATGTGCTGCTGCTGGGCGTGGTCGGCGCGCATCCGCCGCTGGGCATATGGATCCTGCTCGGCCGTGTGGCGACGACGTATTATTTCGTGCATTTCCTGGTGATCCTGCCGGTGCTGGGCAAGCTGGAACGCCCGCTGCCGCTGCCGGAGAGCATCAGCCAGCCCGTCATCAGGCGCGGTGGCGGTGGGGGCGGCCCATTGCCCTCGGGGGCGACCGCGAAGCCGATGGAGAAGGCATGATGCGCCGTTTGACATCTCTCGCCCTGTTCGGCGCGCTGCTTGCCGCTCCCTTGACCATGGCTGCCCCGGCCTTCGCCCAGGATACGCCGCCGGTTCCGCCGCAGCAGTGGAGTTTCAGCGGGCTGTTCGGCACCTACGATCAGGCCTCCCTGCAGCGCGGCTTCCAGGTCTACAAGGAGGTCTGCTCCAGTTGCCACTCGATGGAATATCTGCACTACCGTGATCTGTCCGGCATCGGGCTGAATCTGGCGCAGATCAAGGCCATCGCGGCGAGCGTGCAGGTTCCGGGCGGCATCGACAAGAGCGGGCAGCCCTTCAGCCGCCCCGGCCGGCCGGCCGACACCTTCAAGGCGCCCTTCCCCAACGCGGAGGCGGCGCAGGCCGCTTTCGGCGGCGCCCTGCCGCCCGACCAGTCGCTGCTGGTCAACGCGCTGCCGGACGGGCCGAACTTCATCTATGCGATCCTCAATGGCTACGCGAAGCCGCCGCCGGGGCTGAAGCTCGCGCCGGGCAAGTACTACAACGAATTCTTCCCCGGCCATCAGATCTCCATGCCGCCGCCGTTGGCCAGCGGGCGCGTGACCTATGCCGACGGCACGCCGGCATCGGTGCCGCAGATGTCGCACGATGTCGTCACCTTCCTGGCCTGGGCCTCGAATCCGGAGATGGACGAGCGCAAGGCGATGGGGGTGCGGGTGATCCTGTTCCTCGCGCTGCTGACCGGCCTGACCTACGCGGTGAAGCGCAAGATCTGGTCGGACGTGCACTGATCCTGCCTGTTGCCTGACCGTTCACCCCGCCGCGCGCCCCATCGGACGCGCGGCGGTTTCGTATGTGGAGACTGTCATGTCCGATCTTGCCGCATCGCCCATCATCGAGCCGGTCATCGGCATCATCGGCGGTTCCGGCCTGTACGATATCGAGGGGCTGGAGGAGAAGACGTGGCGGCACGTCCCGACGCCATGGGGTGATCCGTCCGACGAACTGCTGTTCGGCCGCCTTGCCGGTGTGCGCTGCGTGTTCCTGCCCCGGCACGGCCGCGGCCACCGCATCTCGCCGAGCGAATTGAACTACCGCGCCAATATCGATGCGCTGAAGCGAGCCGGCTGCACCGACGTGATCTCCCTCTCCGCGGTGGGGAGCTTGAAGGAGGGCCTGCCGCCCGGTCATTTCGTGATCGTCGATCAGTTCATCGATCGCAGCTTCGCA
>DATKQI010000259.1:0-2304 GCA_035532755.1 Acetobacteraceae bacterium
AGACCGTAGCCCAGCAGGAACGAGCCGGTGAGGAAGCCGATCCGCGCGCGGAGGCCTTCGCGGCGGGACAGGGAGTACAGCACGACGAACAGGATCAGCCCCTCCAGCAGCGCCTCGATGATCTCGCTGGGGTAGCGGGGGATGGGGCCGGCCTTGGGGAAGATCATCGCGAAGGGCAGCCATTTCGGCGCCGGGCGGCCCCACAGCTCCCCATTGATGAAGTTCGCGATGCGCCCCAGCCCGAGGCCGATCGGGACGCACACGGCGATGCGATCTGCGAAGGCGAGCACGTCGATCTTCTGCCGTCGGCAGAACCAGGCGATGGCGACGGCGACGCCGATGGCCCCGCCATGGAAGCTCATCCCCCCCTGCCACACCTTGATGATGTTCTGCGGGTGGGTGAAGTAGAACCCCGGCTGGTAGAACAGCACGTAGCCCAACCGCCCGCCGAGCACGACGCCGAGCGTGGCCCAGGACAGAAAATCGTCCACCTGCTCCCCGCTCGCCACGAAGGGCGGCAGGCGCGCGAGCCGCCGGCACAGCCGCCAGCCGAGGACCAGCGCGGTGATGTAGGCGATCGCATACCAATGGATGGCGAAGGGGCCGAACCGCACCAGGATGGGATCGAAGCCGGGGAAGACCAGGACCGGGATCATATGAAAGCGTCTTCCCCCATCAGGTGATGCTGCACGTAGCGGCGCACGCCCTCTTCGAGCGGCGTGAACTGGCCGGCATAGCCCGCCGCGCGCAGCCGATCCATGCGCGCTTGCGTGAACGACTGGTACTGGCCGCGCAGGGCATCCGGCATGTCGATGAATTCGATCCTTCGCGGCAGGCCGGCGGCATCGGCGACCGCATCCGCCATGTCCCGGTAGCTGCGGGCGACGCCGGTGCCGAGATTGAACAGCCCGCTCACCCCCGGGCTGTCCAGCAGCCACAGCATCACGTCCACGGCATCGCCGACCCAGATGAAATCCCGCTTCTGCTCGCCGTCGGGCAGATCCGGGCGGTCGGACCGGAACAGCCGGATCGGGCCGCCGGCCGCCGCCTCGTCGAACTTCACCTTCACCACCGAGACCATCGGCCCCTTGTGATACTCGTTCGGGCCATAGACGTTGAAGAACTTCAGCCCCGCCCATTGCGGCGGCGCCGCTTCCCCGCGCGCCAGCAGCGCCGCCACCCGCCTGTCGAAGGCGTGCTTGCTCCAGCCGTAGAGGTTGAGCGGGGCGAGCTTCGCGAGCGACGCGGGGTCGGCCGCGTCGTCGAACCCGGCCGCGCCATCGCCGTAGGTGGCGGCGGAGGAGGCGTAGACGAAGCGGGCGCCGCGCGCCGCGCACCACTGCCACAGGCGCAGCGGGAGTTCCACATTCGTCGTCCAGACCAGATCGGCATCGGTGGCGGTGGTTTCGCTGATCGCACCCATATGGAAGATGATCTCGATCGGCGGGTGGGTGGCGAGAAAATCGTCCAGCGCCGGCGGGGGGATCAGCCGGGCGGGCGGATGGGCGGCGAGGTTGCGCCACTTGCCGCCGCTGCCCAGCCGGTCCACCACCACGGTTTCGCGCCCGCGCGCCACCAGGGCGGCGTGCAGGTTCGAACCGATGAAGCCGGCGCCGCCCGTGACCAGGATCATGGCGCGCGTTATAGGGGACAGCCCGATCGGGCGGAAGGCAGGAGGGCGAGCATGGCTGGGCGCGAACGCTTCATGGACGACATCGCCGGCATGGCCGGCGGCGCGATCTCCGCGCTGGCCGGGCTGCGCGAGGAGGCGCAATCGGCGGTGCGTGCGCGGATCGACGAGACGCTGCGGCGCTTCGACCTCGCCCGCGGCGAGGAGCTGGCGGCGGTGCAGGAGCTGGCGGCGAACGCCCGCGCGGCCCAGGAAGCAGCCGAGGCCAGGGTGGCGGCGCTGGAGGCGCGGATGGCCGCGCTGGAAGAACGGCTCGCCCCCGCTTCACCAGCATCGCCGGCCGAACCGCCGCCGGGCTGAGACCGGACGGACCCATGGGCGTGACGCCATGCTTGCGGCGCAGCATAGCCAGCCGATAGACTACGAATCGTGGCGCCCGGCGACCCGACCCCCAATATCTCGGGGTGTTTCGACGGGGCCGGGGCGTCCGGCCTTCCTCCAGCACCGAGGAGACCCTCGATGAACGCGCTCTCCACGCCGACCCAGGAGAAATCCGCCAACCCCCTCGATATCATGGAGCAGATCGCGAGCGCCAACGACTGGGTGTTCGACCGCCGCAGCGACAGCGAGATGGCGGCCGAAGCCCCGGGCCAGTGGTGCGACTACGGGTTGTA
>DATKQI010000260.1:0-21903 GCA_035532755.1 Acetobacteraceae bacterium
GGGATTTACTCGATCGTACAATTTTGATTGTGCAATTTCGCCCATATCCTGTGGGTTTTCTATATCACAGAAAGGAAATACAATGACAAAAAAACACAAAAGGCACAAAAACCCAACAGAAACTTATGTTGTTGTTTCATACGAGCCTCTAGTATACTTCAATCATGGCGAGAATATTGTTAATTTATCAGATGCCCCCATCAAGTTCGGTGCACGTGTCCTCGAAGGAGTTAGTATATTTACTCAAGCACTTGATGGCAATTATCAAGTTGACAAAGCATTTGCCTTCCGGCATGATCCGCCTATCGAACGAAGGGACGGACATGGCGCAGGGCATTTTGCAGAACCCGATCTTCACCGACGAAGAAAAGGCCCGCGAGTGGCTTGAGACGCAGGTATGGCCGAATGGCCCCGTTTGCCCGCATTGCGGCTCGACTGATCGCCTGACGCGCCTTCAAGGCTCGGCTCATCGTCCCGGCACCTTTCAGTGCAACGAATGCCGCAAGCAGTTCACCGTGACGGTGGGCACTGTCTGCGAACGCTCCAAGATCGCCCTGACCAAATGGCTGATGGCGATGTATCTGCTTTCGGCCAGCAAGAAGGGCATGAGCGCGCTGCAACTCTCCCGCATGCTCGGCATCAGCTATCAGTCCACCTGGTTTATGATGCACCGCATCCGCGAAGCGATGCGCGAAGGCACGCTTTCTGGCGGGATGGGCGGCCAGAACAAGGTGGTCGAGGTTGACGAAACCTATGTCGGCGGCAAGGCGAAGAATCGCAAGAACCATGTTCCGCCCAAGGAGGCCGTGGTGGCGCTGGTCGAGCGCGACGGAAAGGTGCGCAGCTTCCATGTTGCCAACGTCAACAGCGAAACCCTCCGCCCAATCCTGGTCACTCAAATCAGCCGCACGTCCTACTTGATGACCGATGAAAGCACCGTCTATCCCAAGATCGGCAGCGAGTTTGGTGGCCACGGGACGGTCAACCACTCGATCGAGGAATACGTGCGCGGCGGATTCTGGCATACCAACACGGTCGAAAACTACTTCTCCATCCTCAAGCGCGGCATCGTCGGCGTGTATCACCACGTCAGCCAATCCCACCTGAAACGCTATGTCGGCGAGTTCGATTTTCGCTACAACTCCCGCAACGTGTCTGACCTCGAACGCGCCGCCCTGGCGGCAGCCGGGATCGCGGGCAAGCGCCTCACTTATCGGCGGACTGGTCAAGTCGCGCACGCCTAGGCAGCAAGCGAGAGCGTTCCGACGCTGGCGCGCAATCCAGGAGAGGGACAATAAGAATGCCTCCAACCATGCGGCTTGATATGATGCTTTCAGAACAGCGCACGCAACTTACGCTAACGCTTGTCATGGATGGCACCCAGCTAGGACACATCATTTTGGAAACACCCGAAGTAGAGGATGTAATCCACAAGATAGCTGCGGCTCGTGCATCTATGGCTGAGCGGGTGCCCCCTGAAATTGATCCTGGTTCACGTTTGTTCGCTGTTGATGACCCAATGTGGCGAACGAAGGTGCCTTCATCGGCACCGAAACCTGGAGTGGTGCTGGCCCTGCGCCACCCTGGCCTCGGATGGATAGCAAATTTGCTCCCTCCAGCAGAGACACGGGCGCTAGGTCAATCTTTGTTGGACTTATCGCGAGAACTATAGCGCTGAATGCGGTCATCATTGCGTCCTTTTGTGGAGGCGTGAGCCTTGATTGGCTTGCGCCCCATCACCTTTCGCGCCATCGCTTCAAACCGCTCCCATGCATCGGGGGTGAATCCAGCGCCCACCACCTTAGGTTCCTTGCTCATGCCAGATCCCATAAAGACCAAGGCTAATATAAGTGGGCCACTAACCGATTGCCATTTTTCCTTGCTCGGAAGGGTGCTGGCGGCATGGAGCATGGTCGAACTTCGACTCGCATTTACAGTGGCGTTGGTCAGCGGCGCGAAGGTTAGATCAATCCTTTTTGCCTTTCAGAATATGACCATCAGGGCAAAACTAGACACTGCTGGGTCCGTAGTCAGCGCCGAGAGAATCCAAGGATATGAAGAAATGCGGGCCGTATTTCTCCCGCTCTTGGATGAGGCCAGAAAACTCTCAGGCGTTCGTCACGCTGCGGCGCATTCTGTGTGCTTGGTCTCACAGCCAGAGGCCGCATGGTCGCCGTCGATATCGAATCCAGGGGGGAGCGCGCGCAAATCGGACGGATAGCATGGAGCGTAGGAGAATTTGAAACCGCCATCAGGCGCCTCCACGATCTCACCGCAGAACTGAAGGCCATCGGCGATGACTACCGCTGGAGGGGCGGGGGAGCGATCGACCTCGGAGACCCCGACTTTTCGTAAATGTCGCATTTGCTTTTTCAAGTTGATAGTTGCCCACTTGATAATGAGAATAGACGCCAGTATCTTGTGACTCCATGGTACTCTGGAGAGCCATCTTTCACAAAAAATCTAGATGAGGCGTTCAAATTTAGATCAGGGAAAGCAGCAAGAGATGCTGGCGAGAGCACTGGTCGGCAGTTTCAAGTGTTGCCGATATCTAATCTAACGTAACGATTAACGCTCAATATTGGTATCTTTGATGAATGAGATTTTACAATTCTTGCTGCAATCCATCTTCGGTGCTCTGCTGGCTCTGGTGTTCCTCGGCCTCGCGCCATCGAAGCTCGGCGAAAAATTTCTGAACCATCACCTTGAGCGTAAGCTGTCGGCGCTGAAGCACGATCAGAACGAGCAGATTGAGAAGCTCAAAACCAAGCTCGCCCATCTCGGGGACCGAGGGGTTAGATCAAATGAGAGGGAGTTTAGGGCGATAGAGGCTGCCTGGGAGCACTTTCTAGATGCCTATGGAGCCACCATGCAATGCGCCATAGCCTACATGCAGCATCCTGATTTTCAAGGGCTCTCAGACATAGAGGCTAGACAATATCTGGAATCAAGCGATTTGTCGGATCGTCAGCGCCAGGCAGTTATGAGCGAAGCCAATCGGAATAAGGCGTTTTCACGTTTTATCGAGATCAATCAGATTAGTAAGGCTGGTCTGGCGATCTACAATGCACGCAACTTGATCGGCAAGCAGGCGATTTTTATTCCGGACGACCTACTGGCGTCATTCGAAGCGATGATGAAGAGGCTATCCGCCGCGCAGATACAGCGCTCTATTGAGCCTCAATACGGTGCTTCTGGTCTTAATGATGCCACGTGGCTGATCACGAACGGAGAAAGCGAACGTACCTCGCTTCTGGCGGCCGTACGCGAACGTATTTCCGGTTATTCAGGGTGACTCCTGCTGGGGTGGTTTCGATAGGTGTCTTCCGCGCGGGTGTTTAGCAATCTAGCTGGTGCGTTCTAGCAGAAGAGATTGAGCCGGGCGTTGTGGGCAGTGCAGGCGGCGCCGTGCCGGCCTGCTCCAATAAACCGGGTGGTTCGCGGGGCCACCCCCAGATTTGTCAGGGGCGCACCGCGTCGATATACGGAGCCGGGGCACGGCAGGGCTGTGTCGGTCGATTAACCGGCCGCCGCTGAATGCCGTGCCAATTGTTGATAACGAGGGGACGTTCAGATGACGGCAGGGATTTCACGCAAGCAGTTTCTGATCGGCGCCGGGGCGGCGGCCGGGGCGGCCCTTGCGCCCGGGTTCGCGCGCGCGGCGCGGCCGTTCGTGATCAAGCTCGGCCTCGATGTGCCGCTCGACCATCCGACGGCGGTGAACGCGACCGAGGCCGGCAAGCGCATCGGCGCGGAAACCAAGGGGCGGGTCCGGGTTCAGGTGTTTCCGAGCAACCAGCTCGGCGACGACACGCACATGCTCTCCCAGGTCCGTTCGGGCGCGATCCAGATGATGGGGATCGGCGACAACATCCTCTCGAGCCTGGTGCCGAGTGCCGCGATCGACAATGTCGGCTTCGCGTTCAAGGATATCGACACCGCGTGGAAGGCGCTCGACGGCAAGGTGGGCGATGTCGTGCGCGCGGATATCATGAAGCTGGGGCTTTTCCCGATGCGCCGCATCTGGGACGAGGGGTTCCGCCAGGTCACCACCAGCACCAAGCCGATCAAGGCGCCGGCCGACCTGAAAGGCTTCAAGATCCGCGTTCCGCCCAGCCCGATCTCGGTGTCGCTGTTCAAATACCTCGGCGCGGCGCCCACCTCCCTGAACATCGCCGAGCTGTATACCGCCCTGCAAACCAAGGTGGTCGATGGCCAGGAGAATCCGCTGGGCCTGATCGAGACCCAGAAATTCTACCAGGTGCAGAAATACTGCTCCATGACCAACCACATGTGGGTGGGCTACTGGATGCTGGTGAACGGCGCGTTCTGGAAGAGCCTGCCCGCCGCGGACCGAAAGATCGTCGAGGCGGTGTTCGACGAGCAGGCGCCGAAGCAGCGCACCGCCAACAATACGCTGAACAACTCGCTGCAAGGCAAGCTCACCGCGCAGGGCATGAAGTTCAACACGACCGACCCCAAGGCCTTCCAGGCCGCGCTGATCAAATCCGGCTTCTACAAGGAGTGGCAGGGCAAGTTCAGCCCGGCGCTGTGGTCGGCTCTCGAAGCCTATACCGGCAAGCTCGCCTGACACGCTGAATGGCCCGGCAAGCGCATGGACCGGCCGCCCTTCTGCGGCGGCTGGACTGCCTCGTCGACTGGGTGACGCAGGGGCTGGCGGCAGCCCTTGTCGTCATCGAGATCGCCATCCTGTTTGCCGGGATCATCTGGCGGTACGTGCTCGACAAGCCGCTGATCTGGTCGAACGAGCTGGCGGAGATCCTGTTCCTCTGGCTGGTCAGCCTGGGGGCGGCCGTCGCGCTGCGGCGCGGCGAGCATATGCGCATGACGGTCCTGGTCGCCCGCCTTCCGCCCGCATGGCAGCGGTTTCCGGCCCGTCTCGCCGGGCTGATCGTGGCGGTGTTCACCCTGGAACTGATCGTGCCGGGGATCGGCTACATGCGGGAGCAGCAGGCGATCACCACGCCGACGCTGCATATCCCCGGCTCGTGGGAGGTTGCGGGGCAACTGCTGGCGCTGGCGCTGCTGTTCTATATCGCACTGCGGCAACTGTTCGAGGGCGTGACCTGGCGGGAGCTGCTCATCACCGCCGCGATCGGCGCGGCCGTCGGCCTCGGGCTCTGGGCCGCCGAGCCTTTGCTCTACGCCATCGGCAACGGCGATCTTGTCGTGTTCTTCGTGGTCATCGTCGGGGCCTGCATCTTCGCGGGCGTGCCGATCGCGTTCAGTTTCGGCATCGCGACGACCGGCTACATCTATTTCACCTCCGCGATTCCGCTTTCGGTCGTTGTCAGCCAGATGGATCAGGGCATGGCCTCGATCGAGCTGCTGGCGGTGCCGATGTTCGTCATCCTCGGGCTGCTGCTGGAAATGACCGGCATCGCCCGTGCCCTGGTCGATCTGCTGAGCGCGCTGGTCGGCAACCGGCGGGGCGGGCTGTCCTATGTGCTGATCGGCGCGATCTACCTGATCGCGGGCATTTCCGGATCGAAGGCGGCGGACCAGGCGGCGGTGGCGCCGGTGCTGCTGCCGGAGATGAAGCGGCGCGGCGCGCATCCGGGCGAGCTGGTCGCCCAGCTTGCCTCGGCCGCCGCCATGTCCGAGACGATCCCGCCAAGCCTCGTGCTGATCATCGTCGGCGCCGTGACGGGCGTTTCCACCGCGGCGCTGTTCACCGGCGGGCTGCTGCCGGCCGCGGTCTGCGCGCTCGGGCTGATCATCCTGATCTTCTTCCGCAGCCGCGGCGAACACCCGAGCGGCGCTTCGGTGGCGGCGCGCGAAACCCTGCGGCTGTTCGTGGTGGCCGTTCCCGCGCTGATCCTGCCGTTCCTGATCCGCTATGCGGTCCTGGCCGGCATCGCGACCGCGACCGAGGTGGCGACCATCGGCGTGGTCTACGCGGCGATCGTCGGCATCGCGATCTATCGCTGTTTCGACTGGCGGCGGGTGTTTCCGATCCTGGTGGAGACGGCGGCGCTGTCCGGGGCGATTCTCCTGATCATCGGGGCGGCGAGCGCGATGGCGTGGGCGCTGACCCAGGCCGGTTTCGCCCAGACCCTGACCGGGATGATGACCGGACTGCCGGGCGGCAAATACGGGTTCATGGCGGTCTCGATCCTGCTGTTCATCGTGCTTGGCAGCGTTCTGGAGGGGCTGCCGGCGATGGTGCTGTTCGGCCCGCTGCTGTTTCCGATCGCCCAGCATGTCGGCATCAACGTGGTGCAGTATGCGATCGTCTCGATCCTGGCGATGGGCATCGGGCTGTTCTCGCCGCCCTTCGGCGTGGGGTTCTATCAGACCTGCCTGATCAGCAAGACATCGAGCGACGAGGCGCTGGGGCGAATCTGGCCGTACATGGCGACGCTGGTGATCGCGCTGATCGTGGTCGCTGCGGTGCCGTGGATTTCGATCGGGTTTCTGTAGAGGTTTCGCTCGCTCGTTCGGGCGGCGGGCCTGGATGCCGTGCCTTCGCCGGCATGACCGGGAGAGGGGTCGGCGTTTCGGCCGGTCGGCATCATACCACGCCCCGGGCACGCAATGCGGCGATCGTCGCCGGGTCGGTGCCGATCAGCCCGAGCACGGCTTCGGTGTCCGCGCCGAGTTCCGGGGCCGGCCGGGCCAGAACGCCCGGCGTTTCGGACAGGCGCGCGGGAATGTTGTGCATCGGCAGCGCGCCCATCTGCGCGTCCGGCACGGAGATGAGGGCTTCGCGTTCGCGGATGAAGTCATGCGCCATCAGGTCCGCCGGGTCGCAGACCGGCCCGACCGTGACGCCCGCCTGATCGAACAGCGCGAGGTTTTCCGCCTGCGTGCGCGCCAGCATGAAGGCCGCCACGATCGGATCGAGCATGTCGTTGTTGGCGACCCTGGCGCTGTTGGTCGCGAACCGCGGATCGGCGATCAGGTCCGGCCGGCCGATGACGCGGAACAGGCGTTCGGCCATCGGCTGCATCGATGCAGAAAGCGCGACATACTTGCCGTCGCCGCACCGGTACACGTTGCGCGGCGCGGTGGTGCCCGAGCGGCTGCCGTGGCGCGCCGGGGCCCTGCCGGTCAACGCATAATTCGCCGCCTGCGGGCCGAGCACGCTGAGCATGCTCTCGAACAGCGACAGATCGACCACCTGGCCGCGCCCGCCGCCGACCTCGACATGGCGCAGCGCGATCATGATCGCCGTGGCCCCGTAAAGCCCGGTGATCATGTCGGCGAGCGCGAGCGGCGGCAGCACCGGCGGCCGGTCCGGATAGCCGTTCATCGCGGCGAAGCCGGACATCGCCTCCACCAGGCTGCCGAAGCCGGGCTTGGCGCTGAACGGGCCGGTCTGGCCCCAGCCTGAAATGCGCGCGACGATCAGCCGCGGGTTGGCCGCCAGCAGTACATCCGGCCTCAGGCCCATGCGTTCCAGCTTGCCGGGGATGAAGTTCTCCACGAACACATCCGCGATCGCGACGAGGCGCAACAGAAGCGAAAGGCCCTCCGGATCGCGATAGTCGAGCGCGAGGCTGCGCTTGTTGCGGGCATAGACCTTCCAGTGGGTGGAGATGTTCTCGACGCGCCAGTGGCGCAGATCGTCTCCCGTTGCCGGATTCTCGACCTTGATCACGTCGGCGCCGAAATCGGCCAGCACATGGGTGACGACGTTGCCTGCCACCAGCCGCGAGAGATCGAGCACGCGCACGCCGTTCAGCGGCGCGGGCGCGTCCGGCCGGAACTCCTTTTCATGCAAGCCTGCGTCCATGCCGGGCGGCCTCCCTGAATGCCGGGATGGGTTATAGAACCTCCCGGCCGGGCGGGCAGTGGCGCCAGGCGGCGGCAGAGCAAAGGATATGTCATGGCTGAGCCTGCGGAGAAGAACCTGCCGATCTGGCGCTCCATGCTGTTCGTGCCGGTGACGGTGGAACGCTTTGTCGCCGGTGCCGCGCGGCGCAATGCCGATGCGATCATCCTCGACCTCGAGGACTCGATCCCGCCGGCCGAAAAGGCGCGGGCGCGCGAGATGGTCGCGCAGGCGGTGCTGCGCGTCGGCGCCGGCGGGGCGGATGTGGTGGTGCGGGTCAACCGGCCGTGGCGCCTGCTGGTGCGCGACCTCGAAGCGGCGATCTCGCCCGCCGTGGTCGCGTTGATGCTGCCGAAGATCGAGAGCGCGGACCATCTGCGCCTGATCGCCGAGACGGTGGCCGAGATCGAGATGGAGCGTGGCATCGCATGCGGCCATACGCGGCTGATCGCGATGCTGGAAACGCCCGGCAGCATCTTCCGGGCGGAGGCCATCGCGCGCGCGCATCCGCGCCTGGTGGCGCTGACGGTGGGATCGGAGGATCTGGCGCAGGCGGTCGGCATGGCCCCCGAAGCCGACGGCCTGCTGTTTCCGAAGCAGCAGGCGATCTTCGCGGCGCGCGCGGCCGGCATCCTGCCGCTCGGCTTCCTGGGCACGGTGGCCGATTTCGCCGATCTCGACCGCTTCCGCGCGACGATCGAACGTTCCCGCCGGCTCGGCTTCACCGGCGCCTCGGTGATCCATCCGGGGCAGATCCCGATCCTGAACGAGGCGTTCCGGCCGCAGCCGGCCGAGGTGGAGCATGCACGGCGGCTGATCGCCGCCTACGACACGGCGATGGCCGCGGGGCGGGGAGCGGCCACCTTCGAGGGGCGGATGATCGATGTGCCGGTGGTGCGCCGGGCGCAGGATACGCTGGCCCGGCACGAGGCGATCGAGGCCCGCGCGCCGTCTCCGCCCGGATGAACGCGCGGGGCTGATCCGGGGTGGCGACCGGTCGCCAGGGAGGGAGTGGATATGGCAACCGTCGCCGGCACGGCGCCCGCCTACCGGTTCCGGCCGTTCACGCGTGACGATCTGCCGATGGCCGCGCGCTGGCTGCGAAGCCCGGAGGTCGTGCGGTGGTGGGGGGAGCCCGGGAAAGAGCTTGCGCTGCTGACCGCCGATCTCGACGAACCCGCGATGCGGCAATGGATCGTGGAATGCGAAGGGCGCCCTTTCGCCTATGCGCAGGCCTATCCGTCAGCCGCATGGCCGCAATCGCACCTGAAGCACCTTCCTGATGGAACCCGGATGATCGATGCCTTTATCGGCGAACCGGCCATGCTCGGGTGCGGCCATGGCGGCGCGTTCCTGCGCAGGCTTGCGGAGAATCTGCTTGCCGAGGGGGCGCCGGCCGTCGCCATCGATCCGGACTGCGGCAACGTGCGCGCGCGGCGCGCCTATGCGCGTGCCGGCTTCGTCGAAGAGAAAATGGTCGAGACGGAGGAGGGGTGCGTGGCTGTCATGCTTTTCCGCTGAACCGGGCGCGAAAGCGCCCGGCCGGCGCGGTTCTACGCCGCGACGGCGGCGAGGGGGCGTGCGGCGAAGCGCCAGGCGCGGGCGTCGGCGAACATGGCGCGCAGGACGTGGTTGTTGAGCTTGTGGCCAGAGCGGTGGCCGACGAAGCTGCCGTGCAGGTCCGCCCCGGCCAGCGCGAGATCTCCCACCGTGTCCAGCATCTTGTGGCGCACGAACTCGTCCGGCCAGCGCAGGCCGGCGGGGTTCAGCACGCGGGCCCGATCGACCACCACGGCATTGTCCAGGCTGCCGCCGAGGGCGAGGCCGGCGGCCTGCAAGGCGGCGACCTCCCCGGCCTGGGTGAAGGTGCGGGCGCGGGCGAGGTCGTGGCGGAAGGTATCGGTGGACAGCGGCAATGCGAGCGCCTGGCGGCCGATCGCCGGAGCCTCGAAATCGATCGACACCGCCAGATCGAGCCGTGGGGCGGATGCCGGGATGAACCCCCTGGGTCGCGGACGCAGCTCGGCGAAGGCGGCGCCGTCCGCCACCCGCACCGGGCGCAGCACCTCGATCACCGGGCGGGTGGCGGGCAGATCGATGGTGCCGGCGCAGTCGATCAGGAACAGGAAGGGAGCGGCGGAGCCGTCCAGGATGGGGATTTCGGGGCCATCCACCTCGATCCGGGCGGTGTCGATCCCCGCGCCGGCCAGGGCGGCCATCAGATGCTCGATCGTGCCGATGGTGGCGTCGGGGTGGCCGGGCAGGCCGAGCACGGTGCACAGGCGGGTATCGATCACATGATCGTGGCGGGCCGGGATGCCGATGCCGAGATCGGTGCGATGGAAGACGATGCCGCTGCCGGCGGCGGCGGGATGCAGCGTGAGGGAGACCTTCCGTCCTGAATGCAGGCCGGTGCCGACGCAATCGATCGGCGCGCGCAGCGTGCGGCTGGTTTCGGGTGCGCCGGTCGCCCGCGCGTCATGCAGGTCTGTCAGTGCGTGGAGATCGGCCAGTCCATCCATGGTATCTCTCGCAATCCGATGTCGTCTCGTCGGTGAGGCCTGCCGGGCCATTGCGCCGCAGCAATTTCAGGCTAGGCGGGGCGGCGAGGGATGGAAAATCAACGATTGTTGCCGAATATTTCCCTACAACATGTTGATATTCAAAGATATCTGAAACTTAATTGTGGCGGGATTACGGCACGTTCGCGGCATCGCCGATCAGGGCGCGTCTGGCCGGTGAATGCGGGGGCGATCAGCCGATCGTGTCGTGGAAGCGGGAGTAGTCGATCACCGTCCGCCCGTCCGGCGTATGGATGAAGATGTCGGCGAACTGGCGGTTCCAGCGCAGATCCTCCGCGCCATAGACGTAGCGCGTGTGCACGGTCTGGGAGAACGTTTCCTCCAGCCCGATCAGCGTGCACAGAACTTCCATGTGCCGTGCCTGCATCTGTTCGGCGGTCATCCCGTGCAGGGGGCTGTTGGGCGTGATCGGGTGCATGATCGTCCAGCTCAGGGCGAACACCGGGCTCAACGGCCGCAGCACGTGCAGATCGTGGAAGCGGCGGATTCCCACGCCTTCGGCCGAAACCTCGTCGCGTGTGGTGGTGAGCGACACGCGCGCCTCGACGATCTGGTGGCGGCGCTGGTTGGCCACGCGGAGCATCAGCGTCGGCACGCCTTCGTACGGCACGATGATCGCCACCCGGCTGAACATCACCCGCGCGCTGGGCCGGGACAGGCGGTTGAGCACGATGCCGGTGGAGAGCGCGGTGGTGAGCAGACCGTAGACTGCTTCGGCGGTGACGATCCAGTTCACCGCAAGCGTGCGCGGATACATCTCGCCATAGCCGATCGTCGCCATGGTCTGCACGCTGAAGAAGAACGCATCGGCGAGCGAGCCGGGGCGGGCATGGGCGATGCCGTTGCCGGCGGCGAGATAGACCAGCGCGAAGATGAGGTTGGAGGCCAGATAGATGCCGCCAAGCAGGGCCAGCAGCCCGGACAGCGGCATCGTCATCATCAGGTGGTAGGCGTCGCGCCAACCCGCACCGCGGAAGCCGCGGCGCTCGATCGCGCGCAGCCCGGCCGGGGAGAAGTTGCGCGGCGGGGGGCGGGGGGGCCTGCGCGCCATTCGTCCCCCGCCTCCCCGCGCCTTTAGATGGTCTGTCGCGCCGTCAGGAGGACTGGCGGCGCAGGAAGGCCGGGATGTCCAGCCCCATCTCCTCGCCGCCGGTCTGCCGGACCGAGGCGCGCACCGGCTCCGGCCGGGGTTCGGCCATCGCTGCCTCGGCACGCTCGGCGGCGTGGCTGTTGCGCCGGATCGCGCCGGTGACGATGCCGAACAGGCTGCCGCGCGCCGGCTGCGGAGCGGGTTGCGATTCGGCCGGGCGCGAATGCTCGGCGAACAGCCCGCGCGGCGCCGGCGCCACCGGGGCCACCGCCGGAGGGGCGATGGAGGTGACAGGCTGGGGCGACGGGGCGCTCCAGTTCGGCTGCGCGGCCGCCTGCTGCGCCATCGCCGGCTGGGGTGCCGCGTGCTGGGGTGCCGCAGAATGGGCTGCCGCGGGGTGGGCCGTCATCGGTGCTGCGGCGACCGCCGGCTGTGGCCGGCCCGACATCCCTTGCGGCATTCCCTGGCCCATTGCCTGGGAGGTCGCGACGGCCGGGGCAAGGCCCGCCGCTCCGCCGCCGACGGCGACGAGCTTCGGCGGCTCCACCGCGCGCGCTGCCTGCTTGTCGATGCCGGTCGCGACCACGGAAACACGGATGCGGCCCTGCAGGTTGTCGTCGATCGCCGAGCCGAAGATGATGTTCGCATCCTCGTCCACCTCCTCGCGGATGCGGTTGGCCGCCTGATCGACCTCGAACAGCGTCATGTCCTCGCCGCCGGTGATGTTGATCAGCAGGCCGCGCGCGCCGGCCATGTTGGTGTCTTCCAGCAGCGGGTTGCTGATCGCGGCCTCGGAGGCGCGGATGGCGCGGTTCTCGCCCTCCGCCTCGCCGGTGCCCATCATCGCCTTGCCCATCTCGCCCATCACCGTGCGGATGTCCGCGAAGTCGAGGTTGACGAGGCCGGGCACGACCATGAGGTCGGTCACGCCGCGCACGCCCATGTAGAGCACGTTGTCGGCCATCTGGAAGGCTTCCTTCCAGCCGGTGCGCTCGGTGGCGATGCGGAACAGGTTCTGGTTCGGGATCACGATCAGCGTATCCACGTAGTCCTGCAGTTCGGCGATGCCGGCATCCGCCGAGCGGGCGCGCTTCGCCCCTTCGAAGGTGAAGGGCTTGGTCACCACGCCGACGGTGAGGATGTTGCGCTCGCGCGCCATGCGCGCGATCACCGGGGCGGCCCCGGTGCCGGTGCCGCCGCCCATGCCGGCGGTGATGAACACCATGTGCGCGCCGTCGAGGTGGCGGTACAGGTCGTCCGCCGCCTCCTCGGCCGAGGCGCGGCCGATCTCGGGCCGGCCGCCGGCGCCGTTGCCCTGCGTGATGTGCGGGCCGAGTTGGATGCGCCGTTCGGCGCGCGAGTGCATGAGCTGCTGCGCGTCGGTGTTGGCGACGACGAAATCCACGCCCGGCAGGTTCAGCGCGATCATGTTGTTGACCGCGTTGGTGCCGCCGCCGCCCACGCCGATCACGGTGATGCGGGGGGTGAAATCCGTGTGCGTCTGCTGCGGGATGGTGAGGTTGAGGGTCATCGGGACAGGTCTCCCCTGAGGGTGTGGTGAAAGGTGCGGTGGCTGGAGGGTGAACGGGCTGCGAAGGGGCGCATCAGAAACGCTCCTTCACGAACGAGAAGACGCGGCGGAGCAGGCCGGTGGGGGCGGTGGAGTCGAGGTCGATATCAGGCATCGTCCGCCCCTCGCCGGCGGCCCAGGCGAGCAGGCCGGCGGCGGTGGCGAAGGCGGGGCCGGCGGCGGAATCGGGCAGGCCGCGCAGCCCGGCGGGCCGGCCGAGCCGGACCTGCTTGCCGAGGATGCGCCCGGCAAGCTCCCGCGCACCGCCGAGCTGGCAGGCGCCGCCGGTGAGCACCACGCGCGCCCCGGCCGTGCCGCCGAGGCCCGAGCTGTCCAGCCGGTCCTTCATCAGCTCGAAGATCTCTTCGAGGCGCGGGCGGATGATGGAGACGACCATGCTGCGCGGCACCTTGGCGATCTGGTGCTCCTCCTCGCCGACCAGCGGCACCGGCAGCATCTCGCGCTCGTCGTCGGGGCTGCTTTGCGCGTTGCCGTAGAGGGTCTTCAGCCGCTCGGCATGCGCGACCGGGGTGGAGAGCATGCGTGCGATGTCGTTCGTCACGTGCAGGCCACCCACCGGAAGCTGCGCGGTGTGCAGCATCTGGCCCTCGGCGAACACGGCCATGCTGGTGGTGCCGCCGCCCATGTCGATCACCGTCGCGCCCAGCTCCCGCTCGTCCTCCACCAGGGTGGAGAGCCCGGCGGCGAAGGGGGCGGAGACCAGCTCGGCGATATCGAGGTCGCAGCGGCCGAGGCAGGCGTGCAGGGTGCGCAGCGCGGTGCCGACCGCGTCGATCACGTGCAGCCGCGCAGTGAGGGTTTCGCAGTGCACGCCGCGCGGATCGGCGATGCCGGGCGTCTCGTCGGCGGCGAAGGCGAGCGGCAGGGCGTGGATGGTCTCGCGGCCCTCGGATTCGGCGCGCGCCCGGCCCTCGGCCACCACGCGCTTCACATCCTCTTCCGTCACCGCGCGCCCGCCGACCGGCCATTGCACGTTGAACAGCCGGCTTTCCGGCTGGCCGCAGCCGAGGTTGACGGTCACGGCGCGCAGGCGCGTATCCGCCATCTCCTCGGCGGTGCCGACGGCGGCGCGGATCGCGCGTTCCGCCTCGTCGAGGTCGGTCACCCCGCCGCTGCGCACGCCGCGGCCCTTCTGCCAGCCGAAGCCCAGCACGCGGTGGGTGCCGTCGGTCTCCGTCCGGCCGATGAGGCAGGCGATCTTGGTCGAGCCGATGTCCAGCACGCCGAACGGGCCGGCGCGCAGCGGGCGCGATCGCGGCGGCGGCTCGGGGGCCGGTGGCGGCGGCAGGTGGCGGCGGGGCATGTCGTTCATCGACGGGCCTCAGGTGTGCCGCGGCGGCGCAGCCGCGCCGTGCGAGGGTTGCGGGGAGGAATCGGGCGGGAACGGGTGCACCACCAGCCGGCCGGGCAGCCGCAGATCGACGGTGCGGACCGGCCGGTCGAGCAGGGCGATCTTCTTCTGCAATTCCATCAGCCGCGCGATCGCCTGCGCCTGGCCGCGCGCCGGCAGCTTCACGTTCGCCCCGGAGGTGAGTTCGAGGTTCCATCGCCGGTCCCCCACCCGCACCGCAGCGGTGAGCTTCGCGTGGAGCACCGGGTAGCGCGCGATGGTGGCGAGCAGGGCTTCTGCATGAGTGGCCGCACCCGGGCCCACCACCAGCGGCAGTTGCAACTGCCGCGCGGTCAGCGCCACGTCCTTCTCGGCCACCACGCGGCCGTCGCGGTCGATCAGCACGAAACGGCCGTTGTTCTGCCACACCGCATAGGGGCGGCGCTCGGTGAGCCGGACCAGCACGGTGCCGGGCAGCTCGCGGGTGACCATCGCGTCGCGCACCCAGCTCAGCTTCTCGACCCGTGCCCGCGCGGCGGCGACGGAGAAGCCCAGGATGGGCGTGCCGGTCTTCACCGCGAGTGCCGCGAGCACGAGGTGGCGCGGCGTGTTGGCCCGCCCCTCGATGACGACATGGCGGACGGTGAGGCCGGCGGCCGCCCCCAGCGCGCCAAGCCCGGCGCGCAGCGGGCCGACCGCCCGACCGGGATGGGCGGCGCGCAGCAGCGCCGGCACGCCGAACAGCAGCGCGACCACGGCGATGGTCCAGAGCAGCGGCCGGCGCAGGCGCAGCAGCCGGCGCAGCAGCAGCTTGAGCGGGCTTGGCCGGTCGATGACCTGGGTGCTGCGGCCACGGCCGCGGCGGGCGGGGCGGGTCATGCGCGGCATGTCGCCTGCTCCACCATCCACGCGCACAGGTCGGGGAAGCTCATCCCCAGATGCGCCGCCTGCTCCGGCAGCAGGGAGGTGGGGGTGAGGCCGGGCTGGGTGTTCACCTCCAGCAGCACGAGCCGGCCGGGCTCGCCCCTTGTATCGTCGTAGCGGAAATCGGCGCGCGAGGCGCCGCGGCAGCCGAGCGCGCGATGCGCCGCGAGCGCGACCTCCATCGCCGCGGCGAAGGCGGTGTGGTGCACCAGCGCGGGCAGCACGTGGCGGGAGCCGCCGGTCGCGTATTTCGCCTCGTAATCGTAGAAGCCGACGGCGGGGCGGATCTCGGTGACGGTCAGCGCGCGGTCCCCCATCACGCCGACGGTGAGTTCACGGCCGGGGATGAATTCCTCGGCGAGCACGCTGCGCCCGAACTTCCAGCCGCGCGCGATCTCCGCCCGGCGGTTGTCGCCGGCATGGATGATGGTCACCCCGACCGAGGACCCCTCGTTCAGCGGCTTCACCACGTAGGGGCGGGGCAGCGGGTCGGCCGCCTCCAGTGCTGCGATATCGACCACCCGGTGCGGGGCGACCGGCAGGCCGGCGGCGGCGAACACCGTCTTCGCCAGCACCTTGTCCATCGCGAGCGCGGAGCTGCGCACCCCGGAATGGGTGTAGGGGATGCCGAGCCAGTCCAGCACCCCCTGGATCGTGCCGTCCTCGCCGAAGCGGCCGTGCAGGGCGTTGAACACCACGTCGGGGCGCGGGGTGAGGGCGGCGAGCAGCGCCGGCAGGTCCGGCCCCACATCGATCGGCACGACTTCGTAGCCGCTCCCCCGCAGCGCGGCGATGACCTGCACGCCGGAGGAGAGGCTCACCTCCCGCTCGACCGAGATGCCGCCATGCAGGACCGCGACGCGCGTCATGCCCGCACCTGCTGTTTTCCGGCGGGGATGCCGATGCGGCGGATTTCCCATTCGAGACGCACGCCGGAGGCTTCGAGCACGCGGCGGCGCACCTCCTCGCCGAGCCCTTCGAGATCGGCCGCGGTGGCGGCGCCGGTGTTGAGCAGGAAGTTGCAGTGCTTCTCGCTCACCTGCGCCCCGCCGCGGACCAGGCCGCGGCAGCCGGCGGCCTCGATCAGCGCCCAGGCCTTCTGGCCGTCGGGGTTGCGGAAGGTGCTGCCGCCGGTGCGGGCGCGGACCGGCTGGGTGGCCTCGCGCGCGGCGCGGATCTCGGCCATGCGGGCGGCGATCAGCACGGGGTCGGCCGGGCGGGCGCGGAAGCGGGCACGCACCACCACCGCCCCGGGCGGCAGGGAAGCGTGGCGGTAGGCCAACGCGAGAGTGGCGGCCGACAGGCGCAGGCTCTCCCCGCCGCGGGCGACGACCTCCGCCCAGTCGAGGCAGGCGGCGACATCGGAGCCATAGGCGCCGGCATTCATCGCCACCGCCCCGCCGATCGCGCCGGGGATGCCGCAGAGGAATTCGAGCCCGCCGAGCCCGGCGGCGGCGGCGTGCTCGGCAACCGTTGCGTCGAGTGCCGCTGCGCCGGCCACCACGCCATCCGTTTCCACCACGATCGCCCCGAAGCCGCGGGTGAGGCGAACCACCACGCCCGGCACGCCGCCGTCACGCACGATGAGGTTGGAGGCCGCGCCGATCACGCCCAGCGGCACCTCCGGCGGCAGGGCGGCGAGCAGGGCGGCCAGATCCTCGGCATCGGCCGGGCGGGCCAGCACCTCGGCCGGGCCGCCCACGCGGAACCAGGTGGCGGGGCCGAGCAGCGCATCCGCCGCCAGCCGGCCGCGGATCGGCGGCAGCGTGTCGATCAGATGCGGGGCAGTCTGGGCGGCCATCATCGCGCACCCCCCCCACGACGGGTGCTGGCCGACTGGAGCTGGGCAAGCTGGCCGGGCAGCACATTGGCCCAGGCGGTGATGTTGCCGGCGCCGAGGCAGACCACGAAATCGCCGGATTTCGCGATGGCGTGCACCATCTCGGCCAGATGCTGCGGCCCCGGCAGCGGCACCACCGAGCGATGGCCACGCGCGCGCAGGCCCTCCACCAGCGCATCGCGGTCGATGCCCGGGATCGGCGCCTCGCCGGCCGGATACACATCCGCCACGATCACCGTACCCGCATCGTTCATGCAGGCGCAGAACTCGGCGAACAGCGATTGCAGGCGGGTGAAGCGGTGCGGCTGCACCACCGCCACCACATCGCGCGCGCCGGCCTGGCGGGCGGCCTTCAGCACCGCCGCGATCTCCACCGGGTGATGCCCGTAATCGTCGATCACGGTGATGCCGCCGGCCTCGCCGGTTTTCGTGAACCGCCGCTTCACGCCCCGGAAGCCGGCGAGCGCGCTGCGCAGGGAGGCATCGTCGATCTCCATCTCCACACCCACGGCGATCGCGGCGAGCGCGTTCTGCACGTTGTGGGTGCCGAGCATCGGCAGACGGAACGGACCCATCCGCCGGGCGCGGTTGCGGAAGCGGTCCGTCAGCACGACCTCGAAGGTGGTGCCCAGCCGGTCCGGCACCACGCGCTCGGCGCGCACATCGGCCTGTGGGCTGAAGCCGTAGGTGATGATCCGATGGTCCGACAGCTTCGGGATCATCTGCTGCACGCCCGGGTGGTCGATGCACAGAATGGCGAAGCCGTAGAACGGCACGTTGGCGACGAACTGCGCGTAGCCGGCTGCCATCGCCTCCCCGGTGCCCCAGTGGTCCAGGTGCTCGGGGTCCATGTTCGTCACCACGGCGATGACCGCGGGCAGGCGAAGGAAGCTGCCGTCGGATTCGTCGGCCTCCACCACCATCCACTCCCCGGTGCCGAGGCGGGTGTTGCTGCCGTAGGCATTGATGATCCCGCCGTTGATGACGGTGGGATCGAGGTGCGCCCCTTCCAGCACTGCGGCGACGAGGCTCGTCGTCGTGGTCTTGCCGTGGGTGCCGCCGACCGCGATCGACCAGCGGAGCCGCATCAGCTCGGCCAGCATCTCCGCCCGGCGCACCACCGGGATCAGCCGCGCGCGCGCGGCCGCGACCTCAGAGTTGTCGCGCTTCACGGCGGTGGACACCACGACGACCTGTGCCGCGCCAAGGTTGGCCGCATCGTGCCCGACGGCGACCGGAATGCCGGCTTCCTGCAGCCGCTTCACGTTCGCGCTCTCGGCGATGTCGCTCCCCTGCACGGAATAGCCGAGGTTGTGCAGCACCTCGGCGATGCCGGACATGCCGATGCCGCCGATGCCGACGAAATGGATGGTGCCGATGGACAGCGGCAACGCTCTCATCGCGCCACCTCCGGCCGGATCAGCCCTTCGACGAGGCCGGCGAGCGTGGCGGCAGCCTCCACGCGGCCGAGTGCCGCGGCGGCGGCGGCGGCGGCGGCGAGGATTTCGGGGCTGGCGAGCAGCGCCGCGACCTTCGCGGCGAGGGTGTCGGGCGTCAGCGTGGCCTGCTTCATCGCCCAGGCCGCGCCGGCATCGGCGAGTGCCGCCGCGTTCGCCGCCTGATGGTCGTCGATCGCGCCGGGCAGCGGGATCAGGATGGATGGCCGGCCGGCCGCCGTCAGCTCCGCCACCGTGGAGGCGCCGGCACGGCCGATCACCAGATGCGCAGCCCCCAGCCGTTCGGCGATATCGGGGAAGAACGTCGCGAGGTCGGCCGCGATGCCCGCGTCGGCATAGGCCCGCCGCACGTCTTCCAGGTTCTCCGTCCGCACCTGCTGGGAGAGGCGCAGGCGCGCGCGCAGCGGCGCGGGCAGGGCAGCGAGTGCCGCCGGGATCAGCGTGCCGAAGACGCGCGCGCCGAGCGAGCCGCCGGTGACGAGAAGCCTCACCGGGCCTTCGTCCGGCGGCGCGTAGGGGCTGTTCGCCAATGCGGCGACGGCCGGGCGGACGGGGTTGCCGACCAGCTCGCTCGCGGCACTTTCCGGCACCCGCGCGGTCTCGGCGAAACTCAGCGCCAGCACATCGGCGAAGGTGGCGAGCGCGCGGTTCGCACGGCCCAGCACCGCGTTCTGTTCGTGCAGCACCACCGGGATGCGCCGGCGCAGCAGCTTCGCCGCCAGCACCGGCGCGACCGCGGGATAGCCGCCGAACGCCACCACCGCCGCCGGGTCGAGCCGGGCGAGAATGCGCGTGGCCTGGGCGGTGCCGGCTGCCAGCGCCGCCGTGGCGCGCGCACCGCGGATCAGCCCGCGCCCGGCGATGCCCGCGCCGGCGAGCACGAACCGCTCGGCATTCGCGAACGCCGCGCTGTCCTGCCCGGACGTGCGCGCATCGGTCAGCAGCACGAGCCGCTTGCCGTGCGCGAGCAGGGTGGCGGCAAACGCCTCGGCGGGAAAGAAATGCCCGCCGGTGCCGCCTGCCGCGATGACGATGGGGCGCACGCGCGGGGCCCTCACGACGAATCGCCATGGTGGCGCCGCCGGGTCAGCGCCAGCAGCATGCCCATTTCGAGCGCGACGGACATCACCGAGGATCCGCCGTAGGAGATGAACGGCAGCGTCATGCCCTTGGTCGGGATCAGCTCCAGCGAGGAGGCCATGTTCACGAAGGCCTGCAGCCCGAAGCTGATGATCAGGCCCGAGGCGGCGAGCACCACGAACATGTCGGTCTCGGCCGCGATCCGCCGCAGCCCGCGCAGCACGATGAAGGCGAAGACCGCGATGATGAACAGGCAGACGACGAAGCCGAATTCCTCCCCCGCCACCGCGAACACGAAATCCGCATGCGCGTCCGGCAGGATGTCCTTCACCCGCCCCTCGCCGGGGCCGCGGCCGAGCAGCCCGCCGTTGCCGAACGCCTGGAGCGCGGTGATCGCCTGATAGGCGGAGGTTTCCGTGGGGTGCAGGAAGCGCAGGATGCGGATGTGGACATGCGGCATGTATTCGAAGGCGAAGATGCCGAACAGCACGAACAGCACGAGCCCGACGCCGATGAAGAAGATGTTCAGCCCGTTGACGAAAAGCTGCGCGAAGAACACCGCGCTCACTACCACCAGCATGCCGATGTCGGGCTGGGAGCGCAGCAGCAGCGCGATCACCACGTAGATGCACAAAGCGAGCGCGATGCCCGGGAAATGCCGCGTGCGCCGCGCCTCCACCAGCAGCCACGCGGTGACGACGGCGAAGCAGGGCTTGAGGAACTCGCTTGGCTGGATCGCCATGCCCGGCAGCGCGATCCATCGCCGCGCGCCCTTGATCTCCACCCCGTGCACCAGCGTGAAGGCGGTGAGCAGCAGCGCGCCGAGGCAGCCCACCATGGCCAGCCGCCGCACCCCGCGCGGGGAGAGCAGCGACACCGCGACGACGACGCCCCCGCCGGTGGCGAGGAAGACCACCTGCTTGACGATCAGCGCGCTTTCGGAATCGCCGATGCGGATCGCGACCGCCGGCGAGGAGGCGAGCACGAGCACGTAGCCGAAGCCGATCAGCGTACCGATGGCAAGCAGCGTCCAGCGATCCACCGTCCACCACCAGCGGCCCAGCAGCGAAGTATCGGCGCGGGACAGCGCCATCAGGCGGCCCTCCCGTTCTGCTCGTCCTGCTGCGCGGCGAGCGCGCGGACCAGATCGGCGAAGCGCTCGCCGCGCGCCTCGAACCCGCTGAACTGGTCGAAGCTCTTGGTGGCCGGAGAGAGCAGCACCACCGGCGCGCCCGATGCGCGCGCGGCGGCGAAGGCGGCGGGCACGGCGGATTCCAGCGTGCCGGCGATGCGATGCGGCACGCCATGGGCTGCGAGCGTGGCGGCGAAGGCCGGCGCATCCCGCCCGATCAGCTCGGCATGGGCGATCGCGGGGAAGAACGGCGCGAGCGGCGCGATCCCGCCCGCCGTGGCGATGCCGCCGGCGATCCAGACGAGGCGCGGATAGCAGGCGAGCGCGCAGGCCGCGGCGTCCGCGTTGGTCGCCTTGCTGTCGTTGATGAAGCCGATCCCGCCAATCGTGGCGATGCGGGCCTGCCGGTGCGGCAGGCCGGGGAAGGTCTCGATGCCGCGCGCGATGGAAGCGCGATCCGCGCCGAGTGCAAGGGCCATCGCGGCGGCGGCGGCGGCGTTCTGCGCATTGTGCGCGCCGGGCAGCGCGGGCGCGCGCTTCAGGTCGAGGATGGGTCCGCCGGCATCGCGCAGCACGCCGCGCTCGGCCCACACGTCGGCCGGCCGGGTGCCGGAGATGCGCACCACCCGCGCCGGATGGCCGGCGGGCAGCGTCTGCGCGGATTCCGCGTCGTCGATGCCCAGCACCGCCACGCAGCCGCCGTCCTGGCGGGCGAAGATCGCCCGTTTGGCTGCGGCATACCCCGCCATGTCGCCATGGCGGTCGAGGTGGTCGGGGCTGAGGTTGAGCATGGCCGCCGCATCGAAGCGGAGGGCGGCGATTCGCTCCAACATGTAAGAAGACATTTCGAGTACATACGTACCCCCGTCCGGCAGCAGCGGCAGCGCCAGCGCCGCCGGGCCGAGGTTGCCGCCCGCCGCGACCTCCTGCCCCGCCGTGGCCAGGATGTGCGCGAGCAATGCGGTGGTGGTCGATTTGCCGTTGGTGCCGGTGATGCCGGCGAACCGCGCGGCGGAGCCGGCGGCGCGCACCGCGCGGTACAGCAGGTCGGCATCCGACAGGATCGGGATGCCCTGTGC
>DATKQI010000261.1:0-9909 GCA_035532755.1 Acetobacteraceae bacterium
GGCGATGGCTGCAAACTTCGATTAGATGAAGTTCAAGGGCAAGACCGTCAAGCTGCTGCTGAACAAGCACCCTTATGCGGATGCGATGATCGCGGACATCGAGAACTTCAAGAAGTTGACGGGGATGGATGTGAAATACGACATCTTCCCCGAGGATGTTTATTTCGACAAGGTGACGGCGGCGCTGTCCTCGCGCTCCACCCAGTACGACGCTTTCATGACCGGTGCATACCAGACCTGGCAGTACGGCCCGGCCGGCTGGCTGGTCGATATGAATGCCTATATCCATGATCCGGCGAAGACCTCGCCGGACTACGCGTGGGACGATTTCCTGCCCAACCTGCGGGCTTCCACCGCCTGGTCCGGCGTTCCCGGTGCCGCGCTGGGCGGGACCGGGGCGAAGCAATGGGCAATCCCGTGGGGCTTTGAACAGTACAGCATCTCGCACAACCGCACGATCTTCGACAAGCTGAAACTGCAGCCGCCGAAGAACCTGCCGGACTGCCTTGAGATCGCGGCGAAGATCACCAAGGATGCTGGCGGACCTTACGGCATCGGCGTGCGCGGCAGCCGCTCCTGGGCAACGATTCATCCGGGCTTCCTGTCCGGCTACACGAACTATGGCGCGGTCGATTTCGTGAACCATGGCGGCAAGCTGGCGTCCGCGGTCAACTCCGCGCAATCCAAGGAGTTCACGAAGCTCTGGGTGGAGATGATCCAGCAAAGCGGGCCGAAGAACTGGGCGACCTATACGTGGTATCAGGTCGGCACTGATCTCGGCGCCGGCGCATCCGGCATGATCTACGATGCCGACATCCTCGGATATTTCATGGACGGCGGCGACAACAAGGAGAAGGGGCATCTCGCCTTCCACGAATTCGCACCGAACCCGGCAGCGAAGGGGCCGACTTCGAACGTGTGGATCTGGTCGCTCGCCATGTCGAATTTCTCGACCCAGAAGGATGCCGCCTGGTACTTCATCCAGTGGGCAACATCGAAGCAGCACGACATATTCGGCGCGGAGAAGAAGGATCTGGTGAATCCGGTGCGCGCGAGCGTTTTCGCCGATACCGCGTTCAAGAATCGGATCGCGAAATCATATCCGGGCTATCTGGCGCAGTACAAGGCGACCTTCCCGGACGCCAAGATCTACTTCACTCCGCAGCCGCTGTTCTTCAACGTGACGACCGAATGGGCAACGGCGCTGCAGAAGATGGTCGCGAAGGAGGTGGCGGTGAACGAGGGGCTCGACTCGCTGGCCGAGGCCATCAACAGCCAGATGAAGAGCGCCGGAATCGGCTGACCGGAAAGGTGCGTGTGATGCCCCGGCGTCGCACGCGCCACATTCCGCCCTTGCAGTGAAGGCGGTTGCCGATGAGCACCACAAGCCTGCCCGCGTTCGATCCGCCATCGCCTGGCATCCTGGTGCAGCGCCGGCGCGTGATCCTGCCCTATCTTCTCAGCCTGCCGGCGCTGCTCGTGTGCATCGGCATCCTGATCCCGTTCCTCGCCTCCGTCCTGCACAGCCTGGAACGCTACAACATGGCGGTGCCTACCGGCCGTGGCTTCGTCTGGCTCGCGAACTACGGGGCCATGCTGCATAGCGCCACGTTCCTCAATACCGTCGAGGTCTCGCTGATCTACACCTCCGCCACCGTCGGCATCGAACTGCTGCTGGGACTCGGCATCGCGCTGCTATTGCATGAGCGCAACTGGCTGAACAACATCATCTCCGTCGCCTTGCTGTTGCCGCTGATGACGGCGCCGGCCATCGCCTCTCTCATGTGGAAGCTGATGACGAACCCGAATTTCGGGGTGTTCTCATGGGCCGTGCAACAGCTCGGCATCAGCAACTTCCAATGGGCGTCGAGCCCGCACACGGCCATGCTGACGGTCGTGTTGGTGGATGTGTGGGTCTATACCCCCTTCATGATGATCCTGCTGGTGGCCGGCCTGCGCAGCCTGCCGCCGCAGCCGTTCGAGGCAGCCCGGCTGGACGGCGTTCCGGCATATTTCGTGTTCTTCCGCATCACACTGCCCATGCTGTTCCCGTACATCATCACGGCCGTGCTGTTCCGGGTGCTCGATTCCATCCAGCAGTTCGACATCATCTATGCAATGACGCAGGGTGGTCCCGGAAACTCGCTGATGGTTTTCCAGGTGCGCGCCTATCTGGATTTTTTCCAGAACATGGATGTCGGCCGGTCCGCCGCGATCCTGATGGTGCTGTGGGCGATCACCTATTTCCTGTCCTATGTCTTCGTGAAGCAGTGGCACCGGCTGCGGGAAAGGAGCCAGGCCCGTGCGTGAACCTGTTCTGCGAAGCCTCCGCGCCTTTGCGCTCGTTATTATTGTCGTCTTCTTCCTGTTTCCGATCCTGTGGATCGTGCTGATGTCGTTCCAGATCAACCAGCAGATCCTGCGCCTGCCGCCACGGCTGCTGTTCCACCCGACCCTGCTGAATTACAACTCGCTGATCTCGGGCCATCTGAAAACCTCGTCCGGCATCCTCGACATCACGTTCCTCCATAATCTGTGGAATTCCGTGCTGCTCTCCACCTGCTCGGTGCTGGTCTCGCTCCTGCTCGGCGTGCCCGCGGCTTACGCGTTCGCGCGGTTCCGGTTCCGGCTGGGAGAGGATATCGCCTTCACGCTGCTCTCGTTCCGTTTCGCCCCGCCGCTGCTCGTGCTGCTGCCATTGTCGCTGTATTTCCAGGCGCTCGGGCTCAGCAATACATATGTCGGGCTCATCTGGGTCTATCAGCTCATCTGCCTCCCGCTGATCATGTGGATCGTGCGCGGATATTTCGAGGATGCCAGTCCGGATATCGAATATGCCTATCGCGTCGATGGCCATTCCTGGCTGCGGACCTTCTTCCGCATCGCGATCCCGCTCGCCAAGCCCGGCATTGCCGCGGCGGGCCTGCTCGCGTTGATCTTCGCGTGGAACAATTTTGTCTTTGCGCTGATCCTGGCCTCGGCCGACAAGCAGCCTGTTACCGTCGGCGCTCTTGCTTTCGTCACCGCTTCGGGCATCCAGTATGGACAGATCGCAGCGGCGATCGTGCTGTCCATCCTGCCCACGGTGGCGCTTGCGCTATATGCCCAGCGCTGGCTGGTCGAGGGCCTCAGCCTGGGGGCGGTGAAGGGATGAACGGGCTTGAAATCACCGCTCTCGGCGTGGCGTTCGGCCGCACAGAAATCCTGTCCGGTGTCAATTTGCAGATGGACGCAGGCGAAACGGTGGCGCTGGTCGGCTCATCCGGTGGCGGCAAGACGGTGCTGCTGCGCGCGATCGCCGGGCTGGAGCCGACGGCGGTGGGCTGTGTGCGAATCGGCGAGCGGGACGTGACGATGCTCGCGCCGGAAGCGCGCGGCGTGGGCATGGCATTCCAGAATTTCGCGCTTTATCCCCACCTGCCGGCGTTCGAAAACATCGCAAGCCCGCTGCACGCACGGTCGGTCGCGGCGAAGGACATCGCCACCCGGGTGCGGCGTGTGGCCGCGATGCTGCGGATCGAACATGTACTGGAGCATCGGCCGAAGGAGTTGTCGAATGGCCAGAAACAGCGCACCGCATTGGCCCGTGCGCTGGTCAGCGAACCGGATGTGCTGTTGCTCGATGATCCGCTGCGAAATGTGGATGCGAAGCTCCGCTACGAGATGCGGCTGGAACTGCCCCGCCTGCTGAAGCGCGCAGGCGCGGCGGCAATCTACGTGACTCAGGATTTCCGCGAAGCGATGGCGCTGGGCGACCGGGTTGCCGTGTTGTTGGGTGGCCGGCTTGTGCAGTTCGCCACCCCGGATGAGGTCTACACGGCGCCGGTTTCCGTCGCGGTGGCACGCCTGTTCGGCGATCCGCCGATGAATCTGTTGCCGGTTCTTCTCGCCGCCGAAGGCGAACAAGTGCAGGTGGAGGCGGCCGGCCTGGCAGTGCGCTTTCGGGATGTCCAAGGCTTGATCGGCACCAAGGCATTGCTGGGGCTGCGGCCGGAAGTGGTGCAAGTGCTCGGCAGCCAGACGCGGGGTGCCGCCCCTGCCGAGGTGGTAGCGGTCACGCCTTTGCACGAGCGCAACGTCGTGTTGTTGCGCGCCACTGGTGGGGTCGAAGTGGTGGCGAGCGTCGCCGGCCACCCGCCCGCAGCTGGAGAGCGCGTGTGGATTCGCGCCGCTATGAATCACGCTCTGTTGTTCGATGCGACAACCGGGAGGCGCGTGCAGGCAGTGCCGCAGGCGCGGGAGATCGTGGCATGAGCCTTGCTCTTTCCTCGGTCAGCAAGATCTACCGCGGCTTTCGCAAAACTGTCGTAACGGCGGTGAGGGCGCTCGATTTGGAAGTGCGGGATGGCGAGACGGTCGCGCTGCTCGGCTCGTCCGGCTGCGGAAAAACCTCCACCCTGCGCATGGTGGCCGGGTTCGAGGCGGTCAGCACCGGCACCATCACGCTGCGCGGCAAGCGCATCGACACGCTGCCGCCGGCGCGGCGTGGCGTGGCGATGGCGTTCGAGGGGTATGCGCTGTACCCGCCGCTGACGATCGCCGAGAATATCGGTTTCGCCCTGCATGCCGACCGTTCGGCGCGGCAGACGGTGGCGCGTCGAGTGCGCGAGGTGGCGGAATTGCTGGAAATCACCTCCATCCTCGATCGCCGCCCGGCCGGGCTGTCCGGCGGGCAGCAGCAGCGGGTGAGCCTCGCGCGCGCGCTGGTGCGCGATGCGGCGCTGCATCTGCTGGACGAACCGATGAGCCAACTGGAGCCGCAGCTTCGCTCGGTTCTGCGCGGGCGGGTGAAGGCGCTGCTCAAGGCGCGTGGCCTCACCTCGGTTTTCGTCACGCATGATCAGACGGAGGCGAATGCGCTGGCGGATCGGATAGCGGTCATGGAGGCGGGCGTGCTGCAGCAATATGGTTCCCGTGCCGAATTGCAGGGTCGCCCTGCCAACCTGTTCGTCGCCACCTTTCTGGGCGAGCCGCCGATGAATGCCCTGCCGGCTCTGGCTGCGACGGACGGCGTTCGGATAAAGCAGGCGGAAGCATCCGAATTTCATATGGAACTGCCTCGGGCCACCCTGTCGAACGTCGGCGGGGATCTGGTGCTGGGTGTGCGGCCCCATCATGTGCGCCTGGGCTCCGGCCGGTGCCGCGGCATCGTCGCGTCGAACCAATGGCTGGGCGACCAGGCGCATGTGGCGCTGGATTTCGCCGGCTGTCTCGTAGTCGGCGTATCCGATGCGCGCGTGCCGGCTCGCGTGGGAGAGGCGCTGGCTTTCGATTTCGACGCGGCTCATGCTCATCTGTTTGATGCGCAGACAGGTGCGGCGCTTTGGCACGGCGGCGCATCGCATGGCTGAAAGAGCGATCATCCTGGCGGTTGATGCTGGCACCTCCGTCATCAAGGCCGTCGCCTTCGATCAGGCCGGCCGCCTGCTCGGTAGCCGCGCGAGGCGCAATGTCTATCAGGAATCTGCGGGTGGCGCTGCCGAACAGGACCTCGCCCGCACCTGGGAAGATACGGCTTCGGTTCTGGCGGAGTTGGTGGCGGCCACAAGCGCGCGGGAAATCGCAGCGCTCGCCATCACCGGGCAGGGCGACGGCACATGGCTGATCGATGCCGCCGGCCGTCCGGCGGCGCCGGCCATGCTGTGGCTGGATGCCCGCGCGGCCTCAATCGTGGAAGCCCTGCATGCGAACGGGGCCGCGCAGGCAGCCTTCGCGGAAACCGGCACCGGCCTCGCCGCCTGCCAGCAATCCGTCCAACTGCTGTGGCTGCAGCAACGCCAGCCGGAGGTGCTGGCCCGTGCCGCCACCGCATTCCATTGCAAGGACTGGCTGTATTTCAACCTCACTGGCACGCGCGTGACAGACGCGGCCGAGGCATCCTTCACCTTCGGCAACTGGCGCACGCGCACCTATTCGAACGCCACGCTTGCGGCGCTCGGGCTGCAGGATCTGCGCGCGAAGCTGCCGCCGGTGGTCGAAGGCACCCGTGTCGCCCACGGCCTTTGCCCAGGGGCTGCCGCGCGGCTCGGCCTGCCGGCAGGGTTGCCGGTGGTGCTGGCCTATCTCGATGTCATCTGCACTGCCCTGGGTGCCGGCATCTATACCGGCGGGCCGGAAAGCGGGGTCAGCATCATCGGCAGCACCGGGATGCACATGAAGCTCGCGCGCACGCCCGCCGCCGTGTTGCCCAGCCCGGCCATGACAGGCTACTGCACGCCCTTCCCGGTGCCCGGCACCACGGTGCAGATGCAGTCCAACATGGCGGCCACATTGAATATCGATTGGGTGGTAGGCCTCGCGGCGGATGCGGTGGCCCTTGCCGGCGCAACCCCGGATCGGGCGGCCCTGCTGGCCGCACTTGATACGGCCGCCGCCGCCGCGACACCTGCGGCCGCGCTGTTCCACCCCTTCATCTCGGCAGCCGGCGAACGCGGCCCGTTCACCGATGCCGCCGCCCGCGCCGCGCTGATGGGGCTGGAACGGGGATTGGGTCTTGGCGGGCTGATGCGCACGGTCTGCGAAGCGCTCGCCTTCGCCGCCCGGGACTGCTTCGAATCGATCGGTGGCGTCCCTCCCGTCATCCACGTCGCCGGCGGCGGCGCCCGCTCGGCCGCTCAGCGCGCCATCCTGGCCACCGTGCTGAACCGGCCGGTGCGCACCGTTGCCCAGCCCGAAGCGGGTGCCGCTGGGGCTGCGATGATCGCCGCGCTCAATCTGGGCCTGTATCCGGACATGGCATCCTGCGCCGCCATCTGGGTGGAACCTCTGCTCGGACCGCCGGAACAGCCAGATGCCGCACTCGCCGGCCTCTATGACCGGTTCTTTTCGATCTATCGTGAATCCTGTGCCGCGATGCCGCCCCTGTGGCACCGGATGCACGCATTCCAGGAGGCTCGACATGCCGCATGAAGTGGCGATCATCGGTGATCACTTCATGCGGTCGGACATGTTCGCGGCGGCCATCGAACGGGCATGCAACGGCGGCGTCCGCACTCGCACCCTCTCGCTGCCCTGGCCGGACGAGCCGATGGAGCACGGCTACCACCATCCGGGCATGGACGGGTTGAAGGAGTACCAGGGCGATCCGGATGCGATCGTCAGCTTCATCGGCGATGCGCCGATCCTGGTCACGCATCTTGCCCCCGTATCGGCCGCGATGCTGGACCGCATGCCGGGTCTGAGGTTCATCGCGGTCTCTCGCGGCGGCCCGGTGAACATCGACATGCGCGCGGCCGCCGCGCATGGCGTACGCGTGGTCAACACCCCCGGCCGCAACGCCACCGCTGTTGCCGAGTTCACGATCGGGGCAATCCTGGCCGAAACGCGCCTGCTGCGCCTGGGGCACGAGGCCCTGCGCAACGGCGACTGGCGCGGGGATCTGTATCGGGCCGACCGCACCGGGCGTGAATTGTCGGAGATGACGGTCGGCGTGGTCGGATACGGTCATGTCGGTGTGCACGTGGCGCGCATGCTCAAGCCGTTTGGCTGCCGCATCCTCGTATGCGATCCCTATGTGCAGATATCAGCCCAGGATCAGGCTGATGGTGTGAAACAGGTCCCGCTCGATCGCCTTCTGCAACAGGCGGATGTCGTCACCCTCCACGCGCGCGTCACCGCCGAAACAACGGGTTTCATCGGTGCCGCCCAGTTCGCGGCGATGCGGCCAGGGTCGTATTTCATCAACACCGCCCGCGGCCCGCTGGTCGATTACGATGCGCTGATCGCCATGCTCGAATCCGGCCATCTCGCCGGCGCGGCGCTCGACACCTTTGCCGTCGAACCCGCGCCGGCTGCGTGGAAGCTGCTGCACCTGCCGAACGTCACGCTCACGCCGCATATCGCCGGCGCATCGGTGCGCACGGTGCAGGTCGCGGCCGATGCGGCGGCCGAGGAGGTCCGCCGCTTCGTCGCGGGCGAGCCGCCGCGCAATCCCTGCTTTCCCCCATCTTCGGAGCGTTGATGCCATGACCGATCTGCACATCCGCCGCGACATCGTCGAGGCCTGCCGGCGCATGAACGCGCTCGGCATCAACCAGGGAACCTCGGGCAACATCAGCGTGCGCCAGGGCGGCGCCATGCTGATCACGCCATCGGGAATCCCGTACGAGACGATGCAGCCCGAGGATATCGCCGAGATGCCGATCGAAGGCGAATATGGAAGCTGGACGGGGCCACTGAAGCCCTCCACGGAATGGCGCTTCCACCTCGACATCATGCGCGCCCGGCCCGAGGTCGGCGCGATCGTGCACAACCATGCCACGTTCTGCACCGTGCTCGCGATCGCCCGCAAGGAAATCCCCGCCTGCCACTACATGATGGCCGCTTTCGGCGGGCTCACGGTCAGGGTGTCGGAATACGCGACGTTCGGCACGAAGGAACTGTCCAGCCACGCACTGGCCGCCTTGCAGGACCGTTCCGCCTGCCTGCTCGCCAACCATGGCATGATCGCGCTGGGGAAGGATCTGGCGCAGGCGATGTGGCGCGCGGTGGAGCTGGAGACGATCGCGAAGCAGTATTTCTACAGCTTGCAGATCGGCGGCCCGCATATTCTGAACGAAGCCCAGATCGCGGAAACCGCGGCGAAGTTCGGCACTTACGGTTTGCAGGATACCCCGCGTGAGGTCGCCGAGTGAGTGAAGGCTTCGATCTTGTAGTGATTGGTGGTGGCATCAACGGCGCAGGGATCGCCCGCGATGCCGCCGGCCGCGGCCTCAAAGTACTGCTGTGCGAGAAGGATGATCTGGCCCAGGGCACCTCGTCCCGCTCCGGCAAGCTGGTTCATGGTGGTTTGCGGTATCTGGAGTATTACGAGTTTCGCCTGGTGCGAGAGGTGCTGATCGAGCGGGAAGTTCTGCTGCGTGCGGCGCCGCACATCGTCCGGCCGATGCGCTTCGTGCTGCCGCACAGTGCGGAGCAGCGCCCGGCGTGGATGGTGCGGCTGGGGCTGTTCCTGTACGACCATCTGGGTGGGCGGCAGACGCTGCCGGGCTCGCGGCGGCTGGATCTGCGGCGCAGCCCGGAAGGGGCGCCGCTGCGGGAGGGGTACGCCACGGCGTTCGAGTATTCGGATTGCTGGGTGGACGATGCGCGGCTGGTGGTGCTGAACGCGCTGGATGCGGCGGCGCGGGGGGTGGAGATCGCGGTGCGCACCGCGGCCACGGCGGCGCGACGGAGCGGCGAGGGCTGGGAGGTGGCGCTGCGTGCGGATGGCGGCGCCGAACGGACCGTGCGCGCCGGCATGCTGGTGAACGCCGCCGGCCCGTGGGTGGATCGGGTGGCTCAGGGCGTGGCGGGGATGAACACGCCGAAGAAGGTGCGGCTGGTGAAGGGCAGCCACATCGTGGTGCGCAAGTTCTGGGAGGGTGCGCAGGCCTATCTGCTGCAGAACGACGACAAGCGGGTGATCTTCGTCAACCCGTATGAGGAGGATCTGTGCCTGATCGGCACGACGGACGTGCCGTTCGAGGGGGCGGCGGAGGATGTGGCGATCGTGCCGGCGGAGCGGTCGTACCTGCTGCGGGTGGTGAACCGCTACATGCGCCGGCAACTGGACGAGGCGGACATCGTCTGGGAGTATGCGGGGGTGCGGCCGCTGTATGACGACGCGGCGGCGAATCCTTCGGCGGTGACGCGGGACTATGTGTTCGATGTGGACGGCGGGGAGGGGCGGGCGCCGCTGCTGTCGATCTTCGGCGGCAAGATCACCACCTACCGCAAGCTGGCGGAGCATGCGCTGGCCCGGCTGGCGCCGTTCCACCCTGGGCTGAAGCCGGCCTGGACGGCGGGCGTGCCGCTGCCGGGCGGGGACATGCCGGGGGCGGACTTCGATGGCTTCCTGTCCGGCTTCCGCCAATCGCATCCCTGGCTGCCGGAGGGTCTGGCGCGGCACTACGCGCGCGCCTACGGCAC
>DATKQI010000262.1:0-3861 GCA_035532755.1 Acetobacteraceae bacterium
AGCACCAGAACGAGCCAAATCAAACCCAGACCCATCCCAACACCCAAACCATCCCAACCCATCCCTCTCAGAACAGATCAAGACCCAAGGAACGCCACCAACGTATCCCTTCCAATTCCAGATACACAAATTCAAAGAACATCCCGTTTCCGGGCGGCGCCAACCGCGAACCGGCCGGCGTCGGGAGGGCGGTTTCTACTCGGCACCCCCTGCCGTGTCAACGACGTGACAGGATCGTTCGCAAACCCGTTCAAATTCGCAAAAAGCCGCGAAAAATCAGGGCCCGCGCCAAACGCCCCGGCCGCTCGCCGCACCCGCCGCCACACACCGGACTCATCGCAGGACCGCCATGCGTCCGGTGCATGTTCTACGGAATCATCACGCCGCCTCGGCGAGGCTCCCGTTGATGGTCAGGCCGTCCGGGCCGGCCGACACATGCACGGCCTCCCCGTCCTTCACCGCGCCTTCCAGGATCATCCCGGCAAGCGGGTTCTGCAGCGTCCGCTGGATCACCCGCTTCAACGGCCGCGCGCCGTAGGTCGGGTCGTACCCGGCATCCGCCAGCCAATCGAGCGCGGCCTTGTCCAGCTCCAGCCCGATCTTGCGGTCGGCCAGCAGCGCCCGCAGGTGCGCAAGCTGGATCTGCACGATCGCCGCCATGTCTTCCCGGCGCAGCCGCCGGAACAGGATGGTCTCGTCCAGCCGGTTCAGGAATTCGGGGCGGAAATGCTCGCGCACCACCCGCATCACCTGCGCCTGCAGCAGCGTCACGTCCTCGCCCTGCGGCTGGGCGGCCAGGATGTCGCTGCCCAGGTTGCTGGTCAGCACGATGATGGTGTTGCGGAAATCCACCGTCCGCCCCTGCCCGTCGGTCAGCCGGCCGTCGTCCAGCACCTGCAGCAGCACGTTGAAGATGTCCTCGTGCGCCTTCTCCACCTCGTCGAACAGGATCACCTGATAGGGCCGCCGCCGCACCGCCTCGGTCAGCACCCCGCCCTCGTCGTACCCCACATAGCCCGGCGGGGCGCCGATCAGGCGGGAAACGGCGTGCTTCTCCATGAACTCGCTCATGTCGATGCGCACCATCGCGTGCTCGTCGTCGAACAGGAACGCGGCCAGCGCCTTGGTCAGCTCGGTCTTGCCCACGCCGGTCGGGCCCAGGAACAGGAAGCTGCCGATCGGCCGGTTCGGGTCCTGCAGCCCGGCGCGCGCGCGCCGCACCGCATTCGCCACCGCCAGCAGCGCATCCTCCTGCCCCACCACGCGCTTGCGCAGCTCATCCTCCATGCGCAGCAGCTTGGCGCGTTCGCCCTCCAGCATCCGCTCCACCGGCACGCCGGTCCAGCGGGAGACAACGCCGGCGATCTGCTCGGCGTCCACCGCCTCGTTCACCAGCCGCCCCTCCGAATGGCTGGAGGCGATGCCGCGCTCCAGCTCCGGGATCACGCCGTACAGCAGCTCGGAGGCGCGGGCGAGGTCGCCGCGCCGCTGCGCCACCTCCACCTCGCTCTTCGCCTGGTCGAGCTTCTCCTTCAGCTTCTGCGCGCCCGCCAGCCGCTCCTTCTCCGCCTGCCAGGCGGCCGTCAGCGCGTTGGATTTCTCCTCCAGCCCAGCCAGCTCCTTCTCCAGCGTGGCCAGCCGGTCGCGGGAGGCGTCGTCCGTCTCGCGCTTCAGCGCCTCGCGCTCGATCTTCAGCTGGATCACCCGCCGGTCCAGCTCGTCCAGCTCCTCGGGCTTGCTGTCCACCTGCATGCGCAGCCGGCTGCCCGCCTCGTCCATCAGGTCGATCGCCTTGTCGGGCAGGAACCGGTCGGTCACATAGCGGTTGGACAGGTTCGCCGCCGCCACCAGCGCGCCATCGGTGATGCGCACGCCATGGTGCAGCTCGTATTTCTCCTTGATGCCGCGCAGGATGCTGATCGTGTCGGCCACGCTCGGCTCGCTCACGAACACCGGCTGGAACCGCCGCGCGAGTGCGGCATCCTTCTCCACATGCTTGCGGAATTCGTCGAGAGTCGTCGCCCCGATGCAATGCAGCGCCCCGCGCGCCAGCTCCGGCTTCAGCAGGTTGGAGGCATCCATCGCCCCGTCCGCCTTGCCCGCGCCCACCAGCGTGTGCATCTCGTCGATGAACAGGATGATCTCGCCCTGCGCGGATTCGATCTCCTTCAGGACCGCCTTCAGCCGCTCCTCGAACTCGCCGCGGAACTTCGCGCCCGCCACCATCGCGCCCAGGTCGAGGGCCATCAGCCGCTTGCCCTTCAGCGCCTCCGGCACGTCGCCGTTCACGATGCGCAGCGCGAGGCCCTCCACGATCGCGGTCTTGCCCACGCCCGGCTCGCCGATCAGCACCGGGTTGTTCTTCGTCCGCCGCGCCAGCACCTGGATCGTGCGGCGGATCTCCTCGTCGCGCCCGATCACGGGGTCGAGCTTGCCCTCGCGCGCCACCGCCGTCACGTCGCGCGCGTATTTCTTCAGGGCATCGAAATTCGCCTCGGCATTCTGGCTGGTCACCCGCCGGCCCTTGCGGATGTCCACCAGCGCCCGGTCGATCGCCTGCGCCGTGGCCCCGGCCTCGCGCAGCGCCCGCGCCGCCGCTCCGTCGGATGCCGCGAGCGCGACCAGCAGCCGGTCCTGCGCCACATACTCGTCGCCCGCCTTCGTCGCCGCCGTCTGCGCGGCGTCCAGCACGCGCACCAGATCGGGCGTGATCTGCGGCTGCCCCGCCCCCGCGCCCTGCACCTTCGGCTGGCGCGCCAGCTCCATCTCCACGGTTGTCAGCGCGGTTTTCGGGTCACCCCCGGCCGCGCGGATCAGCCCGGCGGCGGCCCCCTCCTCGTCATCCAGCAGCGCCTTCAGCAGGTGCTCCGGCCCGATGCGCTGGTGGAATTCGCGAATCGCGATGGTCTGCGCCGCTTGCAGGAAGCCCCGCGCGCGGTCGGTGAATTTCTCGATATCCATGCCTCATGTCCCTTCCAGGCGACCGGATCGCCCCGCCCCTTCGCTCCGGCAGCGGGTCAACCCTCTGGCATTGAAGATGGGAGAGCGGTATTCGACCCTCAAGAGGGTGCAGTGCCCTGCCCCCGAAGTCCGCCGCACGTCGCAGCGGGCGCAGGGGATCGGCAGGACACTGAAAACAAGGGGCTGGGGCAACCGGGCATGCGGATCGAACATCTCTATCGCTACCCGGTGAAGGGCCTCACCGCCGAGGCGCTGGAGGAAGCCACCGTCGAACCCGGCGAGTGCCTGCCGTGGGACCGCGCGTTCGCCCTCGCCCAGGGTGATGCGAAGTTCGACCCGGACGCGCCGGCCTGGCTGCCGAAGTCCAACTTCATGTGCCTGATGAAGAACGCCCGCATCGCCGCGCTGGCCGCGAGCTTCGAGCCGCGTTCGCGCCTGCTCACGCTGCGCGCGCCGGATGGCGCCATGCTCGCCGAAACGCCCTTCACCGCGGCGGGGCAGGCGCGGATCGGCGCCTTCCTCACCGCCTTCCTGGGCCCCGAGGCCCGCCTCACGCCCAGCTTCCACTACGTGCCGGGGCACAGCTTCTGCGACCAGCGGCACAAGGTGGTCAGCCTGATCAACCAGGCAAGCATCGCCGATCTCGAAGCCCATGCCGGCGCCCCGCGCCACCGCCTTCGCTTCCGCGCCAACATCTATTTCACCGGGGCGCCGGCCTGGCGGGAATTCGAGTGGGTCGGCCAGACCTTGCAGATCGGGCAGGCCATGCTGCGGGTCACGAAACGCATCCCCCGCTGCCCGGCCACCGAGGTGAACCCGGAAACCGCCGCGCGCGATGCCAACCCGGTCGCAGAACTGCGCGCCGCCTACGGCCACACCGATCTCGGCATCCTGGCCGAG
>DATKQI010000263.1:0-7651 GCA_035532755.1 Acetobacteraceae bacterium
CGGCGACGATCATCCTGAATGCAAGTTGCCGAGGGTGGAGCCGACCACCGCGACCAACCGACCAAGCACGCGGCACGCTGAACCCGCCGGCACGACACGACCGCGGGTCTTTTCATCTCGGAGGCTGCCGTGACCACGAGCGTTGAGCCGACTGCCGGAGATTTTGCCACGGATCTGGCCGCCCTGCGGCAAGACGTCGCGCGTCTCGCCGCGACGATGAGCGAGCTGCTGCGACACCAGACGCGGGCCGCCGGCCATCGTGTCTTCGAAGTCGTCGGGGACGCCAGGAACAAGCTGTCGGGTACCGCCGCCGACGCGCAGAACCACGTCGGCGCCGCGAGAGACGCACTCGAGGCCAAGGTCGGGCGTCATCCGTACGATGACGCTGATCGCCCTCGGGGTCGGATTGTCGCTCCGCCTGCTGAGCCGACGGCGGGACTGATCGTGCCGGATCTGCGGGCCGACCGAAATCTTTCAGGTACTGCGCAGAGAACGTCGCCCGAGCGGCAGCCCACCCACCTTCGCTGTCGCCCCATCCCATGCCGTTCCAAGGAGTTTGCCCCCATGCGCCATGTGCCTCTTGCCACCATTGCGTTGCTCGGGATGATCGCGCTGCCGGCCTTGGCGCAGGCGCCATCCGGTACGAACCCCGCCACCGGCGCGCGGCCGGGCCACGAGCCAGGCACCGGTCAGTCGTTGCCACTCTCCAACCACGCGAGCAACATCAGGCCTGAGGATACACGATCCGACATCGCGCCCACGCTGCCGTCGCCGGCAATGGGTGAAAATGCGACGCCGCAGGATTATCTGAAAAGCGCCCGTGCCGCGCTCGTCGCCGGCCACACCGGCCAGGCGCAGCAGTCGCTGGAGATGGCGGAGACGCGGGCACTCGATCGTTCGGTCGGGCAAGGACAGACGAAGACGCCGAGTGACAGTGCGCTGGTGGGTCGAATCAGGGATGCGCGGCACGCCCTGGGCGGTGGGGACCGCGCGCACGCGATCCAGCTCATCGATTTCGCTCTGGCGGGCTGAGGCCGGTGAGTATCAAGCGGGTCGCCGTATGAATGGATCCGTAACAGAGACGACCGAAGCGCCCATCGTGGCGCCGAAAGCGCCTGCACCCAAGGTCAGGACACGGTCCGCTGCGCCGCCACGTGTCGCCAAGTGAACCCATTGATAATCCTGACAAGATACCCCTCCGTATATCGAGACGAGGCCCGGGGCGCCTCGATCATGCCGGGCTCCGCGGTCGGAACGGGTGCACGCGGAGCCTGAGCCGGCGCCACACCTCGGTCCCTCCGGCGCCCCGCGCGCATGCCCGGACGGGTCGTTTCAGAGTCGCCCGACGCCGGCCCCGCCCGCTCACACAGGGGTCGTTGACCGTGGCACCCCGCTCGGGCGGGACCGGCGCGCGTTCCGGCGCAGCGCCGAGCCCCGGTCCCGTCCGCCCGGGCGTCGAACATCGCGTCGCCCTGCCGCGCCGTCGGGGGGCCCGCACCGATCCGCGGCCTCCTACGGCGCCGCCGCGGCGAGCGCCAGCCGGGCCAGGGCGGGTAGCGATTTGGTGCCGGTTCGTTTCATGATCTCGGCGCGATGGTTCTCGACCGTGCGCTGGCTGATGCCGAGGTCGGCGGCGATGTTCTTGCTCGGATGGCCGGCGAGTACCAGCTCCATGATCTGGCGCTGGCGTGACGTCAGGCCGGCGACATGCGCGGCCGCCTCTTCGCGCCAGGCGATCGCCTTGCTCGCGTCCTGCGCGTGCTCCAGGGCGCGCTGCACACCGGCCAGCAGGGCGCGGCGGCCGACCGGCTTCTCGATGAAATCGAGCGCACCCGCCTTCATGGCCTGTACCGCCATCGACACGTCGCTGCTGCCGGTAATCATGATGGCCGGTAGCGCATGGCCGGTCTCGCGCAGCGTGTACAGCAGATGCAGCCCGCTCATTCCCGGCAGGTACGCATCGATCAGCAGGCAGGCCGCGCGGCCCGGCCGATAGGCGGCGAGGAACGCTTCGGCGGACGCATAGTCCTCGACCACCTCGCCCGCCGTCTCGAGCACCTCCCGGAGCCCGGCGCGCACCTGGCTGTCATCGTCCACGACGAAGATGACGGGCGGCCCCGGGCTGGCGGCGGACGCCGCCGGCGCGACCGGCAGCAGACGCCGGATGGTATCCACCAGCTCCACCGACTTCACCGGTTTGTAGAGCTGCACGCACGCGTCGCGCGCGATATCGCGCAGCGTGCCGGTGGAGATATCGCCGGTCAGGATCACCACCGGGACCTGCTGATTCAGATGCAGGCGCAGCCTGGCGGCGACCTGCAGCCCGTCCATCCCGCCCGGCAGGTTGTAGTCCGCCAGGATCAGGTCCGGCCGTGCGGTCCCGCGTCGGACCAGTTCCAGCGCCGCCGCGCCGTCCGGCGCACTTGCCACGCGATGGCCCTCGTCGCGCAGGAGAAGGTCGAGCAGGTCCCGCACCTCGGGATCGTCCTCGATGACCAGGATCGCGCCGGCGCGTCGCGGGCCGTTGTCGCCGTTCTCGGCGCGGTGCGATGGTAGCGCCGTGCTGGCCGGCACGGCGGCGGCGGCCGCCAGCATGACCTCGACCGCGAACACCGAGCCCTTGCCCGGATGCGAACGGACCTGCACCCGATGACCCAGCAGGGTGCCCAGCCGCTGCACGATCGCGAGACCCAGCCCGAGACCACGTGTCCGTGTGCGCGCCGGATTGTCGAGCTGATGGTACTCCTCGAAGATCGTTTCCAGATCCGCCGCGGGAATGCCGATGCCGGTGTCCCAGATCTCGATGCTCACCCGGTCGCCATGGCGGCGGCAGCCGAGCAGCACCTTGCCGCGCTCCGTATATTTCACGGCGTTGGCCAGCAGGTTGCGGAGCATCTGGCCCAGCAGCCGCGGATCGCTGCGGATCGCGAGGCCGGACCGGACCAGGCGCAGCGCCAGCCGGCGCGCCTGCGCGTGGTAGGTGAACTCGCCCAGCAGCCGGTCGAGCAGCTCGTTGACGGGGAAAGCGACCATGTCCGGCTGCACCGCGCCGACCTCGAGCTGGTTGATGTCGAGCAGCGTATTCAGCATGCCGGCGATGGCGCCCAGCGTCTCGTCGAACCGGCCCACCAACTGCTGCGCCCTCTCCCCCTGGACGATCTGCGCCAGCAGCCCCTGGACCAGCGCAAGGGTTTGCAGCGGCTGGCGAAGGTCATGGCTGGCCGCGGCGAGGAAGCGGGATTTCGCGACGTTCGCGAGCTCCGCCTGCTGCTTGGCGATCTGCAGCGCGTCGGCCACGCGTTTGCGCTCGGTGACGTCGGCGAAGGTGATCACGACCCCCCCGACCCCGTTGTCCTGGGTGCGGTAGGGCTGGATCCGGCGGATGTACCAGATCCCCGCCTGGGTCTCGACCTCCCGCTCGATCGGCGGATCGCCGCGCAGCACCGCGCGCGCATCGCTCAACAGGGCGCCGTCAACCGCCAGCGAGGTGAGATCGCCGAGCGGCCGGCCGATATCGGTCGGGATGACGCTGAACAGTGAACGGGTGGCCGGGGTGAAAAAGCGGATATGCAGATCGGCGTCGAGAAACAACGTCGCGACGTCGGTGCTGTACAGGATGTTCTGCAGGTCGTTGGACGTGGTCCGCTGCCGCTCCAGGGTTTCCTGCAACTGGGTGTTGAGGGCCGTGAGCTCCTCGTTGAGCGACTGCAATTCCTCCTTCGAGGTCAGCAGCTCCTCGTTGGTCGATTGGAACTCCTCGTTGACCGACAGCGCCTCCTCGTTGACGACCCGCTGTTCTTCGCTGGCAGCTTCCAGGTTATGGATGGCACCTTGCAGCTCCACCCTGGTGGCCGCCAGTTCCTGCTCCAGTTCGGCGATCTGGCGACGGTCGCCCGGCGCGAGCCGGCGCCCGGACCGCGCCTCTCGCGCCGGCTCATCGACGAAGCAGACCAGCAGCAGGTCCTCGCCCTCGCTCTGCACCGGATGCACGGCGATCGAGAAGCGACCTGCGTCGCCGTCGGGTCCGGCGCGCCCGCCGGCCATGACGACGCGCGCGTTCGCCTGGACGGCCTGCTGGATCGCCGCCCGGATCTTGGTCCGCAGGCCGTGCCGGGCCATCGCGAGCACGTCGTGCGTCGGCGCCCCGGCCGCCACGCGCAGGTAGCGATCGATCGGCCCGAGGGTGAACAGGCATTCGTAGCTGCGGTTGAGCAGCACGGCGGCCGGCGCGTAGGTCTCGCTCACCAGCCGGCGGCAGAGCTCGGCCAGGACCGCTTCGCGCGACGGCATCCGGCCGGGCTCCGCCCGCGCCAGCGCCCGCACGCCGAGACCCGGCGCCGTCAGGAGGCTGAACTCTCCCGCCCGCGCGCGGCCGATGTGCCGATACAGGCGTTCCGGCTTGGAGATCACCTCGAAGCGGCTCTCCGCGCTGCCGAGCGTCTCCGAACTGCCGAGCAGCAGGATGCCGCCCTCGCGCAGCGCGAAATGGAACAGCGAGATGATCCTGGCCTGCGCCTCCGGACGCAGGTAGATGAGAAGGTTCCGGCAGGAGATGAAATCGAGCCGCGAGAACGGCGGGTCCGCCAGCACGTCCTGAACCGTGAAGACGACAACCGAGCGCAGCTCGGGTGAAACCCGGTAGCCGTGTTCCTCCTTCGCAAAGAAGCGCGACAGCCGCGTTGGCGAGACTTCCGCCGAGATCGCCTCCGGATAGAGCCCATCGCGAGCGGCGGTCACCGCATCCGGGTCCACATCCGAGGCGAACACCTGCAGCTTGACGTTGAGGTTCGACGCCGTGATCTCCTCGCGAAACAGCATGACCAGGGAGTAGGTCTCCTCCCCCGTGCTGCATCCGGCGATCCAGATCCGCAGCGGATGATCGGCGGACCGGCGGTGCACCAGCTCGGGAATGATCTGCTTCGCCAGCAGGTCGAACACCTTCGCGTCGCGGAAGAAGCTGGTGACGTTGATGAGCAGGTCCGTGGCCAGAAGATCACGCTCGCCGACGTCGCCGCGCAGCAAATCGATGTAGCCGGCCGCGTCGGCGGCGGCGATCCCCGCCATGCCCATGCGCCGTTCGATCCGGCGTTGCAGCGTACCGGGCTTGTAGAGCGTGAAATCATGCCCCGTCTTCGCGCGCAGAAGATCGACGATTGCGGCCAGGCTCGCCTGCTCCCGCGCCGGCGCCTCCAGCCCGGTGCGCATCCAGGTCGGGCTCATGCGCCGCTGGTAGGCCGCGAGCGCGTCCGGAATCCTGGCGATGGGAAGCACAAGATCCACCGCGCCGGTCAGGATCGCGTTGCGCGGCATCCCGTCGTAGCCGGCCTCCTCCGGGTCCTGCACGATGACCAGCCCGTGCCTCTCCCGCACCGCCTGCAGCCCCAGGCTGCCGTCGGCGCCGGTTCCGGACAGGATCACGCCGACGGCGCGCGTGCCGTAGTCCGTCGCCAGCGACGCCAGCAGATGGTCGAACGGCAGGCGCGCGCCGTGGCGGACTTGCGGTTGGGCGAGATGCAGTCGGCCGCCGCCGACCGTGAGGTAGCTGCCGGGCGGGATGACATACAGGTGCTCGCGCGCGACCGGCATCCCCTCTGCCGCCTGCCGTACCGTCATCGAGGTGTCGCCGGCCAGCAGATCGACCATCAGGCTTTCGTGGTTCGGATCGAGATGCTGGACCACGACGAACGCCATGCCGGTGCCCGCCGGCAGCGCGCGCAGCAGCTTGCGGCAGGCGTCGAGCCCGCCGGCGGACGCGCCGATGGCGACCACCGGGAAATCCTCCTCGGCAGCCGGCGCTGTCGGCACGGACACGGGGCTGCGGGCCGGCGTTGCCCGCGTGGCTTCGGCCCGGTGGGAACGACTTCGCGGCATCTGACAGGCTTCCTCGATGTGCCGCTGGGGAGGCGGTTCGCGCCGTTCGTTATCATATCCGCACCGCCACACGGCGTGCTCCCCGCCAAGGCCGTTATCGCACAATCCGATCGGTGGTCAAATGCCGAAACGGCAGCGGCATCCTGCCGCGCAGCCGTGCCACAGCGATAGGGCCAGGCCGCCTGAGTAGTTTCCGAGGCTGCGCCTGACTGCGGCGATGGGCTATGGGCCGCCATGCGCACGCGTCGGGTCGGACGTCAGCGGTGCGGCAGCCATTGGTTGCGATTCGTCCTGCAGCTCCCGGCGATACCTGGCTCCGCGCGCGCCAGAGGGAGAGGCCCAGAGGGAGAGGCATTATGCACTTCGTCTCCATGTTCATTGTACCTATCGTCGTTCTGGCCGGCGTCATCCTCGTCATGGCAACCATCAAGGTGCTGCGCGAGTACGAGCGGGCGGTGGTGTTCACCTTCGGCCGCTTCCAGAAGGTCAAGGGTCCGGGCCTCGTGCTGCTGATCCCGTTCGTGCAGCAGATGGTACGGGTCGATCTGCGCATCCAGGTGATCGAGATCCCCACCCAGGACGTGATTTCCCGCGACAACGTATCGATGAAGGTCGATGCGGTGCTCTACTTCAACGTAGTCAATCCGGAACGCGCCATCATCCAGGTGCAGTCCTTCCTGCCCGCCACCGTCATGCTCGCGCAGACCACGCTGCGCGCCGTGCTTGGCCAGCACGCGCTCGACGAGATGCTGTCGGAACGGAAGAAGATGAGCAGCGACGTGCAAAGCATCCTGGACGGCCAGACCGAGACCTGGGGCATCAACGTCAGCAACGTCGAGATCAGGACCGTCGAGCTCACCGAGAACATGATCCGCGCGATCGCCAAGCAGGCGGAGGCGGAGCGCGACCGGCGCGCCAAGATCATCCACGCCGAGGCCGAGTTCCAGGCCGCGCAGACGCTCGTCGATGCCGCCCGGATCCTTTCGACCATTCCGGCCGCCATGCAGCTGCGCTATCTGCAGACCCTGACGGAGATCGGCGCCGACCAGAATTCGACGGTGATCTTTCCGATGCCGCTCGACATCGTCAAGCCGTTCCTGCAACTGCTGGAGACAGCGGCAAAACCATCAGGCACCGGCGTGGCCCGCCCGCTATCGCCCCTCCCCGTGACCGCGCCGCCGCTGGAGGTGCACTAGAGCAGATCGCGCCCGACTGGAATCGCGCAGCAATCCAGGGCGCGTGAATCGGCTCGGGAACAAAACAGCCGGAGCGCGTTCGGTCCGCCTGAACGCGCTCCGGAAGGCGCCACCCGCGGGGCCGGCGGCCGCGCCGCCGCCCCGGCGCCAGGAGGTAGGCCTGGGTAGTTTCCGACCCTCCCCCCGGCACGACGCCCGCCGCTATCGTCCGGCCCGGGCAACCTTCGGTCCGGCCGGCGCGCGCGGGCCCGGACCCGACACCCGACCTGATCGCACTCCGCGCGGAAACCTGGAGATCCGGCGATGCTGCCGCAAGCCGACCTGCCGTCCGGACGACCCTTCCACACGCACTCCATTGACCTCCTGAACCGGCACCTGGCGGCGGCGATCGACTTGCGCAGCCAGATCAAGCACGCGTCCCGGAACCTCCGCGGGCCCGACGTCGTGCCAGCCTACGGGCCGCTCGACCGCGCAGCGGCGGCGATCGAGCACTATGCCGACCTGATCGCCTGCCAGGTCGTCGAGCTCGGCGGCGGCGCCGACCTCACCGTGCAGGCGGCAGCGACGCGATCGTTCCTGGCACC
>DATKQI010000264.1:0-12491 GCA_035532755.1 Acetobacteraceae bacterium
AGAACCTACCGTCGCGCGTTCACAACACCCCGCAGCGGCGTGACCAAGGACAACACCGTACTCTATCGCGCCAGCAAGCTCGACTGCGCGACGTGCGCGCTGAAGCCAAGGTGCTGCCCTAACACGCCAGTCCGCAAGGTGCCGCGCAGCATCCATGAAGGTGCACGCGACATGGCCCGCGACATCGCCAAGACCGACGCCTACTTGGTCTCCAGACGCGAGCGCAAGAAGGTCGAGATGCTGTTTGCGCATCTCAAGCGCATCATCAGGTTGGACCGGCTGCGATTACGAGGCCCATGCGGGGCCCGCGACGAGTTCCACCTCGCCGCCACCGCTCAGAACCTGCGAAAGCTGGCAATGCTGATCCCAATGCCCAGCCCGAGACCGGCTACCTAACCTCTGCTGACGCGGCGGCACTGCAGGGCAAACACACCGCCCTCCACAGATCGAACCCAGAGGCGACTTCTTCAACAGAATCGGTCGAATGCAGCCCCTCATTCAACCTGTCAAAACCTCCGCAGGGGTACTAGACGGGGTATCTGTCGTGGTGGCGAATCCATGACTGCCCGGGCGCATCTTCCTCGTGCCGGCCGAGCGGTGTCAGGTCGAGGTAGTTGTAGGTATTGAGCAGCAGATCGAGGCCCCGCTGGTATGCCGAGTAGGTGTGGCAGATGCTGTCGCCATCCCGCAGGAAGACGCTCAGCCCTGGCAACTCACCCTTCGGGAACCAGACCTTCCCGGCCCTCACCAGCTCCGCCGCATCCGCATAGTTGTATTCCGAATTGCCCTCGGCGATATCGATGCTGACCCGGAAATCCTTGTTGAAGCCGTTGCCGGACGATGAGAGCCACGGAAACGTCCATCCCATGCGCTTCCTGAACGATTCGATCTTCGCGATGGGCGCGAGGGACACGACGGCGAACGATGTGTCGCGCGCGCCGAGATGCACGATGCCGCCCGCGATGGTGTCCATGAGGTGCGAGCAGCTTTTGCAGCCCTCCTCCCAGGCCGGATCGAACATGAAGTGATAGACGATGAGCTGACGCCGGCCGTCGAACAGGTCGCGCAGGCTTGCGGGGCCGTCCGGGCCTTCAAAGACGTATTCCCGGTCGATCTTCACCATGGGCAGCCTGCGGCGTTCGGCGCTGAGTGCGTCCCGCGCACGGGTTGCCGCCTTCTCCTTCGCGAGCAGAGCCTTGCGGGCCGCAAGCCACTCAGCGCGCGATACGATTTGCGGATGGTTCATTCTGTCCTCCCTTGTTTCGGAACAGGTGATGGAAAAACCCGGCGACGCTCCTGGAGCGCAGATGCGCGAGCAGGCCGGCAAGCCCGCCGGCCGAGGTCGCGCCGATAGTGACCAGGGCGGCGGTCGAGACACACAGGGGGCACATGGATGCCTCCTGCCCTATCCTGGCGGCGTCAGATTGGGGCGGACCTCGATGGCGCTGCCCGGTGCGGCCGGGCACCGCGCCGCCCAGTCGAGCGCCGCATCGAGGTCCGGCACGTTGATGATGAAGTAGCCGCCGAGCTGTTCCTTCGTGTCGGCGAAGGGGCCGTCCTGCACATGCCGCCGGCCATTCTGGAGCCGGAGCGTCGTGGCCGTGTCGGGGAGCTGAAGGCCGGCGCCACCCACCATGATGCCCGCATCCTGAAGCGCCTTCACGTAGGCGGGCCATGCCGCCCAATAGGCCTGGCTCTTCTCCGGATCGTTGCGAAGGGCGAAGCCGGACTGGCTTTCGTAGATGAGCATTGTGTAGTTCATGGCGAATCTCCCGGTTTTGAGAGCGGAAACGCTTCCGTTCGAACCATTGACGGCTCAAGGCGGGGGATTTCGACATCGCCTGGGGAAAAAACGCCCTCCGCCGTGCCGGATGCGGAGGGATGACGGGGCGGATGCGGGTGCTGCCGCCTCGCCGGAAAGGCGCCTGCCGGCAGGGTCAGCCGATGACGCTCTACCCTGGCATGGCGAGGTGCACCACCAGCGCCACGGCGCCGAGGGCGGCGATGCCGGCGAGATAGAGGCCGGCGAACCAGAGCAGTTTTCTTGCCATCAGTGGTAGTGCGCCCCCGGCTTCACCTTTCCGCGGAAAACGAAATAGGCGAAGGCGGTGTAGGCCAGGATGATCGGCACCAGCACCACCGCGCCCACCAGCAGGAAGGCGAGGCTCGCGGGCGGGGCGGCGGCCTGCCAGATGGTGATGTCGGGCGGGACGATGGTCGGCCACAGGCTGATGCCGATGCCGGCGTAGCAGAGCACGAACCAGCCCAGCACGCACAGGAACGGCGTGACGTGGTGTTTCAGGGACAGCCCGCGATAGAAGGCCCAGGCCAGCAGGACCACCAGCACCGGCACCGGGCTTGTCAGCAGGATGCCCGGCCAGTGGAACCAGCGATGGGCGAAGCGCGGCTCCAGAGTGGGCGTCCAGAGGCTGACCACCGCGATCAGCCCGAGCATGGCGGCCCCCAGCGCACGGGCGTGGCGGCGGCAGCGGTTTTGCAGGTCGCCCTCCGTCCGCCAGACCAGCCAGCAGGCGCCGAGCAGCGCATAGCCGGTGACGACGGCGAGGCCGCAGAAGATGGTGAAGCCGGTCAGCCAGTCGAACCAGCCGCCGGCATAGGCGCCGTTCACCACCTTGATGCCTTGCAACACCCCGCCCAGCGTGAGGCCCTGGCAGAAGGCCGCCAGGGCGGAGCCGAGGCCGAAGGCGAGGTCCCACAACCAGCGGCCGCGGGGGGTTTCGGCCTTGAAGCGGAACTCGAACGCCACGCCGCGGAAGATCAGCGAGAGCAGCATGGCGATGATGGCCGGATACAGCGCCGGCAGGATGGTGGCGTAGGCCAGCGGAAACACCGCGAACAGCCCGCCGCCGCCGAGAACGAGCCAGGTCTCGTTGCCGTCCCACACCGGGGCGATGGAGTTCACCATCACGTCCCGGTCATGGTCCTCGTGCTCCACCGAGAACAGGATGCCGACGCCGAGATCGAACCCGTCCAGCACCACGTAGGCGAGCACGGCGAAGGCGATCAGGCCGGCCCAGACCAGCGGCAGATCGAGCCAGGGAAGGGTGAGCATCTTCCGCTACTCCGCTGCCGGTGTCTGGTCTGCCAGATGCACCGGGGTGATGCCGCCGGTGCGGGTGACGAGGTCGTGCGGCGGTTCGGGCTCGTTCACCACCGGCGGGCGGAGCATCATCCTGATGATGAAGCGGATGCCGGCGGCATAGACGATCAGATAGACCACGGCGAAGGCGGCGAACGAGATGGCAACGCCCGCGGTGCCGATCGGCGAGGCGCTCTGCGCGGTGCGCAGCAGGCCGTACACCGTGTAGGGCTGCCGGCCGGTCTCCGTCACGGTCCAGCCGGCCAGCAGGGCGAGGAAGCCCGACGGCCCCATCAGCACCGCAAGCCGGTGCAGCCAGGGCGAGTCGTAAAGCCGCTTCTTCAGCCGCAGCCACAGGGTCAGCAACCCGAGCCCGAACATCGCGAAGCCGAGGGCGACCATGATGCGGAAGGACCAGAACACGATCGGCACATAGGGCTGGTCCTGCCGCGGAAACGCCTTCAGCCCCTTCACCGTGCCGTTCCAGCTATGGGTGAGGATCAGCGAGCCGACATGCGGAATCCGGATCGCATCCAGCGTGCGCTGCCGCGCCATGCTCGGCAGGCCGAACAGGACGAGCGGCTGGCCCGCCCTGGTGGTGAAATCGCCCTCCATCGCCGCGATTTTCGCGGGCTGGTATTGCAGCGTGTTCAGCCCCTGCGTGTCGCCGGCGAAAATCTGGATGGGGGTGACGACGGCCGCCATCCACATCGCCATCGAGAACATCAGCCGCGCCGAACGGTTCGCCCGGTCCCGCAGCAGGTGCCATGCGCCGACCGCGCCGACGGCGAAGGCGGTGGCGAGATAGGCGGCCAGCACCATGTGCACGAGGCGGTACGGGAACGACGGGTTGAAGATGATGGCGAGCCAGTCGGCCGGGAGGAAGCGGCCGTGCGGGCCGATGGTGTAGCCCGCCGGCGTCTGCATCCAGGAATTGGCCGAAAGGATCCAGAACGCCGAGATCAGCGAGCCGAGCGCCACGATGCAGGTGGCCGCGAAATGCAGCCGCCGGCCGACAAGCTGCATGCCGAACAGCATCACGCCGAGGAAGCCGGCTTCGAGGAAGAAGGCGGTCAGCACCTCGTAGCCCATCAGCGGGCCGATGATCGGCCCCGCCTTCTCCGCGAAAGCGCCCCAGTTGGTGCCGAACTGGTAGGACATCACCACGCCCGAGACCACGCCCATGGCGAACACCACGGCGAAGATCTTCAGCCAGTAGCGGAACGTGTCGAGATAGACCGGCCTGCCGGTGCGCAGCCACAGCCCTTCGAGCACCATCAGATAGCTGGCGAGCCCGATCGAGAAGGCGGGAAAGACGATGTGGAAGCCGATGGTGAAGGCGAACTGCATGCGCGCGAGGAGGATCGCGCTATAGGCGGGGGCAAGCGTGGCGGCAGCCATCGGGTTGATCCCATTCAACATCGCCGCCGCGCGGGCAGCGCCGTTGCAGTGCAATATGGGTGTTCTACGCCCGGTGGCGCCTGCTGTCTCGAAAAACGTGGGGCTCGCGGTTTTCCGGGACGGAAGGACCGTTCAGGCAGCCATTTCCTGCGGGGTGCCAGCGATGCGCCGCAATGCGTGCACGCCGACGATCTGGCACAGATTGCCTTCGATGAGGGCGATCGTCTCTTCCGGGGCACCCGCCATGCCGATGACGACGTGCAGGGTGTCGCCATGGCGGTGCGCCTCGAACCGGTCGGGCAGCACGTCGCGGCGGGCGAAGGGCTGGATCAGCCGGGGCAGCAAGCCGGGCTCGGTGATCGCTTCGATGATGAAGACGATGGGCGCGGGGGCGGAAAACGCAGTCCGGCTGGCGTCGGTCTGGGCGAATGTGGACATGGAAGGAACCTGGAACGGGCGGCGCGCAGCCGCGGATGGCGCGAAGACGAGGGAACTCAGCCCCGGCTGCTCAGGCAGCCGGGCCCGTAATTCGCGCGATGCTCCGGAACCGATCCATCCCGTCATGTTAGCAACATGTGCCACGGCAGGCGAGGGTTTACGGGGCGTTCGCCCCTGCATCCGGTGCCGGCCAGACAAGCGCGGGAAGCCGCAGCAGCGGAAACTGGCCCATCTCCAATGTCCGGTCTTGCAGGCGCAGCGGCACCTCCAGCGCCGGTGTGCCGCCCTTGGCCGGGGCTTGCGCCATCAGGGCGAGAACCGCTTTCGCCGCGGTCGCGGCCTGATGCGTCAGCGCACCGTTGGCGGCAGCCGTGTCGAGCGCGGCGGACTGGCCCGTGATGCGCGCGGTGGCGGCACCCGTCGGCTGCAAGGTGGCATCCAACCCCAGCGTGGCGCTGGCCTGCACGTGCAGCTCGCTCCAGGCCAGCCCGATCTGCCGCAGCACCAGCTTGCCGCCGCCATCGCGCCAGGCCGCGGCGCGAACGGCCGGGACCGTGCCCGGCGGGACCGGGCCGGTCAGCGTGCCGGCCATGTCCAGCCGCGCGACCCGCGGGCCGAGCGGCCATTTGCGGCCGGGCGGCAGCAGGATGTCCGACGCCGCCAGCGTGAAGGTCAGGGCCGGCTGGCCGGAGGTGGCGGCGGCATCGCCCTGGCCCGCGAGAGTCGCGTGCGCCACCCGGATCGGGCCCTGCAACGGCGTGCCCGGCACCGGGCCGATGGCCAGCGCATCGCTCCGCAGCATGACCGGCCCGGCCGGCTGGCCCTGCGCCAGCGGGATCCGCGCGTCCATGTGGGCGGCGGTGAAGGGCACGGCCGGCGCGGTGCCCAGCCGCAGCACCTGCCGCCCTGCCGGGCGGATGTGCAGCAGATGCGGATGCCGGATATCGATCAGCACCGTCACCCGCTGCGCCCGCCAGTCCAGCCCGCCCGGCAGGTCGGCCTGCCCGCCCGTGATCGACAGGCCGGCGACATCGATCGCGACCGCCAGCGGCCCGCCGGCCGGGCGGATCGCGCCGTGGCGGACGGTCCAGCCCTGCTGCTGTTCGGCCGCGGCCCAGGCGTCGAACGCGCGCATCATGCGCCGCTCAGCCAGCACCCACAGGGTAGCGGCGGCGGCAACGATCAGCAGGGCCAGGATCAGCGGCAGGAGCCAGATGCGGCGTCTTTTCATGCGGGGGCTTATAGGGCCATCGGCATCCGATCGCACGGCCCAACCTGTCCAGGGCGTTGCGATGGCACAACAAGCGCGCTTCCTGGGCGCAGCCGTCCCCATTTGGCAGAGGGCGGGTTTTGCACGGGGGAAAGCCGGTTAAAATTCATCTTTTTCAATGCGTTGAAAATCGTCTTTTTGATTGGATGGAAAGCCGGAGAGAGCGGTTCCCACAGACTTGTCCACAGACCCCGCCCATCCCGCCGCGAGGCGGTCCCAGGCCGCCCCGATCTGCTCCAGCAGGGCATCGCGTCCGAGCCCGGGGGGAATCGGCGGCCCGATCGCGATGTGGATGATGCCGGGGCGTTTGGCGAAGGCGCGCCGCCCCCAGCGGAGCCCGGAATCGGTGGCCACGGGGATCACCCGAAGGCCGGTGGCCAGCGCGACCGCCGCGACTCCGGGTTGCAGCTTCACGGCATGGCCGGGTGCCACGCGCGTGCCCTGCGGGAAGATCACGATCTGCCGGCCGGCGGCTGCGGCGGCCCGTGCGTCCCGCATCAGGCCGCGCATCGCGCTCGCGCCGCCTTCGCGGTCCACCGCGATCTGGCCGGCCGGCAGGATCAGCCGGCCGAACAGCGGGATGCGGAGCAGTTCGCGCTTCAGCACATAGCTTGCCCGCGGCAACAGCCCCAGCCAGATCAGCGTGTCGAATGCCGACTGGTGCATCGGCGCGATCAGGGCGGCCCCCATGGCCGCACCCTGGGGCAGGTGCTCGCTACCCGTCACCACGATCTCGATCCCGCACAGGCCCCGCAACCCGGCACGGACCAGCCGCACCCACAGCCGCCCCAGGTCGAGCAGGCGGTGCGGGGCGAGGGATGCGATGGCGACGCCGATCAGACTGCCGGCTGCCGTGAGGCTGAAGAAATAGAGGTTGAACAGGGCCGAACGCAGCCAGAGCCACGCCCGCTGCCTCATCCCCGCCCGCCCGTCATGCTGCCCGCGACCGGCGTGCCGTCCATCTGCCTCGCATCCGCCTCGACCCGGCTTGCGATGCCGGACAGGCCGAGGCGCGCGACGATCCATTTCATGTATTCGTCGGTCAGCAGGCGCAGCATCGCCAGCCTCGGCTCCCGCGTCAGCGCCGGGGGGTGCACCGGGTAGGGATACAGCCGAACGCCCGGCATGGTGCGGTGCATCTCGATCAGCGCGCGCGGCATGTGGTAGCCGGCCGTCACCACGATCAGCGCACGCGCGCCCGTGGCCGCCGCCCAGGCCGCCGCCTCGCTCGCGTTGCCGCGGGTGGAACGTGCCCGGTGCCCCAGGACGATGTGCGCCCGCAGCCGGCGCGCATCCACCCTGTCCCGCAGCGGCAGATCGCCGAGCGCCACCCCCCGCGCGACACCCGAGATCAACAGCCGCGGCGCCCGGCCGGCCGCGAGCAGGCGCAGTGCCGCGGAAATGCGGTCCGCCCCACCCGTCAGAGCCACGATCCCGTCGGCGTGCGGCGGTGTGGGCGCGGGGCGGAACGTCATCCACCAGAACCAGCCGAAACCGGCCAGCCATGCCACGCCCAGCACCAGAAGCATGCGGCCTGCCGCCCGCACGATCCTCCCTGACCGCGACCGCATGCGCCGCCGCCTCATGGCAGCCGCCGCAGCCAGGTGCGGACGGTGCCGTGCGCCGTGGCGAAGCCGATCAGGGCGGTGAGGACGGGCAGGGCGGGCAGGGCAAGCCACAGGGTGGTGGGCAGGGCGGGGGGGGACTGGTCGGCGGCGTCGGGCAGGCCGAACGGGGCGGCGAGGCTGGCGAGCCAGAGCAGCACGGGCAGGGCGGCGCCGGCGCCGGCAATGCCGCCGATCGCGGCGAGGCGCGTCGCCCGGCCGGCGAAGCGCGCGGCGATGTAGGAATCGGTCGCGCCCAGGCCGTGGATGATCTCGATCGCCTCGCGCCGCGCGGTCAGCCCCGCGCGGGTGGCGACGGCGACGACGGCGGCGGCCACGGCGGCCACGACGAGCAGGGCGGCGCCGGCGCAGGCTTGCAGGCTGCGCGCCAGCGTGGACAGCCGTCGCACCCAGATGCCGTGGCTTTCCACCAGCGTGCCGGGGGCGGCGGCGGCGAGGCGGCCGGCGAGCCCGGCGGTGCGGGTGTGGCCGTTGGCGAGTTTCACGCCGATGACCGCCGGCAGCGGCAGGGCGAGCTTGCCTACGGCGTCGCCCAGCCAGGGGCGCAGCAGCGCGTCCAGCTCCTGTCTGCTCGCCGGATCGGCGGAGACGATGCCGGGCTGGCCGCGCAGGATGCCGAGCACGCGATCGAGCCGGGTGCCGAGGCCGGTGGCGGCGGGGCCGGTGGGGTTCGGCACCTGCACCGTCATCGCCGCGGCGGCCCCCTGCTGCCAGCGGCTGGCGAGGCCGGAGGCGGCGACCGCGCCGGCGAGTGCAAGGGCGGCGAGGAAGGCCATGGCGCCGACCAGCAGCGGCAGCAGCCGGTCCGACAGGGCGCGCCGCAGCCCAAGATCGTCGAAGCGGGCGGGGCGCAGCAGATGCAGCCGCGATTCAGCCATCGGCAACCAGCCGGCCGTGATCGAGCCGCAGCGCGCGGCCGGGGTGGCGGGCCACCAGAGTCTCGTTATGGGTGGCCATCATCACGGTGGTGCCCAGACGGTTCAGCTCCTTGAACAATTGCATCAGCCGCTCGGCCTGGGCTTCGTCGAGGTTGCCGGTGGGCTCGTCGGCCAGCAGCAGGGCCGGGCGGTTGACCACGGCGCGGGCGATCGCCACGCGCTGCTGCTCCCCGCCGGAAAGTTCGTCGGGCAGCGAGGGGAGCTTGCCGGCAAGACCCACCCAGCGCAACAGCTCCGCCACGTCCGCGCGGATCTGGCCCTCGGGGCGGCCGGCGATGCGCAGCGGCAGAGCCACGTTGTCGAACGCGGAGAGATGGGGCAGCAGGCGGAAATCCTGGAACACCACGCCGATCCGCCGGCGCAGGCGGGGCAGCGTACGGCGTTCGGCGCGGGTGATGTCGGCGCCGAGCACGCTCAGCCGCCCGCGCGTGGGGCGCACCGCGAGATAGAGCAGCCGCAGCAGGCTGGTCTTGCCCGCGCCCGAGGGGCCGAGCAGCCAGCGGAAGCCGCCCTCGGGCACCGCGAAGCTCAGCTCCCGCAGAACCTCGGGCCCGGGCCCGCCGCCCGCCTTGCCGGCCTGGCCATAATGCAGCCCAACACTCTCGAATCTGACCATCGCCCACCGCTTCGACGGCGGCATGTGTGCGCCGGGGCGGGGGGAGCACGCAAGCTGGGCATTGATGCGGCCGCCGCTCTTGCGCAGGATCATGCCGCCCCGTTTTCCGGAACCCGCCCCATGCGCCTGCTCTGTCCCGCCTGTGCCACCGCCTACGACGCGCCGGACGCCGCGATGACGCCCGGGCGGGTGGTGCGTTGCGCCCGCTGCGGCCATGAATGGGCGCCCGTGAACATGCCCGCAGCACCCGAACCCGCGGCGGCGCCGGTGCGGCCGGTGGAGGCCGTGCCGCCCCCTCGTCCGGCGGGGCCGGCGGGCGGTGGCGCGCGTCTGGTGCCACCGGCTCCGGCGCGGCGGCGGGCCGGGGGCGGCGCGTGGCTGGCATGGATCGCCAGCCTCGTCCTGTTGGGTGCGATTGCCTGGGGGCTGGTGGCCTGGCGCGAACAGGTGATGGCGGCCTGGCCGCCGAGCCAGCGCGCCTATGCCGCGCTGGGGCTGACGCCGGCGTCCACACCGGCGCCGGCACCGAAGGCGACGCCGAAGCAATAGATCATGCGCTCGTCAGCTCCGGCGCATCCCGCTCCAGCAGAAGCGAGATCGCCGCCGTCCAGGAGAAGCTGGCACCGCCGAGGCCCGCGCCGGTGATCGGGTCGAAATATTCCGCAAATCCCCCGGCATCGATCAACTGCCGGGTTTGCCGGCGCAGCAGGGCGGCCAGGGCCGGGTCGCCCGATTCGGCGAAACCCTCGGCGATCATCCAGTTGACCACGGCCCAGACCGGCCCGCGCCAGTAGCGCTTCGGCTCGAACCGTGGGTCGGCAGGGTCGGTGGAGGGAACGAGCCAGTGCGCATGGTTGCGCCAGCGGGCAAGCGTTGCCGCCATAGCCCCGGTCCGGGCGACCGTGGCCGCGCCGGCGAAGACGGGAAGGAAGCCAGCGGAGGTCGGCACTTCGATCGGCGCTTCGCTGTGCAGATCGCGCGAGAGGAACAGGCCGTGATCCTCGGACCACAGAGCGGCGATGGCGGCGCGCATGCGCCCGGCTCGCGCGGCGATCTCGCCCTGCTCGGCCGGGCTGCCGAAACGCCGGGCGAGTACGAGCAGGTCGGCCTCCGCGCGCAGCAGGATCGCGTTGGTGCCGATGTCCGCCACGCGGAACGGCGAGGCCGCCAGCATGCGCGCGGGATTCCAGCCCAGATCGCGGAACAGATCGACCAGATGGATGAATCGCTGATACTCGCTGCCGTGCGGGCGCATCGCCGCGTCCACATGGGTGGTATCGCGGCGGCGGATGGCGGTCGTGGTGGTGGCGGGCACGCGCGCCAGGGCGTCATCCCAGGCCGGGCTGTTGTCCATCCCGGTTTCCCACGGATGCAGCGTGGCGACGAGGCCGGTGGCTGCGGGGTCCCGCGCCGCCGCCCACCAGCGGTGGCTGGCGAGGAGGCGCGGATAGATCGCGGCGAGCTTTGCCTCCGCCAGCGCGCCGTCCCGCGCCATGGCCAGCATGCGCGTGGCCGCAACCGCGAGGATCGGCGGCTGGGTGATGCCCGAGGTGGGGGGATCGCGCTTGATGCCCCATACGTCCGGGCCGGGGAAATAGGCGTCCGACGGTGCATGGAACACGATCTGCGGGATCAGCCCGTCTTCCCACTGGCCTTTCAGCAGGGCGTCGATCTCGGCCCAGGCGCGGGGCTCGTCGAAGCACATCCAGCCCATCGCGACGAAGCCCGAATCCCAGTTCCACTGGAACGGGTAGAGGCCATCGGTGGGCACTGCGTAGCCGCCGCGATCGTTGCGGCGGAGGATGGCGCGGGCGTCGGCGCGCGGGGCGGCAGTGTCGGTCATGCGGGGCCGTTCATGGTTGGGGAAGGATCCGTTCGCCGTTCGCGGGGTCCATCCAGCACAGCCGGTCGATCGCCGGGCGCAGGAACAGGGCGGTGCCCGGTTGTGGGGTTTCCGCCCAGACCACGCGCATCGGCTGGCCGTCGTGCCGGCCGGTCAGCAGCGTGTGCGCGCCGAGCGGTTCGGCCACCAGCACATCGAAGCGGAAGCCGTCGGCCTCGTCGGCCGGCAGCATGTCCTCCGCGCGCAGGCCTACCAGCGCCTCACCGCCAAGGCCGGGCGGGGCGGCGAGCCGGAGGGCGCCGAGCCTTGCTGTGCCATCGGCGACGGGCAGGCGCAGGAAGTTCATCGGCGGGCTGCCGACGAAGCCGCCGACGAAGCGGGTGCGCGGCCGGCGATAGACATCGAGCGGGGCGGCGATCTGCACCAGCCGGCCGGCCTGCATCACCGCGATGCGGTCGGCGAGCCCCATCGCCTCGGTCTGGTCATGCGTGACATACAGCGTGGTCGTGCCGGCCTGCGCGAGGATGGATTTCAGCTCCGACCGCATCTCGAGCCGCAGCAGCGCATCGAGGTTGGACAGCGGCTCGTCCATCAGCAGCACCGCCGGTTCCACGGCGAGCGCACGGGCAACGGCGACGCGTTGGCGCTGGCCGCCGGAAAGCTGCCCGGGATGGCGTTGCAGATACGCCTCGATATGCATGAGCCCCGCCGCCTTCTCCACCTGGCGTGCGACGCGTTCGGCCGGCGCACCGGCCATGCGCAGGCCGAAGGCGACATTCTCGTACACCGTCATGTGCGGAAACACGGCGTAGTTCTGGAACACCATCGCGAGCCCCCGCGCCCGCGGCGGCAGATGTGATACGTCGCGCGCGCCGATGCGGATGGAGCCGGCGGTCTGCGCTTCCAGCCCCGCGACGATGCGCAGCAGCGTGGTCTTGCCGCAGCCGGAGGGGCCGAGCAGGGCGACGAATTCGCCATCCCGCACCTGCAGCGACACGGTCTCCAGCGCCTGCACCGCGCCGAAGCGCTTGGACACCGCATCGATGGTGATGGCCGCCATCAGCGGCCTCCGGTGCTGAAGGGCACGATCATCGGCTGGCGACCCCCCAGACGGCGAACAGGTAGCGGCGGACGAGGAAGATGAAGAGCACCGAGGGCAGGATGAGCAGCAGCCCGCCGGCGAACTGCACATGCAGCGGGGATTCCGAGAGCACCGCGAGCAGGAAGGCGGTGAGCGTGCGGTTGCGCAAGGTCAGCACC
>DATKQI010000265.1:0-7252 GCA_035532755.1 Acetobacteraceae bacterium
CCCTCCGGCTGCGTCTTCCGCACCCGCTGCCCGCATGTGCTGCCGGCCTGCGCCGAGGCGCGGCCCGCGCTGCGCCCGGCGGAAGGTTCCCACCGCAGCGCCTGCATCCGCGACGATCTGGATCTTCGGGGATGAATCAGCGGGGTGTGGCTTCCTCGGCCCGGTGGCACGCGACGAGCGAATCGCCCACGTGGCGCAGCAGCGGGACTTCCTGCCGGCAGCGATCGACCATCAGCGGGCAGCGGGTGTGAAACGTGCAGCCAGGCGGCGGGTTCGCCGGGCTCGGGATCTCGCCGGAGAGGCGCAGCTTCGCCCGGCCGCGCTGGAGTGCGGGGTCCGGCTCCGGCACGGCATCCAGCAGCGCGCGCGTGTACGGATGGCGGGGTGCCGCGTAGAGCGCGTCGCGCGCCGCCACCTCGACCAGCCGGCCGAGGTACATCACCGCCACCCGGTCGCACACGTGCCGCACCACCGCGAGATCGTGGCTGACGAACAGCAGCGCCATGCCGTGCGCGCGCTGGAGATCGACGAACAGGTTGAGGATCTGCGCCCGCACGGACACATCGAGCGCGGAAACCGGCTCGTCGCACACCAGCAGGGCAGGGCGCAGGGCAAGCGCGCGGGCGATCACCGCGCGCTGCCGCTGGCCGCCGGAAAGTTCGTGCGGGTACTGCCGCCCCTGTTCCGGCCGCAGCCCCACCTCGGCGAGCAGCTCGGCCACCCGCGCCGCCGCCGCGGCGCCGCGGGCAAGGCCGCGCACGATCAGCGGTTCGGCAATGGCCGTGCCGATGCGCATGCGCGGGTTGAGCGCGGTGGCGGGGTCCTGGAAGACCATCTGCATCTGCCGCCGCGCCTCCCGCAGCGCCGCCCGGCCCGCACCCGCGATCTCCGCCCCGTTCAGACGGATGCTGCCGCGCGTGGGCGGCACCAGGCCGAGGATGGCGTTGGAGACGGTGGATTTGCCGCAGCCCGATTCGCCCACCAGCCCCAGCGTCTCCCCGGGCGCGACCGTGAACGACACGCCATCCACCGCGCGCACCGGCGCCCCGTGCCGGGCGGGGAAATGCACCGCGAGATCGTGCACGGCGAGCAGCGTCATCCGCCGCCCTCCGGGTGCCAGCACGCGGCGAGATGGTCCGGCGCGAGCGGCGCGAGCGGCGGGGCCTGTTCGGCACAATGCACATCGGCGCGCGGGCAGCGCCCGGCGAAGCGGCAGCCGGGGCCGAAGGCGGAGGGCGCGGGCACGCTGCCCTCGATCACCGCGAGGCGGGATTTCGGCACATCCGACAGGCGCGGGATGGCGGCCAGCAGCAGCGCCGTATAGGGGTGGCGGGGGGTGGCGAACAGCGCCTCCACCGGTGCGGCCTCCACGATGCGGCCGGCATACATCACCGCCACCCGGTCGGCGATGTCCGCGACCACGCCGAGATCGTGCGTGATCAGCACGATGCCGGTGCGCCGGTCCCGCGCGAGGCCGCGCAGCAGATCGAGGATCTGCGCCTGGATGGTGACGTCGAGCGCGGTGGTGGGCTCGTCGGCCACCAGCACCGCCGGGCGGGCGATCAGCGCGCTCGCGATCATCACCCGCTGGCACATCCCGCCCGACAGCTCGAACGGATACTGCCGCGCCCGCCGCGCCGGATCGGCGATGCCCACCTCCGCCAGCATCCGCCGCACCGCTTCCGCATCGCCGCCGGGCAGCGCCTCGGCCACCTGCGCGCCCGCCGTGGCGAGCGGATCGAGGGCCGCACCCGGCTCCTGGAAGATCATGGAGATGCGCCTGCCGCGCAGCGCGCGCATCCGCCGCTCCGGCAGATGCGTGATGTCCGTCCCTTCCAGCACGATCCGCCCGCCGGCGAAGCGCGCCGCGCGCGGCAGCAGGCGCAGCAGCGACAGCGCGGTGAGGGACTTGCCGCAGCCCGATTCCCCCACGATCGCCAGCACCTCGCCGCGCCGCACGGACAGGCTCACCCCGTCCACCACCGGCGCGCCGGCGATGGTGACGCGCAGGTCTTCGACCGTGAGGGCGGCGGGCTCCATCAGCCGGGCGGCTCGAATGTGCCGATGGAGTTGCCGCCGTCCACGCTCAGCACCGCGCCGGTGATGAAGCCGGCCCGCGCCGAGCACAGGTACAGCACCGCGCCGGCCGCATCGCCGGGCTCGCTCGTGCGCCCCAGCGGAATGCGGGCGCGCATCTTCGCCACGTAATCCTCCGGCAGCACGCTCACCTCGCTGCCCGGGGCGAAGCCGGGTTCCACCACGTTCACGCGGATGCCGTGCGGGGCGAGTTCGAGCGCGAGGCCCTTCGACAGCCGCTCCACCGCCGTCTTGGAGGTGCAGTACGGCACCGATGTCGCGCGCATCTGCCGCGCCGCGCCGGAGCCGATGGTGACGATCGATCCCTTCACCCCCGCATCGATCATCAGCCGCGCCATGGCGCAGGAGACGAGGAAGGGCGCGCGGACGTTCACCCCCATGATCCGGTCCCATTCCTCCGCCGGCAGGTCGATCAGGCGCGGCCCGCGCGGATAGAGCCCGGCGTTGTTCACCACGATGTCCGGCGCGCCCCAGCGGCTGCGCACCAGTTCGGCCAGCGCCCCGATCGAGGCTTCCTGCATCAGGTCGGTCGGATGGGTGAGCGTGCGGGCCGGATCGAGGTTGAGGCGCGCGGCTGTCTCGGCGAGCGCGTCGGCGCGGATGTCGGACAGGCACAGGCGCGCGCCTTCGCTGGCAAAGGCTTGCGCGATCCAGCCGCCGAACGTGCCGGCCGCCCCGGTGATCACCACGCGGCTGTCCGCGAAATCCATCGGTTTCTCCTTCCCGTCGCTTTCTCGTTCATCGCGAGTCGTCGCGCAGCCGGTCGCCCAGCAGGTTCACGCACAGCACCAGCCCGAACAGGCACAGGCCGGGAAACACCGTCATCCACCACGCGCGGTCCACGTATTGCCGCCCGTCGCTCATGATCGAGCCCCAACTCGGCGTCGGCGGCTGGATGCCGAGGCCGAGGAACGACAGCCCGGCCTCGAACAGGATCATCAGCCCGAACTCGGTGGTGGCCACCACCAGCAGCGGCCCGGCGATGTTGGGCAGCACGTGGCGCAGCAGGATGCGGGCCGGCCGCGCGCCGGCCAGCTCGGCCGCGCGGATGAACGGGCGCGTGGCGACCTGCAAGGTTTGGCCGTAGACCACGCGCGTGTAGCGCGGCCAGCGGGTGAGGCCGAGCACCAGGATCAGGTCGAAGAACCCCGGCCCCAGCACGGCGACGGTCAGCACCGCGAGCAGGATCGCCGGGATGGACAGCACCGAATCGACGATCCGCAGGATCGCCACAGCCGCCCAGCCGCGGAACCAACCGGCCAGCAGGCCGAGCGGCGTGCCGACCAGCAGCGAGACGGAGACCGACAGCACCGCGACGGCAAGCGAGGCGCGCGCCCCGAAAATCACGCGCGAGAGCAGGTCCCGCCCCACATCGTCGGTGCCGAGCCAGAACACGGTGCCCGATGGCGCGCGATACAGCGGCGGGCGCAGCCGCAGCAGCAGGGACTGGTGCAGCGGATCGTGCGGCGCGATCCACGGCGCGCCGAGCGCCACCGCGCCATAGACGCCGAGCAGCGCGAGCAGGGCGAGGATGCCGGGCGGAACCCGGCGGATCGTCCGCATCACGCCCGCTCAGCCCGACAGCCGGATGCGCGGGTCGATGACCGCATAGGCAAGGTCGGCCAGCAGGCTGCACAGCACGTACACGACCGAGACGAACAGCACGACCGCCTGCACCACCAGGAAATCGCGCGAGGCGATCGACTGGATGGCAAGCTGGCCGATCCCCGGCCAGGCGAACACCGTCTCCACGATCACCGCGCCGGCCATCAGGTTGCCGATCTCGAGCGCGGCGACGGTGACGACGGGGATCGCCGCGTTGCGCAGCACATGGCGCAGGACCACCGCCCCGAGCGAAAGGCCGCGCGCGCGGCCGGCAGTAACGTAGTCCCGGCCAAGCTCATCCAGCATCGCGACCCGCATCATCCGCGCGAAGGTGGACATCGTGAGCGCCCCCAGCGCGACGGCGGGCATGATGAGGGAGGCGAACCCCTGCGCACCGGAGGTGGGCAGCCAGCCCAGCACCACGCCGAACAGCAGGATCATCAGGATGCCGGACCAGAAGGTGGGCAGGCTCTGCCCCGCCAGCACCAGCGGCGCCAGCGCCCGCTCCACCCAGCGCCCGCGCCACAGCGCCATCGCCGCCCCCGCCGGCAGCCCGATCCCGGCCGCGACCAGCAGCGCGCCGGCGGAGAGTTCGAGCGTGTAGGGGATGCGCGCGGCCAGGATGGTCGCCACCGGCAGCCGCTGTACGAGCGACTGGCCGAGATCGAGCCGCGCGAGATGGCCGAGATAGGACAGGTATTGCACGGCCAGCGGCCGGTCGAACCCGAGCTGGTGGCGCAGGGCCGCGATCTGATGCGCCGTCGCGTCCGGCGGGACCAGCAGCAGCGTGGGGTCGCCGGAGAGGTGCAGGGCGAAGAACACGATGGTCAGCACGCCCCAGATCGTCACCAGCGCCTGGCCGGTCCGTCCCGCCACGTGGCGCAGCATCGGCCTATTCCGGCGCCCCTCTACTTCCAGCGCATGTCCTTCACGAAGAAGGCCTCGTTCGGCGTGGGCTTCCACTGCAGCTGCCGCCGCGCGCCGTAGATGGCGTAGGCCTGGTACAGCCCGATGCCCGGCACGTCCCGGTGCAGGATCGTGAAGGCAGTGCGGTAGTCGGCCAGCCGCTGCTTCGGGTCGAGCGTGGTGCGCGCGGCATCCACCGCCTTGTCGAACGCCGGGTTGGAGTATTTCGACCAGATGCTGCCGGAATGGAACAGCGGCCAGATCACGCCGTCCGCATCCTGGCAGGCGCAGGACCAGAGCCCTTGCGAAAGATTGCCGGCCCCGGCGGGCGGCCCCTGGCGGCGGCGCAGGAAGGTCGGCTGATCGACCTGCGTGATGGAGACCTTCAGCCCCACATCGTCCAGCATCTGCTGGATCGCCTCGGTGATCTGGCGGTTGTACGAGGGCGAGGTGAGGAACGTCAGGTGCGCCCCCGCCGCACCCGCCTTCTTGATCAATGCCCGCGCCTGCTTCGGGTCGTAGGGCCAGGCCGGAATATCCGGCACGTAGCCGAAGCTCGCCGGGGTGAGCAGGATGTTCACCGGCTTCGCGTAGCCTTGCAGCAGGGCCTCGATGATGGTCTTGCGGTCGATCGCCATGGCGATGGCGCGGCGCACCAGCACGTTCTTCGTCGGGCCGAAGGCGGCGTTCATGAACAGGTAGCCCACCCGCTCGGTCGGGGTGCTGAGCACCTGGAGCTTCTTGTCGTGCATGATCGCCTTCGCGTCATCGGCGGTCATCTGGTGGTCGATGTCGGCGCGGCCGGTGCGCAGGTCGGCGAGCCGGGTGGAATCGGCCGGCACGTCGCGGAAGATCACGGTGCGGAACGGCGGCTTGCCGCCCCAATAGGCATCGTTGGCGGCCAGCACGATCTGCACGCCGTGCTGCCACTGCTTCAGCCGGTAGGGGCCGCTGCCGATCGGATGCTGGTTGAACGCGGTGTTGCCCACCTTCTCCACATACGCCTTCGGCACGATCGACAGCTTCACGAGCTGGGCGAGCAGCGGGGCATAGGGCGTTTTCAGATGCAGCGTGACCTGCGCCGGGCCGGTGACTTGCGCCGACTCGATCACGTCGAATTGCGACTGCTGCGGGCTGCGGAACTTCGGATCGGTGATGCGCCGGATGCTGAAGGCGACATCGGCGGGGGTGAGCTTCGCCCCGTCCTGGAAGCGGATGTCGGTCCGCAGGTTGAAGACGATGGTCCGCGGATCGGTGTAGTGCCACGATGTGGCGACCTGCGGGACGATCTTTCCCTGGCTGTCACGGGTGAGCAGGTTGTCGAAGATGTTGCGATAGACCGTGTAGCTGTCCGTATCCCATTGCAGCTGCGGGTCGAGCGTGGCGGCGTCGTTCGCGAGATCGACCGTGAGCGTGGTCTTCGCCGCCGCCGCGATGGCGGGAGGGGCGAGCAGGGGTGCCGCGAACAGGCCGATCATGAGCGGGGCGATCAGGAGAGCGAGGCGTTGGCGCATCGGCTTTTCCTCATTCCGGGCAATCCCCGCCATCATTGGCCAACCGCCCGCGCGTGGCAATCAGCCGGGGGTTGCGGCGCTGGCCCGCCCGGTCATCCCGCCGCCTGCCGCGCTCGCGGCGGATAGTATCGCAGCAGGTACACCATCACTCCCATCGCCGGCAGGGCGGCGAAGGCGGTGGCGGAATAGAACAGCTTCCAGCCCAGGGCCGCCGCCAGGAAGCCCGACAGCCCGCCCACCGTGCGCAGCGCCACCGCCGCGACCGAGGACAGCAGCGCATATTGCGTGGCCGTGTGCGCCGGATCGCACAGGCCGGAGAGGTAGGTGATGAACGCCGCATCGGCCAGCCCTTCGGTTGCGGATTCGATCACCGAGGTGCCGATGAGCACCGCATGGTTGCCCGCCGAATAGGCCAGCGCGACATACATCCCCATCGCCAGCGTCTGCGCCGTGCCGGTGATGAGCAGCGCGCGCCCCACCCCCAGCCGCGCCACCAGCCACCCGCCCGCCGCGGCACCCGCCAGCACCGCCACCAACGATACCGGGCCGTTGGCCAGCGCCACCGCCGCGCGGTTGAACCCCAGCGCCCGGTAGAACGGCGGCAGCATGGTGCCCGCCATCGCCTCGCCCAGGCGGAACAGCACCACGAAGGACAGGATCGGCACCGCACCGGGGCGGGAGAGGAACTCCCGCAGCGGGGCCACCACGGCATCGGCGAACCGCGCGCGCAGGCTGCTCACCCCGGCTTCCACCAGCCGTACCACCGGCTCCGCCGCCGCGAGGCTCACCAGGATGCCGACGCCGGACAGCGCCGCCATCGCCAGCAGCGAGACATGCCACCCGTACGGCTTCGACAGCACGATCGCCCCGGAACCCGAGATCAGCATCGCCGCCCGGTACCCCCATACGTAGCCGGCGAGCGCGGTGCCCTGCAGCCGCGCGGGGAAGGTCTCGATCCGCCAGGCGTCGATCAATATGTCCTGGCTGGCCGAGAGGAACGCGACCAGGGCCGCCGCCGTCACCGCGAGGATCGGCCCGCGCGAGGGGCTGGACAGCGCCAGCATCACGCAGGCGGCCGTCAGCAGCGGCTGCACCGCGAGCAGCCATCCCCGCCGCCGGCCGAACCGTCG
>DATKQI010000266.1:0-3346 GCA_035532755.1 Acetobacteraceae bacterium
TGCTCGGGCGAGAGCGGGTGCGGCGCGGCTTCCAGCAGGTCGATCACCTGCCGGCCGGGCAGGAAGGCGCGCAGCCGCGCCTCGTCCGCCGCCAGCTCCGCCACCGCCGCATCGCCGGTGAGCCGCCCGTACTGCGCGACCTGCGCGCCTGTCAGCGTGGTGATGTCGAGCCGCTCGATCAGGCTCGCGCGCAACGCCGCGTCACCCGCAAGCCCCGCCGCGCCCAGCAGCGCGTCCGCCAGTGCGGGATCGTTGGCGGGCAGGAAGCCGATCGCGTCCCCCGGCTCATAGGCGAAGCCCGATTCCGGCAGCGCGAGTTCCACGTGGAACAACTGCCGCCCCGCGCGGCTGCTGGCGAGATCGACCTGCGCCGTGATCTCGGCCTCGAACGGGTGCGCTTTCGAATAGGCCGGCTCGGCTGTCGCGGCCCGCGCGAAATCCACATGGATCACTGCGGCGTCCGCCTCCGCGGGCGTCGTGTCGAGTCGGCCCAGAGTCTCGTCGATCCAGGCGCCGGCCTGGGCTTCGTAGTCGAGGTCGCATTCGATGCGCGGGCCGGCGCGCACGCCGCCCAGTTCCTCCAATCGCTCGTCGAACCGGCGGCCGACCGAGCAGAAGTTCGCGTAGGCCCGGTCTCCGAGCGCGAGCACGGCGAAGCGCACGCCATCGAAGCGCGGCGCATCGTCGACCATCAGCGCATTGTAGAAATCCGCCCCGCGCTGCGGCGGGTCGCCCTCGCCCCAGGTGCTGGCGATGATCAGCAGGTTGCGGGCCTGCGCCGCCTGCGCGGGGGTGAAATCCGCCATGTCGTGCACCCGGGCGGCGAAGCCCTTGCGGCCGGCGGCCTGGCGCAGGGCGGCGGCCAGCGCCTCGGCATTGCCCGATTCGGTCGCGAACAGGATGGTCAGCGGCGCCTTGCGCGGCGCGGCGGCGGGCGCGGGCGCGGCGGTGGCGGCGTGCCAGCCGGCCAGGAAGCCGCTCAGCCACTGGCGCTGTTCGGTGCTGGCCGGCGCGATCACCCGGTTGAGCGCGGCGATCTGCTCGGGCGCGAAGGGGGCGGTGTCTGGCAGTGTGACCTGGGCGGGCATCAGTTCATTCCTCGGGCACGCGCGGCAAGCGCGGGGATATCGACGGTCATCGGTTCGGTCTGCTGCCAGCCTTCCAGCAGTGCGTGCAGGCCCACGGTGGGGCCGATCACGATCAGCGTGGGGGCCGTGCGATCGAGGCCGGCGGAAACCGCGCCTGCCGTGCCGAGGGTGGCGATCCGCACCCGCTGGCGCGGTGTGGTGGCCTCGGCGATGAAGGCCACCGCCTCGTCCGCGCCGCGTCCGGCGGAGATCAAACGTTCGGAGATCGATCCTATCGTCCGCAGCGCCATGTACAGCACCAGCACATCCGCCCCCCGCGCCAGCGCCGCCCAATCGGTGCCGTCCGGCATCGCGCCGGACACGTCATGCCCGGTGGCGAACGTCACGCTGCGAGCGAGCATCCGGTGCGTGAGCGGCATCCCGGCGCTCGCGGTGCCGCCGATGCCGGCGCTGATGCCGGGGATGATGCGGAAGGCGATCCCGGCGGCGGCGAGCGCCAGCGCCTCCTCCGCGCCACGGCCGAACACCAGCGGGTCCCCGCCCTTCAGCCGCACCACGCGCAGCCCGGCACGGGCATGCCCGATCAGCCCTTCGTTGATCCGAATCTGCATCGCCCCGCCGCGCCTGGCCCGCTTGCCGACCGGCACCAGCCGGGCCGCGGGATTGATGAGCGCGAGAATCTCGGGCGCGACGAGCGCGTCGTGCATCACCACGTCCGCCACGGAAAGCGCGTGCGCCGCATGCAGCGTCAGCAGGCCGGGATCGCCCGGGCCGGCGCCGACCAGCCAGACCGATCCCGGCGCGAATGCGGGGGGAATGAGGTTCGGGTGCACCATTACGCACGAAGCCGGGGCGGGCGCCCGATGACAGCAGACATGGCGTGGTCCTTGGCGGATCGGCGCGGCGGCACAGTGCCACCAAGGCCTAGAAAAGAAAACTATTTCTTGAAATGCAAGATATAGCCATCAATTAAGATGTAATTCCTGTCTGTCGGCAGAATAATGAAAAATAACTCTCCATTTTGTGGACGTGGCAGAGTCCACGGCCTCCGCGATTCGGCCCCTCGCCCACACCCCGACCAGACATGCGTGCGGACAGGAGCGGATGATCGGCGCTGGCCGCCAGGTGCGGTTTCCCATGCCGCGAAAACTGATCAGCCCGGGCTGACACCGGCAGGACACAGCTGCGTCAAAACGGGCCTCCGCAATGCAATTCCATTTGCAAATCCGAGGAATACGGGGCTTAGCTCACGTCCGCCGCCATCTGACGGGCGGTCTCATCACGTGATCGGCTTGCGTAGGAGTTGCATATGAAAAGGCTTGTCCCGGGTCTGGCGCTGGCATGCATGGTCGCGACAACGGCGCCGGCTATTGCGGCGTGCTTTTCGCCGGCCGAGAAAACGGCCTTCGATATCGCGGGGCTGAAGAGCCAGCTCATGGTCACGGCGCTCGCCTGCAACGCGCGCAGCCGGTACAACGTGTTCGTCAAACGCTTCCTGCCGCAACTCCAATCGGGGGAGCGGAACCTGACCAGTTATTTCGGGGCCCATTACGGCCACACGGCCCAGGCTGCCCATGACAGCTACATCACCTCGCTCGCCAACACACAATCCGAACAGGGGGTGCAGCTCGGCACCTCGTTCTGCCAGCACACGCTGATCCTGTTCGATGAGGTGCAGGCCCTGCGCAAGGCGAGCGAACTGGCCGAACTGGCCGCCGGTGTCTCCGCGCGCCAGCCCGTGCCGGTGACAAGCTGCGAAACCGCGGCGCGCATGTTCGAAACCGCCGACAACGGCACCGCGCACCATCCCTGATCCTGCCCCGGCCGGGCCCGACGAGCGCGGCCGAACCTTCATCCCGTGAAAAAGAGAAAGGCGCCTTGCGGCGCCTTTTTCAGTGGGTCCGCCCCGCGCGAACGCGGGGCGGCTTCCATCCGTCCGCTTACTGGATGATGATTTCCACGCGGCGGTTCTGCGGCTCGCGTACGCCCGGGCCGGTCGGAACCAGCAGATGCGTCTCGCCGAAGCCCTTGATCGCGATCACGTTCCGCGGCACCCCGTCGCGCACCAGCTCGGCGGCCACGGTGTTCGCACGGCGCAGCGACAGGCCCATGTTGTAGGCGGGCGTGCCCGACGTGTCGGTGTAGCCGTTCACGTCGATCGCCGTGTACTTCACGTGCGTCGAGTTCTGCGCGGCTTCGCTGATGATCTGCCTCGCACGGGTCGTCAGATCCGACTTGTCCCAATCGAAGAACACCAG
>DATKQI010000267.1:0-5716 GCA_035532755.1 Acetobacteraceae bacterium
TCGGGCGCGGGGTATTCGGGGTGGTGACCATCCTCGGCATCGTCATCGCCTCGGCCGGCGGCGTGTGGCCGGCGTGGCGACGGCTGCGCCCGGTGCGCTGGCGGCTGCTCGCGGTGCGCAGCCTCCTGCAAGGCGTGTCCACAATGACGTGGTACATCGCCTGGATGTCGATGAGCCTGGTCGATACCTTTGCCATCGGCTTCACCGCACCGCTGCTGATGACGCTGATGGCAGTGCCGATCCTGGGCGAGCGGCTGCGCTGGCGGCGCATGGCGGCCACGGTGATCGGCTTCGGCGGGGTGCTGATCATGGTCCGGCCGGGCGGGGATCTGTGGCATCCGGTCGTGGCCGTGCTCTTCGCCGGCATCGCGCTGATGTCGCTGATCCGCATCCTTACCCGCCTGCTGTCGCTGACCGAGCGGCCGGAATCGATCGCGCTGTGGCTGCTGGTGGCGCAGATCCCCTGCGGGCTGCTGCTGCTCCCGCTCTTTCCCGTGCGGGCGCCGCTGGATGCGGGGGTGTGGATCGCGCTTGCCATCCTCGGGGTGACGAATGCGGTCGCGAACTGGCTGTATGCGCGCGCGCTCGCGCTCGCGCCGGTGGCCGCCATCGCGCCGTACGACTACACCAGCCTGATCTGGGGCGGGTTGTTCGGCTTCCTGGCCTTCGGCGATCTGCCGAGCTGGACCACCCTGGCCGGGGCCGTCGTGGTGGCGGCCGCCGGGCTGTACAACCTGCACCGCGAGCGCCAGTTGCGCAGCGCCGAACAGGCGGCTTCCCTCGTGGCGGGCGCCGGGCTGGCCGAGGCCGGCGGAGGAGAATGATGGGGTTTCTGAGCGAGGATGCGCCGATCCGCGGCGTGCCGATCCCGGCCGGGCCGGGGCTGCGGCGGATCGTAGCGCCCAATCCGGGGCCGATGACCTATCACGGCACCAACACCTGGCTGATCGACGAAGCGGAAGGGACGGTGGTACTCGATCCTGGGCCGGATGATCCGTCGCACGTGGCGGCGATCCTGGCGGCGACCGGGGGGCGGGTTTCCCGCATCCTGCTGAGCCACACGCACCGCGACCATCTGGGCGCGCTGGCCGCGCTGCGGCAGGCGACCGGCGCGGCGGCCTGCGGCTTCGCGCGCAGCGCCGATCCGGGGTTCCATCCCGATATCGGGCTGGCCGACGGCGACGACGCGGGAGGATTCACTGCGCTGCATACACCGGGCCACGCGGCGGACCATGTCTGCTTCGCGCATGAGAGGGCCGGCCTGGGGCGCGTGCTGTTCAGCGGCGACCATGTGATGTCCTGGTCGTCCAGCGTGGTCAGCCCGCCGGGCGGGGACATGGCGGCCTATTGCGACAGTCTGCGGCGGCTGCTGGGACGGGAGGACGATCTGTATCTGCCCGGCCACGGGCCGCCGCTGCCACGGCCGCGGCATCTGGTGCGCGCGCTGCTGACGCACCGGCTGGCGCGCGAGGCGGCGATTGCGTCGGCGCTGGCCGAGGGGCCGAAGGCGACCGGCGCGATCACCGCCGCGCTGTACGCGAAGATCGACCCGGCGCTGCATCGCGCCGCCGAGCGCAACGTGCTGGCGCACCTGCTGAAGCTGCAGGCCGAAGGGCGGGCGGTGAACGATGGGGAGGTGTGGCGCGCCGTATGACCGTTTACCGCTTGTTCGCCCTTCGCACCCCATCCTTCCGGCCACAGGAGCCGTGACAAAACGGCCCTTCGGAGGAACCCGATGGCGACCGTGCATGAATCCGATCATCAGAGACGGCTGGCCGCGTTCGGGGTTTCCCCCGCCGATATCGAGGTTCTGGAGCGGCATGCCGATGCGGTGACGCGGCGTTTGCCGGAGTTGCTGGAGCAGTTGCACGGCCGCTTCGCCGGTTGGCCGGACATCCATTCCGCGCTGATGGAGCCGGAGGTGCACCGGCTGCGGCTGCATCACTGGACGCTGGTGGCGACCGGCCGGTTCGGCGAGGGGTTTCATGACTCCGCGGACGCTCTCGCGCGAGCATTCCATGCCCATGGCGTGCCGGGCTATGCGGTCGTGATCTGTCATGTGGTGGTGGCGGACGGGATCGTCGGGTGCCTCGGGCCGGACAAGCCTGCACGCCGGAGATGGTTCCACGGCACGGGGCGGAAGGCGGCGGAAACCGGCTTTCCGTCGGCTCTGCGGAGGGTGGCCTCGCTCGATCTGGAGCTGCTGCTGGAGACATATGCGGCGGTGGAGCGCGACAGGCGGGAGACGGCCGGAGCGGAGGTCGAAACGTTCGAATCGAGCATGCGTCTGGTCGCGGCAGCGGTCGGCGCCGGGGTTGCCGGTGTCGGCGAAAGTGCGCGCGCCATGGCCGATGCCGTCGAACGGACGCGCAGCCAGACCGAATCGGTCTCCGCCGTGTCCGATCAGGCGTCGGCCAATGTGCAGACCGTCGCCGGGGCGGCCGAGGAGCTGTCGGCCTCGATCGGCGAGGTCTCGGCGCAGGTTTCCAAGGCGGCCGCCATCGCCCGCCAGGGCAACGAGGCGGCGCAAAGGACCGATACGACCGTGCAGGGGTTGGCCGCATCGGCGCAGAAGATCGGCGATGTGGTCAGCCTGATCAGCAGCATTGCCGGGCAGACCAACCTGCTGGCGCTGAATGCCACGATCGAGGCGGCGCGGGCCGGGGAGGCCGGCAAGGGGTTCGCGGTGGTGGCGAGCGAGGTGAAGAGCCTTGCGAGCCAGACCGCCAAGGCGACCGAGGAAATCTCCGCCCAGATCGCCTCGATGCAGAACGTGACGCGCGAGACGGTGGAGGCGCTGCGCGGCATCGGGCAGGTGATCGCGGAGATGGACCGCGTGGCTGCGGCGATCGCGGCGGCGGTGGAGCAGCAGCGGGCGGCGACGCAGGAGATTGCCGGCAACGTGCATCAGGTTGCGGCCGGCACCCGCGACGTGACATCCAGCATCGCGACCGTTGCCGACACGGCGAGGGCGGCGGGCGAGGCGGCAACGCGAGTGCTGGGCACGGCAGGCGATCTGTCCGGGCAGGCGGGAAAGCTGCAAGCCGCCGTGAGCGGTTTCGTGGAGCGGATGCGGGCGGCGTGATCTATTCCAGCCTGCGGCCGGGCCGGCGGAACAGCGGCGTGCGGGTGCGGGCGGCGCGGGCATCGGGCGGAAGGGCGAGGTAGCGGCGCAGTTCCAGCAATATCTGCTGGGTGATCCAGACGAGATCGAGCGCGAGCGTTTCGTTCAGCCCGTACCAGCGCAGCCCCTCCAGCTCCCCCGATCCGCCCAGCGTGCCGCTGACGCGATCGGCCGGGACGACCAGGAAGCGGGCGTTGAAGCGGATCGGCATTTCGGGCGGGGTGACGGCGCGGCACAGATAATCCATCCCGCCGAGGTCGGGCGGGTTGCCGAGGGTGAGGCCCGTTTCCTCTTCCAGTTCGCGCGCCGCGGCGATGGCCAGGGCCTGCGCCAGACCGGGTCTGGCTGCCTTCTGCAACAAGGCGCGCGCCGGGGCGGGCAGGGGGTTCGCGCAAGGGGCGGAATGGTCCGCCGGATCGACCCTTCCGCCGGGAAAGACGAGCCGGTTGGGCATGAAGCGATGGCCTGCGCCGCGCAGGCCCATCAGGACATGCGGCTCCCCCGGCCCGTCGCGCAGCACGATCAGGCTGGCGGCATGCTGGGCGATGGCGTTGCGGGGCTTCGCGGCTGGCTGGTCCATGCGTTTCTCCGGAGGCAAGCTTGCCCTGATGCCTTCTGCGCGCAAGGCTGGGCGAACCGAAGAGGGAGAGACTCATGCCTGCACCGCTGGGAATGCATCAAGCGCAGATCGAGGCCATCCTGGCCGCCTGGGGCATGCCGGCCGCCCATGCCGCGCAGACCGCGGAGGTGCTGGCCTGGGCGGACCTGCACGGGATCGACAGCCACGGAATGTCGATGTTGACGATGTACGACGATTGGCACCGGCGCGGGCTGGTGCGGATGGACGCCGAGCCGGTGGTCGAGCGGGACAGCCCGGTTTCGGCGCTGGTGGATGGCGGCGGCGGGTTGGGGCATGTGCCGGGCCGGTTCGCCATGGGGCTCGCGATCGGGAAGGCGAAGAAGATCGGCATGGCGGCCGTGAGCGTGCGGCATTCGGCGCATTACGGGGCATGCGGCTTCTATGCGCGGATGGCAGCCGAGGCCGGGCTGATCGGCATCACCACCACCACCACATCCGGCCCGCGCGTGGCCCCGACCGGCGGGGCCGAGGCGATGCTGGGCACCGATCCGTGGTGCTTCGCAGCACCTGGCGCCGATGGAACGCCGTTCCTGCTGGACATGGCGACCACGACCGTTGCCTTCGGGAAGGTGCGCAACAAGGCGAACGAAAAGCTGCCCTGCCCGCCGGGGTGGGTACTGACGGCCGACGGGTCCGACAGCACCGACCCGCTGGACGTGGCGGAGCGGGGCGGGTTTCTCACCCCGCTGGGCGGCACGCGGGCGGGCAGCAGCCACAAGGGTTACGGGCTTGGCGCGATGGTGAACATCCTCTCGGCCTGCCTGTCCGGGACCAGCGTCACGACCGATCCGTTGCACACGAAGGGGCCTTTGGGGATGAACCTCGGGCAGTTCTACCTCGCGCTCGATCCCGGGCTGTTCCGTGATCCGGCCGAGTTTCGCGCCGACGTGGCGGCGTTCTGCGAGAGCCTGCGCGCGACACGGCCGGCCGATCCGGCGACGCCGGTGCAGGTGGCGGGCGATCCGGAGCGGGCGGTTGCGGCGCGGCGGGCGGAGAGCGGCATTCCGGTGGCGCCTGGCCTGCTCGCGCGCATTCGCGATCTGGCGGACAAGGCCGGCGCGCCGTGGCTGCTGGGCCAGGCCGCATGACCGACCACGCCGGATCGCCTGCCTGGCGCGCGGCCAACCGGGCCAACTGGGACGAGCGGGTGGCCGTGCATCTGCGCGCCCCGAGCTACGACCTTGTCGATCTGCGCGCCGGGCGGGGCCGGCTGCATCCGGTGGAGGAAGCCGAGCTTGGCGCGCTCGGCGGGCGGCGGGTGCTGCATCTGCAATGCCATTTCGGGCGGGACACGCTGGTTCTGGCGCAGCGCGGCGCGAGGGTGACGGGGCTTGATTTCTCGCCGGCCGCCGTTGCCGCGGCGCGGGAGCTTGCATCGGAACTCGGCCTGGAAGCGTGTGCGGATTTCATCGAGGCGGATGTGTATGACGCGCCGGCCGCGATTGGCGCACCGGGCGGGTTCGATCTTGTGTTCGTCACCTGGGGCGCGCTGTGCTGGCTGCCGGATGTTGGCCGCTGGGCGGAGATCGTGGCGCATTTCCTGAAGCCCGGTGGCCAGCTTTATCTGGCGGACGTGCATCCGGCGGCGATGGTGTTCGACGAACGGAAGCCGGATGCGGGCGTGCTGCCCCCGCCGTTCGCCCCCTATTTCCTCGATCGGCCGCTGGTGGTGGACGATCCGAGGGATTACGCGGACCCCGCCGCGCGCCTTTCCAGCGCGCGGACGTATCAGTTTCTGCACGGGCTCGGCACGATCGTCAGCAGCCTCGCTTCGGCCGGGCTGCGGATCGACTGGCTGCACGAGCATCGAACCGTGCCGTGGCGGATGTTCGACATTCTTGTTGAGTGCGGGCCGGATATCTATGGCTGGCCGGGCGAGCCATGGCTGCCGCTGTCGTTCTCGTTGCAGGCGACGCGCCCGGCCTGAAGCGCTACAGCACCCGCACCGGCAC
>DATKQI010000268.1:0-6009 GCA_035532755.1 Acetobacteraceae bacterium
GCCGTGTGAAAACACGATTGCTGGTGGTGATCGTGGAATGATCTTTCGAGGCTCACCGCGTGGAAAGACGAAAGATTCAAAGTGGAGAACCGCAAAGCCACATAGTTGCTCGTTGCCGTTACGGCATGACGTTTTTACACAGCCTCGGTCGGCAGGCGACATTCAAACCGACCCACTACCCTCCCGCAGCCTTGCCGGCCGCGCCCCCCCGCTTCACCGGCCGAGATACGTGTCCGCCACCCGCGGGTCCGCGGCAAGCTCGGCCGCGGTGCCCGCCAGCACGATCCGGCCCTGGTCGATCACATAGGCGCGGTCCGCCGCGGTCAGCCCCAGTGCCAAGCTCTGCTCGGCGAGCAGGATGCTCACCCCCTGCCGGCGCAGTTCGGGAAAGGTGCGGAACACCGACAGCACGATCTTCGGCGCGAGCCCGGTGGAAGGCTCGTCCAGCAGCAGCACGCGCGGGTCGGTCATCAGCGCCCGCGCGATCGCCAGCATCTGCTGCTCCCCGCCCGAAAGCGTGCCGGCGCGCTGGCCGATGCGTTCGGCGAGCACGGGAAACATCGCGAGCATCCGCGCGCGCAGCTCCGCCCGCCGGGCCGGGGCGCACAGCCGGCCGCCGAGGTCCAGATGGTCGCCGACCGAGAGCCTCGGGAAAAGCTCCCGCCCGCTCGGCGCGTGGCCGATCCCCGCACGGGTGATGCGGTGCGCGGGCCGGCCCTCGATCGGCGCGCCGAACAGGCGGATGCTGCCGGCGCGCGGGGCGAGCAGCCCGGCGATGGTGCGCAGCAGCGTGGTCTTGCCCGCGCCGTTCGCGCCCAGCACCACCACCACCTCGCCGGCCCCCACCGTGAGCGACACGCCTTGCAGGATGGTCAGCGGGCCGATGCCGGCAACCACGCCCTCGACCGAGAGAGCGGGCACCAGCGCGGCGCTCACAGCGGTTCGCCCAGATAGGCGCGCACCACCGCCGGATCGGCCAGCACCCGCCCCGGCGCGTCCTCGGCGATCTTGCGGCCGAAATCGAGCACCACCATCCGGTCCGACAGGTCGGCGACGGCGGCGATCACGTGTTCCACCAGCACCACCGCCGCCACGCCGAATTCCGGCAGCCGGCGGATCGCCGCGCGCACCACCTCCCGCTCCTCCCGAGTCATGCCGGCCATCACCTCATCGAGCAGGACGAGTTCGGGATGCAGGCCGAGCACGCGGGCGAATTCAAGCTGGCGCTGATGGCCGGGGGAAAGCCGGCCCGCCGGCTCCCGCCACAGCGGCGCGAGGCCGAGCGTGCGCAGCACCCACGCGGTGTGCGCCACCGCCCGGTGCGCCTGGCCGCCGTGGCGGGCGGCGAGCACCACGTTCTCCCATACCGTGAGCGAGGGCATCAGCCGCGGGGTCTGGAAGCTGCGGGCCATGCCGAGCCGGGCGCGGCGGAAGGTGGGCAGCCGGGTGATATCCGCGCCGAAATAGCGGATCGTCCCTCCCGTCGGCGGGGCGAACCCGGTGATGGCGTTGAACAGCGTGGTCTTGCCCGCGCCGTTCGCGCCGATGATGCACAGCGTTTCCCCCCGGCGGACGGAGAGCGACACGCTGTCGAGCGCGAGCAGCCCGCCGAACCGGACGGCGAGGTCCCGCACCTCCAGCACCGGCGCTTCGTCGGCGCGCACCGCGCGCGGGGCGGGTGGTGCCCCTTCGGGCAGCGCGGGCGGGGCGAGCACGACCGGGCGGCGCAGCCAGCCGAACCGGTTGGCAAGCCCGACCATCCCGCCCGGAAAGGCGAGCACCGTGAGGATGACCACGATGCCGAACAGGGCGAGTTCGGCATTGGGCAGATAGATCAGGAACTGCTCGCCCACCACCATCAGCACCGCCGCGCCGAGGAACGGCCCCCACAGCGTGCCGATGCCGCCGAACAGCACGAACACCACGGTTTTCAGATCGAGCGAAGGATCGAACGCGCTCGTGGGGTCCATGTAGCTGCGGTTCCAGGCGACGAGGCCGCCCACCAGCGCGGGCAGCAGCGCGCTGAGCATGAAGGCGATCACCTTCACCCGCGTCGCCGGCACGCCGAACGCGACGGCCGCGGCCTCGTCCTCGTTCAGGCTCATCGCATCGAGGCCGAAGCCGGAATGGACGAAGAAGAGATTGGCCGCGAAGCCCGCCAGCGCCACCAGCCCCATGCCGAGATAGACCGCCACGGGCGTCAGCACCGCCGGCAGGGACAGGCCGAGCGAGGCGCCGGCGAAGGCCCAGTTGTTGAACACCACGCCCAGGATGCGGGCGAGGCCGAGCATCCCGAGGGCGAACAGGATGCCGCGCAGCCGCAGCATGACCGGCCCCAGCACCAGCGCGAGGAGCGCGCCGGCAACCCCGCCGATGCAGACCGCGAACTGCCACGGCACATGCAGCCGCAGCACCAGCAGTGCGGTGGTGTAGGCGCCGATGCCGTAGAACGACACCTGCCCGAACGAGAGGTAGCCGGTGAAGCCGCTGATGAGGTTCCAGCCGTAGGCCAGCGCAACGGCGGCCAGGATGTCGGTGGCGAGCTGCAGCCCGTAGCCGCGGGTGAGCAGCGGAACGGCGGCGAAAACGGCAAGGCCCGCCGCCGCCGCGGCGATCCGGCCCATCACGCCGCCCTTCGTCATGCGGCCTGCCGGAAGCGTTGCGGCCGGGCCACCATCACCAGGATCAGCAGCACGTACGGCAGCACGTATTCCGCGCTGCCGCCCAGGAAATACCCGGCCACGGACTGGGCCACGCCCAGCAGCAGCGCCGCCGCCGCCACGCCCACGTAGTTGCCGAGCCCGCCGAGCGCGATGACCACGAAGGCGAGCAGGGTGAAATCATCCGCGGTCTGCGGCGCGACCGGCATCACCACGATCACCAGCACCCCGGCCACGGCGGCAAGCCCCACGCCGACCGCGAACGCCACCATCCGCACCCGGCCCACATCGATCCCGCAGCACAGCGCGCCGGTGGGGCTCTGCGCCGCCGCCAGCAGGGACTTGCCGGAATGGGTGCGGGTGAGCCAGCCGTACAGCAGGGCGGAGATCAGCGCGGCGAACCCCCCGGCGATCAGCAGCGCCTTGTCGAAATCGAGGCCGAACGCCGTCCAGCTCGATTGCAGATACGGCACCGAGACGAAGTTGGAGCCGAAGAGCTGCAGCGCCAGCTCCACCAGCACATAGGACAGGCCGAACGTGACCATCAGGCTCAGCAGCTCCGCCTTGCGGCCGTGGCGCATCAGCGGCTCGATCAGCACCCGCTGGAGCACCGCGCCGGCGAGCCCCATGGCCACGAAGGCGATCGGCAGGACGAGCAGCGGGCTCGCCCCGGTGTGCACGGCGAACCAGTAGGTGAACAGCCCGGCGACGACGATGAAGCTGCCATGGGCGAGGTTCACCACGCCCATGACGCCGAAGATGAGGTTCAGGCTCTGCGCGATCAGCACATACAGCCCGCCCAGCAGGATGCCGTTGACCACAAGCTGCAGCCCGAGCATCGCCGCTTCAGCCCCCCATCCCGGCGGAGGGCGCGCCGCCGGCCGTCACGAACCGGTGTAGGGCGCGGTGATCTTCGCCTGCGCAAGGCTGTGCGGGGAGACGAGCACGAGCTTGCCGTTCTGGATCTGCACCATGTCCTGCACCGAATCCACGGCGAGCCCGTTGGCATCCACCTTGAACTGCCCTTGCACGGTCTGCACCGTGTGGCCCAGCAGCCAGGCCCGCAGCTTCGCCTGATCGAGCGAGTGCGTGGCCGCCACGGCCGCGCCCAGCACCTGCACGGCGGCATAGCCGGTCGCGGCGTGATAATCCGGAAGCTGGTGGTATTTCGCCTTGTACTCGGCGATGAACGCCTTGTTGCCGGGGGTCTTGAAATCATACCACCAGCCGGTGTTGGACAGGATGCCGTTCGCGAGCGGGCCGAGTGCGGTGGTGAACGCGGCTTCCACCGGCCCCACCGTGAGGCCGAGGTATTTCGGCGCGAAGCCCTGCTGGTGCAGGGAACGGGTGATGCCGACCGCATCCGGATAATACGTGCAGCCCAGCACCGCATCGGGGTGCGCCTGCTTGATCGCGAGCGCGATCGAGGAGAAATCCGGCTGCGGCAGGGCATAGGTGGTCTGATAGACGATCTTCAGCCCGAGCTTGTGCGCCTGGGCCACGCGCGCATGATAGCAGGCGAGCGTGAACGCCGATTGCAGCCCGAGCAGCGCGACCGTTTTCGCCCCCGCCTTCTGCACGGCCGGCAGCATCTGGTGCAGATAGGTGGTGGAGGATGCCGTGCTCTGGATGTTCCACTTGTTGCCCGCCACGTAGATGGTGGGCACCGAGGAGCCGGGTTCGAGCGTGGCCATCTTGTATTTGTTGATCAGCGGCGCGATGCCGACGGCGACGAGGCTGGAATAGGGGCCGAGCAGCAGGTTCACCTTGTCCGACGTGATGAGCCGCTCATACAGCCGCACGGCGGTGCCGGGGCTGCTCTGGTCGTCGTAGTATTTGAAGGCGAGCTTCCGGCCGAGCCAGCCGCCATGGGCGTTGGCATCCGCCACCGCGAGCTGCTCGCCCTTGAGCTGATAGCCCGCATCCTCGGCCAGCGGCCCGGTTTTCGAGATGGTGGTGCCGATCGTGATCGGCGGCCCGGCCGCGCGGGCGGGGCCGCCCGGGGCGAATGCCGCGCCGATGAGAAGCAGCGCAAGCCCGGCGCGTGCCGGCGGCCGCCGTTTGCAGGATATCATCGGAACCTCCCTGTGGATTTGTCTTTTGTTTCCTGCTTCTCTACCAGATCGTTTCGGATATTTCCATCGCGCGGGGGGGCCGCATGGCGCAACATATCGGCATCGTCGCCTGCTCGGCCGAGGGTGCGGCGCTGTGCTACCGGACCATCTGCACCGAAGGCGCCCGGCTGCTCGGCCCGCATGCCCACCCCGAAGTCTCGATGCACACGCCCTCGCTCGCCGAGTACATGGGGTGCATCTATCGCGACGACTGGGAGGGCGTGGGGGCGCTGATGCTAGCCTCCGCGAACAAGCTCGCGCACATCGGGGCGGATTTCCTGATCTGCCCGGACAACACCATCCATCAGGCGCTGCCGTACGTGGAGCCGCGATCGCCGCTGCCGTGGCTGCACATCGCCGGGGTGGTTGCCGACCAGGCCGCCGGGCGCGGCTTCCGCCGCCTTGGCCTGACCGGCACGCGCTGGCTGGTGGAGAGCGAGGTCTATCCGGAAAAGCTCGCCGCGCGCGGGCTGGAATATGTGCGCCCCGATGCCGCCGAGCGGGAAGAGATCAACCGCATCATCATGGACGAGCTGGTGTGCGGCGTCTTCAAGCCCGAGGCGATTGCGTATTTCCGGCGCGTGATCGGGCGGATGAAGGAGGAAGGCTGCGATGCCGTCGTACTCGGCTGCACCGAGATCCCGCTGATCGTGAACGAGGCGAACTCCCCGCTGCCGACGCTTGATTCCACCCGCGAACTCGCCCGGGCGGCGCTGCGCCGGGCGGTGCGGGGCGTGGCTGTGCCGGTGTGAACGAACGCCCACCTGCCCTTTTACCCCCCTCGTCATGCCGGCGAAGGCCAAGGCATCCAGGCTCGCCGCGCAAGCGGATCGTCCGTGAGCCTCTGGACTCCCGCTTTCGCGGGAGTGACGGGGAGAGCGCGGATCAGCCTTGACAGTGCGCGCCCAGCCCCCACCTGCATGACTCACAGGCCACGCTGCGGCTGATCGGCGGTGCTCCTGTTCCTGGCCTGCTTGCGCGGCGCCTGCGGTCAGCCCGTTCCGTTGAACCTTGAGGGCTGACCATGGCAAGCGAGCGCGCCTATGCGCCTGAATCCCGCATCGTCGCATCGGGCGCCGCCGTGCCGTGGCGGGGGCAAGCGTTCGGCATCCTGCGCATCGTCTTCGGGCTGGCCTGGGCCATCGATGCGCAGTTCAAATGGCAACCCGCCTTCCAGACCGGTTTCGTGAAATACCTGACCGGCGCGCTGGATGGGCAGCCCGCGCTGGTGAAAA
>DATKQI010000269.1:0-5555 GCA_035532755.1 Acetobacteraceae bacterium
AGGCATACCTGATCGCGTGGTCCGGTCGGTCGGACCCGGACGGCAACATGTGGTCCTTCCTGCATACAGGCGGGGCGTTCAACTACGGGCATTACTCGAATCCCGTGATGAACAAGCTGCTGGACGATGCACGCCTGGTCACGTCCGTCGCCAAGCGCCGGGCGATCTACAAGAAGGTCTGGCAGATCCAGGGCAGGGACCTGCCGCTGATGTATCTGTGGAACCCGAAGAACATCGTGGGCATGAAGAAGCAGTTGATGGGCTTCAAGCAGGTGCCGGACGGCATCATCCGCCTGCAAGGCCTGTACATGGCGAAGGCCGGGGCGAAATAGGCGGGCTCGGGCGGCGGCAGGCGAAGGCGGCGGAGCATGCGCGGATCGCTCGGCGGGCGGGTGGCGCAGATCATCCCGACGCTGTTCATGGTGAGCATCATCGTCTTCGGCCTGCAGCAGCTCATGCCCGGCGATCCGGCGCTGATCCTGGCCGGGGAATCCGCCTCCGACCCGAAGGTGGTGGAGCAGATCCGGGAGCAGCTTCTGCTGAACCGGCCGGTGCCGGTGCAGTACCTGCACTGGCTGTGGCAGTTGCTGCACGGCAATCTCGGCTATAGCTGGCAGACGCACGAACCGGTGCTCACGCTCATCGCGCAGAAGCTGCCGGTCACGCTGCAGCTGGGGGTGATGGCCTTCATCATCGCCGTGCTCATCGGCATCCCCGCCGGCATCGTCTCCGCCGTGAAGCGTGACACGGCGTGGGATTGGCTTGCCAACGGCATCGGCCTCGCCGGCCTGTCGGTGCCGAATTTCTGGCTCGGGATCATGCTGATCCTGCTCGTCTCGGTGCATCTGGGCTGGCTGCCGCCCTCGGGCTACGTGCCGCTGGGGCAGGATTGGCAGCGCTCGCTGGCCACCACCATCATGCCCGCCTTCGTGCTGGGCAACTCCATCGCCGCGGTGCTGATGCGCCACACCCGCAGCGCGATGCTGACGGCGATGCAGCAGGATTACGTCCGCACCGCGCGCGCCAAGGGGTTGAAGGAGATCGTGGTGGTCACGCGCCACGCCCTGCGCAACGCGCTGGTGCCGGTGGTCACGCTGGGGGCGCTCGAACTCGGCACGCTGTTCTCGGGTGCGGTGCTGACCGAGCAGGTGTTTTCCATCCCCGGTTTCGGCAAGCTGATCGTGGATGCGGTGTTCACCCGCGACTATCCGGTGGTGCAGGGCGTGGTGCTGGTGGTGGCCTTCCTCTACGTGTTCCTCAACCTGATCGCGGACGTGCTGTACGTGCTCATCAACCCGAGGCTGCGCGGCGCATGAGCACGAGCATCGCGCCGAATATTGTCCTCGGCACGGCGCATGCGCCACAGAACCGCCCGCCGCAAAGCCCGGCCCGCATCGCGCTGCGTCGTTTTCTCGGCCACCGTGCGGCGCTGTTCGGCCTCGTGGTGATGACCCTGTTCATCCTGGTGGCCGTGTTCGCCCCCCTCGTCGCGCCCTACGACCCGATCGCGGCAAGCTGGGCGGCGATCCGCAAGGCCCCGTCCTGGGCGCACTGGATGGGCACCGACGAGCTGGGCCGCGATGAGCTCTCCCGCGTGATCTTCGGCGCGCAGGCTTCCCTGCTCGCCGCCGTCACCGCGGTGTTCATCGCCGGGCTGATCGGCGTGCCGGTGGGACTGGTGGCGGGCTTCGCCGGCGGCCGGGTGGATGCGGTTCTTAGCCGCATCGTCGATGCGGTGCTGGCGATCCCGTTCCTGATCCTGGCGATCGCGCTCGCCGCGTTCCTCGGCCCCGACCTGCGCAATGCGATGATCGCGATCGGCGTCTCCACCGCGCCCATCTTCATGCGGGTGACGCGCGGGGCGGCGATGGACGCCGCCACCAACGACTATGTCGAGGCGGCGCGCGCTCTAGGCAACCCGCCCTGGCGCGTCGCGCTGCGCCACATCGCGCCCAACATCGCCGCCCCGGTGCTGGTGCAGGGCACGCTGTCGATCGCGACCTCCATCATCGCCGAGGCCGCGCTGTCCTTCCTCGGCCTCGGCCAGCAGCCGCCCGCGCCATCCTGGGGGTCCATGCTGAACAGCGCCCAGCAGTTCCTCAACCAGGCGCCCTGGCTCGCGATCTTCCCCGGCGCGGCAATCTTCCTCACCGTGCTCGCCTTCAACCTGGTGGGCGACGGGCTGCGCGACGCGCTCGATCCCAGGGGACGATAAGGGGCGCGCGCATGGCTATTGCACAAGCCGCTTGCGGAACACCCCCGCCGGCAAGGCCCGGCTGAATAGGAAGCCCTGGCCCTCGTCGCAGCCGATCCCGGCGAGGAAAGCAAGCTGTGCCTCGGTCTCGATCCCTTCCGCCACCACCGTCAACCCCAGCGCGTGCCCGGTCTCCACCACCGCGCGGGTGATCACCGCATCCTCCCGGTTCTCCGGCACCTCCCGCACCATGGTGCGATCCAGTTTCAGCACCGTCAGCGGCAGGCGCTTCAGCACGGCAAGGCTCGCGTAGCCGGTGCCGAAATCGTCCAGCGCCACGCCCACCCCCAGATCCCGGATCGCCGCCAGCCGCAGCAGCGTGTCCGTGCCGGTGTCGATCACCATCGATTCCGTCAGCTCGATCTCCAGCCGCTCGGGATCGAGCCCGGAGCTTTCGAGGGCGGCGCCGATATGCGCGCTCAGCGATCCGTCGTGCAGTTGCCGGGCGGAAACGTTCACCGCGACGACCGCATCGCCGGTCCAGGCAGCCGCCTCGCGACAGGCTTCCTCCAGCACCCACCGGCCGATCTCGGTGATCAGGCCGGATGCCTCGGCGAGGGGTATGAACGCGGCCGGCTGCACGGTGGCGCCACGGCGCCGGTGCGGCCAGCGGATCAGCGCCTCGGCCGCGCGGATGCGTAACTCCCGCAGGCTCAGCCTCGGCTGGTAGTCCAGCACGAAGCTGCGCTGGGCGATGGCCATGCGCAGGTCGCGCAGCATGTGCCGCCGCTCGGCGGAGCGGGCGCGCGTCTCGGGTGACGGATCAACGCGGCGGTGGCGGGAGGGATTGGCTTCCGCACGCACCGTCTCGGTCATTCCCGGATGAATCCCACGCGCCCTGTGGCATCCAGACTATGATCCGATGTCTTGCCGAATCGCTAACCCGGCGAGCTGTCCCATCAGTCGCCGGCCATGCTCAATACTGGCTGATGGCGATGCCCGCGTTGACCTGCCCGATCGCCTGGTTGATCAGGTTCAGCGCCGCCACCCGGTGCCCCCGCTTGTTGGGCCGCGCGCGCAGCAACTGCGCCCGCGCGCCATACAGGTCCTGCCGCGCGTTCACCATGAACGGCTGGTACGCGACGGCGGCGCAGACGGTCAGCACGGAGCCGGCAAAGGCGCCGACGAGGACCAGAGCGATGGATTTCCGGCGGAGGCGGAGGGCATGGCGGATCATGTCTCGTTTTCCCCAGTTGGTTTCAATTCATGGGCCGCGCGGCGCACGGCCGGCCAAGACTATCGAAAAACAACCGGAATGGCACGTTTTTGGCTCGGATCGTCCGGTTTTCGCCTATCTCAGCGCGCGGGCCAGCAGCGCCACCGAATGCACCGCCGTGCGACCGGACAGGTCGCGGATCTGGTGGCGGCAGGATGTGCCGTCGGCCACGATCAGGTCCGCCTCCGCCGCACCCCGCACCGCCGGCAGCAGCGCAGCTTCCGCCATTGCGGCCGATGCCGCCTGCGTCTCCGCCTGATAGCCGAACGCCCCGGCCATCCCGCAGCAGGAGGACGCGATGGGCTGCACCGCCAATTCGGGGATCCGGCGCAGCGCGGCGAGCGTGGCCGGGAACGCCCCGAACGATTTCTGATGGCAATGTCCGTGCACATGCGCCCGGCCCGGCAGCGGCTTCAGCGGCAGCGGCGGCCGTTCGGCGAGGAACTCCGTCAGCAACATCGCCCGCCCGGCCAGCGCGGCACTTTCCGCGCCCGGCAGCAGGGCAGGGAACTCGTCCTTCAGCGTGAACAGGCAGGATGGCTCCAGCCCCAGCACCGGCATCTCGCCCGCGAGCGCGCCCAGCATCCGCAGCGCCGACCGCCGCGCGCCGTCGACATCGCCGGCCGCAAGCCTTGTCCGTCCACAGCACAGCGCCCTGCCGGGCGCGCGCGGCAGCACCGTGCGATAACCGGCAGCGGCCAGCACCTTCAATGCCGCGCGCAGGTTCTCCGGCTCGAACCAGCGGTTGAACGTGTCCGCCAGCAGCATCACCGTGCCTGCTGGCGTGGCCGGCGCCAGCGCATCGGCCTCGGCATCGCGGAAGAAATCACCCCGCCAGGCGGGCAGGGCGCGCGCCGCCGCCAGCCCCAGCGTTCGTTCCGCCAGCCGGGCGAGGGCCGGGATGCGGTTGCGCAGATTGGCGACCGGGGCGATCCGCGCGGCGAACGGGGCAATCCGCGGCAGCGCCCGCAACAGCCGCTCCCGGCCGGAAAGCCCGTGCCGGCCGGCACGCGCCGCCAACACCTCGATCTTCATCCGCGCCATATCCACCCCGGTCGGGCATTCCCGCCGGCACGCCTTGCAGGACACGCACAGCTTCATCGCCTCGGCGAGATCGTCCGAGGCCATGGCGTCGGTCCCGAGCTGGCCGGACAGGGCGAGCCGCAGCGTGTTCGCCCGCCCGCGCGTCACGTGCATCTCGTCGCGCGTGGTGCGGAAGCTCGGGCACATCACCTCGGCATCGAAGCCGCGACAGGTGCCGTTGTTGTTGCACATCTCCACCGCCCCCAGCATCCCGCCGGGGTGGCCGGACCAGTCGAGCAGTGGCGTGAAACCGGGATCGGCGGCATAGCCGGGCGGGAAGCGGAACAGGCTGCGATCGTCCATCTTCGGGGCGCGCACGATGCGGCCGGGGTTGAACAGCCCGCGCGGATCGAACGCATCCTTCACCGCCTCGAACGCACGCACGATGCGCGGGCCGAACATCGCCTCGTGGAACTCGCTGCGCAGGATGCCGTCGCCGTGTTCGCCGCTGTGGCTGCCCTTGTACTCGCGCACCAGGGCGAAGCATTCCTCCGCGATCGCCCGCATCCGCCGAATGTCGGACGGGTCCTTCATGTTCAGCACCGGGCGCACATGCAGGCACCCGACGGAGGCATGGGCATACCAGGTGCCCCTGGTGCCATGCCGGGCGAACACCGCGTTCAGCCTCTCGGTGTAGTCGGCAAGGTCTGGGAGCCGCACAGCCGCATCCTCGATGAACGAGACCGGCTTACCGTCCCCCTTCATCGACATCATGATGTTCAGCCCCGCTTCCCGCACCCCGGCGATCGCCGCCTGGAACGGCGCCTCGGTCGCGCGCACCACCGCGCCCGGCTGGCCCAGGTCGGCCATCATCACGTCCAGCTCATCCAGCTTGCGCCACAGCGGCGCATCCTCATGGCCGTGGAACTCGACGATCAGCAGCGAATCAGGCTCTCCCCGCACCATCCGGTCGATCGTCGCGCGATAGATCGGGATGGCGCGGCCGAGGTCGATCATCGTCCGGTCCACCAGCTCCACCGCCTCCGGGTCGAGCGTGACGAG
>DATKQI010000270.1:0-16461 GCA_035532755.1 Acetobacteraceae bacterium
TCGGCTCCAGCTCCCAGTCCTGGAGGACCCAGAGGAGATCGCGGTCAAATGCCGGTGGTTCAACCTCCTCGACGATCAGCGCGCCGGCCATGCCGCGACCCATTTCCGCAGCGGTATGCTCGTGCGGGTGGTACCAGAACGTGCCGGCGTCCGGGGGTGTGAAGGTGTAGGTGAAGGTACCGTTTGGCGCGATCGGCTTCTGAGTGAGAAACGGTACCCCGTCCATCGCGTTCGGCAGCCGGATGCCGTGCCAGTGCACGGTGGTGCCTTCCGCGAGGCCGTTGCGGATGATCGAGCGGAATGACTCACCCTGACGCAGACGCAGCACCGGGCCTGGAACACTGGTGTTGTAGGCCCAGACGGAGGTGTGCGGTTGCCCGGTGCCGAGCAATGCAGCGGTTCCCGGGGCGGGCTCCAGGGAGTACGCAGACGCACCCGGGGACGCGGCCGAGGCGCGCGCCGGCGGCGTCCCGGAGAACAGCGCCGCGGCCGCGGAAAGTCCCGCGCCCCGAAGTGCCGTCCGCCGCGTCAGGGACGGCCATGGTGGCATTGACATGCGGTGATCTCCTACGGGACGAGGGTCAGGACAGAGCGGCTGCCGGGCGCGCCGCTAGCGCGGCTGTGCCACGAGCCGCAGATAGGGCTTCAGGGTCTTCCACCCCGCAGGAAAGCGCTTTGCGGCCTCCGCATCGCTGAGTGACGGCACAATGATCACGTCCTCGCCGTGCTGCCAGTTCACCGGCGTGGCCACACTGTGTTTCGCCGTCAGCTGCAGTGAGTCGATTGCGCGCAGGATCTCGGCGAAGTTGCGGCCGGTGCTGGCCGGGTAGGTGATTGTCAGTTTCAGCTTCTTGTCGGGGCCGACGACGAAGACCGAGCGCACGGTCAAGGTGTCGCTCGCATTCGGATGGATCATGCCGTAGAGCCCGGCGATGCGCCGCTCGTTGTCGGCAATCAGGGGGAAATTGAGCGCGTGTCCCTGGGTCTCGGCGATATCGCCGGCCCAGGCGCGATGGTCCGCGAGCGGATCGACCGACAGGCCGATCACCTTCACGTCCCGCTTGTCGAATTCCGGCTTGAGTCGGGCCACCTCGCCAAGCTCGGTGGTGCAGACCGGAGTGAAGTCCTTGGGGTGGGAGAACAGCACGCCCCAGGAGGTGCCGAGCCAGTCGTGGAAGCGCAGCGTGCCTTCGATCGTCTGCGCTTCGAAATCGGGGGCGGTATCGCCGAGTTGGAGGGTCATCACGAAAACCTTTCGGTGGTTGCCGTTTGGGTTGGCAGCTGGATTCGTCTGTGGACTTGCCAACGGGCTTGACGGCGGGATCGCGCGCCGGGACGGAGCCGTCCGGCTCGGTCCCGGCGCGCGGGCCGCGTCAGCTCTTCGCCTTGCCCGGCGCGGATGTGGCGGGGTGATGCGACTTGTTGTTTGCGCTTTCCATCATCCGATTGCAGTTGTTGGCCATGCGGGTCATGGCGGACATCATGCCCATCATCCCGCCGCCGTGGCTGCCCATCGTTCCGCCACCCATCATGCCGTGGCTCTGCGCGGCTCCGGCGCCGCCCATCATCCCCTGACCGCCCATCTGCGCAGGGGGTTTCGACGGTGGACTCGCCGGCGTGGGGGTCTGGGCAAGAGCGGCGGTGGCGACGCCGAGGGTCAGGACCGCCGTCGACAGCAGCCGGGTTGTTTGCGTATTCATCGAGAGGTCTCCTTGTCAGGATTGGGCCGTTCGGCCCGGACAGGTCAGGAAAACGTCGCGGGTTCCCGCTCGCGCGCGGCGGACGGGAACGGCGCGTCGTGGGCCGCGTCGTCAAGCAGCGCGGGAGCGATGGTGGTGAGCTTTGCGGCGGCGTCTCCGGAAGCCGCGGACGAGCCGTGTCTCCCCATGCAGAGTCCAAGCGCGCACATCGCCGCGCACGGGAGGATCGACAGCAGGATCGGCGCCAGGCCAAAGGCCACCAGCCACGGCCAGCCCAGTGCCGCTCCACCACCCGCCAGGGCGATGACGCCGAGCATCAATCCTCGTCTGCCGTGCAACCATGTTGGCAGGTATCTTGCGATGCCGGTACCGCCCGAAGCGGTGCCCGACGATCCCTGGCAGCACCCAGGGCCGGAGTTCGTGTTCACGTTGGATTCTTCCACCTCTGCCGGTGACACCACCTTGCAGCCCGCGACTCTGCAGTCCCACCGCCACCGCGACGCCAACGCGCCTCAGCCAACGCCGGAACGATCAGGCGCGAATGCAGCATCCATCGCATGGGAGCAGCCGGAGCCGCTCGCATCCATCATCGCCTCCGGCCGCGAGGCCGGTGGCTAGATCGACGGCAGGGGTCTGGGAGGAAGGGGGTCCGGCGCCACGCTGCGCCCGGGTGGCATGCCCGCCTGGTCGGCAATAAACGCCTGCAGCGTCCAAACCACTGGGCGTGCGACGAGGTCCCGGTCAGGCAAGGTGGCGGTCGGAACACAAGCCACCCGGCAATGCGCGCTACTCGGCATGGCGTGGTGGGCATGGCCCGCATCTGCGCAGCCGCCGTGGGCGGCTTGGCACAGGCTATGGCTGGTGGACATGCCGGCGGAGGCCATCGCCACCCCCGGGACAACCAGTCCCAGAGCGACGACCACGGCAACCACGAGACGGCGCAGCCAGTCCAACATGGTCGAGCGAAATAGCCCTTTCCGCGCGCCGGATCAACGACCGGACAGCCGGCTCACCGGGCGGGCTGATGAAAAAGCAGTCATGCCGGACGGCGGAGGCGGGAGGGCATGACTCGGGTCCCGGACCCAACTTCAGGCAGCCGTTTGTGTCCGGATCAGCAACCCCGACGCCACGGCCGTGCCAGCCGCCGCCGTGCCGGGCCCACCCGCCGCGGTCACGTCTCTCCCACGCTGACCACCCGCACGTTCTCGCCCGGGGTAAAGCAGGGATGACGCCGTATGGCGTGATCGTGGCGCACGGTGATTGTGCTGCCATCGGCCAGCCGCAGGGCGTTGTGACAATGCGAGATGTCCGCTTGGTCCGGCATGCAGTTGGTGTCGGTCAGCACGGTCGCGGTGGTCGCAACGGTGGGCGGCGTTCCGGCCATCGGTCACGATCGCCTGGCGGCGGCCGGGCAGCCGGATGCGCAGATGGATGCACCTGGGCACATGGCCGGTTCTGTTACCGGCCGTATCTTCCGCCCCCGAAGATGTATTTCGCCAGTGCGATGATGCCGAACACCACCAGCGCCAGGACCAGCAGCCCCAGCAGCCCCATGCCCCAGCCCATGCCGCCGTCCATGAAACCATTACCGAACATCTCGAATTCCCCGATTCACCTGTTGATCGAAGCGGCACTGCGACCGCGTGCCCAGAGGAGTGCCAGCGGTGGCACGAGCAGCCACTGCAACAGCGGCGCGAGCCCGGTGCCGAGGCCGGGCAGCACCGGCATCGCGGGCGCATAAGCCCATGCCTGCCGAACTACGACGTTCAGATGCTCGCTGTACACGGTGTAGCTGACGCCGAATGCCGTCGCGGCAAACAGCACGGGAATGAACCGCACCTCGGGCCAGTCGGGGGCCGCGGCGAACGCAAGTCCCAATGCCAGGGCACCCGCGGCGATGCCAACATCGCCCGCAGCACAATGCAACGCCGCGAGGGCGATCTCGCGCCGTGTCCCGCTCTGCCACAACGTGTAGAGCGGCATCTGCCCGAACTCCCACACCAGGTTGCCCGCGCCAGCGGCCAGCAGATAGCGTCGCAGCACGGAAAGCCACCTTGTCGCGACGGTCTGCCCGTTCATTGCGCGACCCTCCGGTCGTCGTCGCGCCCGCCGAGCCGAGGCACCCAGCGCGGCACACGCGCAGCGTAGACGTCCCACGCGGCGCCGAACGTCTGTTGGGCCTCCCGCTCCTCGGCATGCGCGAGCCGCACGTACATGAGCACCAGAACCGGGAACATCGGCAACGTCAGGATCGTCGGCCATTGCAACAGGAAGCCGAACATGATGACGATGAACGCGACGTATTGCGGGTGCCGTACCCTGGCATAGACACCCTCCGTCGCCAGCCGCCCGCTCCGTTGCGCCTGATACAGGACCCTCCAGGCGGAGGACAGCAGGATGAAGCCCCCGAAGATCAGCACGTCGCTCGCAATATGCAGCGGACTGAAATGCGGATTTCCCTTCCAGCCGAAGATCGTGGACCACAGATGCCCGCTGTCGTGCGACATCAGGTCGGCATGCGGATGCAGCCTGGTGAGCCAGCCGGACAGCAGGTAGATCGTCAGCGGAAAGCCGTACATCTCCGAAAACAGCGCCACGATAAAGGCACTGAAGGCGCCGAAGGAACGCCAGTCGCGCGGAGTGCGTGGCTTGGTGAAGCTGAAGGCGAAGACGATGAAGATGGCCGAGTTCAGGATGACCAGCACCCAGAGCCCATAGGCGCCCTCCTGCGTCATGATCCGCCTCCCTTGTCATCCGCCCCGCCATGGCCGCCGTGCCCTTGATGCATGAAGAGATGCATCAAGGGGCAGGCCGCCAGCAGCAGGAACGGCGCCGCCGCCAGCAGATGCGCCTGGTGGCCGGTCAACAGCAGACCCGCCGCCACCAGCATCAGGAAGCCGAAGGCGAGGCCGCCGCGCGTGCGCAGGAGAGGCACGCGCGCGTGCCCTCCGCCAGCGCGGCTTCCGTGGTCATGGGATGGGAGCTGCGCCATCTGTGCATCCTCACATCATGCCGCGCGGGCCGGTCATCAGGGCGTCGGCGGTGCGCCGCTGCGCCGGCGTGAGCACGCGGTAGAGCGCGTCCGTGGGACCGGCGAGCCCGCGCAGCGCGGCCACGCGCGCCTCCAGCACGGCGGTCTGCTGATGCAGGCGTTCCGGCAACGGGCCCGCCGCGATGACCAACGGCATCTGGGCGCGCATCGGCCCGACTTTTGCCGCCGCGCCCTTCAGCGCATCGGCGAAGGCGGTCCATGCCCGGTTCTGCGCCGGCGTGATGGCGAGCTCGGCCTTGAGGAAGGCGATGCGGCCGGCGATATGGTCGAAGCGCATCATGCCGGCGGCTGGCCCGGCGCCAGCCTGCGCCATCATACCGCCCATCATGCGCATCATCTGCATCATCTGCGCCATGGCGGGCATCCCGCCGCCCATCATCCCCGCGCCGCCGCCCGACGGCCCGCCCATGCCGGACGGACTACCCGGCATCGAGGCGGAACCACCAGTCGCACTGGGGCTGGTCGGGACCGTGGCCCCAGGATGATGGGCGGCGTGATCGGCGGCGCTCTGCGCCCGCGCACCGGTTGCGACCAAAGCAAGCGCCAGCGCGGCAATGCCGGCGTGGCGAGATATCCTGTTCATGATGTGATGTCCTCTCCCGACGCGAAAGTCGGGCATGGCTGATGGGAGGCGGGAAAGGTTTCCACGCCGCACGATAGGGACTCGAACCGAACGCGCCAGCGGGGCCGCGTGCGCGACCCGACCGGCGGCTCAGGCCGTCCGGCGCGGTGGCGGAACGATCGGATGCTGCACGAGGCCGCCTGGAAGGAACGTCGGTTCCGTCACGAAGCCCGAGGACCGTCGCGCCGGCGGCGCAAGGAGCGCTGCTCCGGCGGCGAGCGCACCAGCCGATACCCCGGCGCAACCGGGACCAGGGCACATCCCGGCGCCGTCGGGGCAGCCGTCGCCACGGCATGGCGCAACCGGCCCCGGACCCGGCGCGACGGCAGGCCCGAGCGACAGAACCGCCCCGATCGCCGGCCCGGGCAAGGACGCCGCCCGGGCCGACGTGGCGCCCCAGACCGAGACGCCGACGAGCAGAAGCAGCAGCGCCAGCAGCGCCACTCCCCAGCCCATCCCGTCACGCCTGCCCGATCGCATGGCCCCGTCCTTCGCCGATCACGCGACAGATTGAACCGGATGCCGCCGTCGGCATTGATCTGGGTCAATAGCTGGTCCGAGAGCCCTCCTGCGCTACCTCGGTGGCATGCCGGTCCCACTTGGTGCAGGTTATCGGAGCGGAACATCTGGCACGGTGACGCGCAGCGCACCCCGGAGCGGACGCTCCTTCCGCACGAGCATCTGGAAATGGTGCCCGTGCTGGAGTATCGGCCGCTCCAGCGGGATGCGGTTGACGATGTCGCACACCACACGCGCGCCCTGCGCAACCATTATCCGCGCGTGATCGGGCCAACGCCTTCCGTCGATGCGCCAGGCGTGGGGCCTCATGGTGCCGGTCAGCGGCGCGCGATACATCCCGCCACGGGAGCCCGGGGAAGGCCGCAAGCCGCCGCTCCGGCCGTCAGGTACGAAACTCCAAGCCATCGGCGGTCGGGTCGACGACAGTTCCCGCGGTGCCGTCCAGGATTGCGCCGGCATCCTCCAGCCGCCCGATTCCGGCCTTGTGTCCGGCGTCAGTGGCGAAACGGATGGCGCTCTCGATCTTGGGCCCCATCGAACCGGCGTGGAACTCGGACCGCCGCGCTTGCAGGCTATGCGGGTCCGCGCGGCTGATCGCCCGTGCCTGTGCGGTGCCGAAGCCGATATAGGCGGCCTCCACGTCCGTCAGCATCATCAGCATGTCCGCGCCGAGGCCGATGGCGAGCACGGCGCTGGCGCGATCCTTGTCGACGACGGCTTCCGCGCCGACCACGGTGCCATCCGCCTGGCGCGTGCATGGGATGCCGCCGCCGCCGGTGCAGATCACCGTCACGCCGGCGTCGATCAGCACCGACACCACCGGCTGCTGTAGGATCTCGAGTGGCATGGGGGAGGCCACCACCCGGCGCCAGCCGCGCCCGTCCGCCGCCACCTGCCAACCGCGCGCAGCGGCCAGCCGGACGGCCTCAGCCTCTCCATAGACCTGGCCGATCGGCTTGTCCGGGCTGCCAAAGGCGGGATCAGCCGCATCGACACGCACCTGGGTCAGCAGAGTCGCCGCCTGCGCGCCGGGCGGGAGATGGTTGCGCAGCTCTTGCTCGATCATGTAGCCGATCATGCCCTCGCTTTCGGCGTCCAGCACGTCGAGCGGATAGGCACCGTCCTTCGGCCCCGCTTCCGCTTGCAGCGCCAGCAACCCGATCTGCGGGCCGTTGCCGTGGGTGATCACCAACTGATGTCCGGCGGTGATCAGGCTCGCCAGGGAGGCCGCCGCACGGCGGACATTTGTCCACTGGTTCCCGGCGGACATCGCCTCGCCACGCCGCAGCAGCGCATTGCCGCCGAGGGCCACCACCAGGCGCATTGCCTATCCCCCGATGGTAGCGACGAGAATCGCCTTGATCGAATGCATCCGGTTCTCCGCTTCGTCAAACACGATCGAGGCGGGCGACTCGAAGACCTCGTCGGTGACCTCCATGCAGTCGATGCCGAAGCGCGTGGCAATGTCCCTTCCCACCGAGGTCTCGCTATTGTGGAACGCCGGCAGGCAATGCATGAACTTGATGTACGGGTTGGCGGTTGCCGCCATCACCTCGCGTGTGATCCGGTAGGGCGTGAGAAGCTGGATCCGCTCCGGCCAGGCAGACTCGTCCTCGCCCATCGACAGCCAGACATCGGTATAGAGAAAGTCCGCGCCGCGCACCGCCTCGGCCACGTCGTCGAACATCCTGAACTGCCCGTTGCTGGTCGCCGCAAGGCTGGTCATTTGCGCGACGAAGCTGTCCTCCGGCCAAAGCGCGCGCGGGGCGGCGATACGCATGTCGAGGCCCACTTTGGCGGCACCGATGGCCAGCGAACGGGCGACGTTGTCGCGTCCGTCGCCCAGGAACACCAGGGTCATATCCGACAGGTGCTTGTGGCTGAATTCCCGCATGGTCATGAAGTCAGCCAGAACCTGCGTCGGGTGCGCCTCATCGGTCAGGCCGTTGTAGACCGGGACGCCGGAATGGCGCGCCAGCTCCTCGGCCAGGTTCTGGCCGAAGCCGCGATACTCGATCGCGTCATAGATGCGGCCCAGGACCCGGGCCGTATCCCGCATCGACTCCTTGTGCCCGATATGGCTGCCGCTCGGCCCGAGATAGGTGACGTGCGCGCCCTGGTCGTAGGCCGCCACCTCGAACCCGCTGCGCGTGCGGGTCGAATCCTTCTCGAAGATCAGGGCGATGTTCTTGCCTTTCAGGCGCGGCTGTTCATAGCCGCCATATTTGGCGGCTTTCAGTTCGGTCGCCAACCGCAGCAGGAATCGTATCTCGTCCGGCGACAGCTCCTCAAGCGACAGAAAGCTGCGACCGCGCAGGTTGATCGGCATCGTCGATACTCCTTCAGATCGGATCGCGCCGGATCGGGCAGGTCATGCAGTGACCGCCACCGCGACCGCGGCCCAGCTCGGCGCCTTCGATTGTGATGACCTCGATTCCCGCGCGACGCAGCAGCGTGTTGGTGTAGACGTTCCGGTCGTAGGAAATCACCACGCCCGGCTCGACAGCGACGACGTTGTTGCCGTCGTCCCACTGTTCGCGTTCGGCCTCATAGCTGTCGCCGCCGGTGGCAACGAGACGAAGCCGCTTCAGGCCCAGCGCCGCACGCACCACCTCGACGAAGGGCTCCGTCTCCTCCGCGACGTCCAGCGTCTCCGGCGCATGCCCGGGGCGCAGTGTGAAGGTGCGCAGCCGGTCCACCACCGCGGGATACAACGTCGCCAGATCAGGGGCACAGAAAGTGAAGACGGTGTCGAGATGCATGAAGCTGCGATCCCGCGGCATCAGTGCGGCGATGACCTGCGTGATGCTGCCGGAGGCAAACAACCGCCGTGCGAGCAGGCCCACCGCATGCGGCGTCGTGCGCTCGCCCATGCCGATCAGCACCAGGCCATTCCCGAGCGGCATCACGTCGCCGCCCTCCAGCGTCGCCGCCCCGGTGGTCTTGGCGATGCCGTCCCACCAGGTCTCGAAATGCGCGGCGCGAAAGCGCGGATGGAATTGATAGACTGCGGCCATGTTCAGGGCTTCCGGTCGCCGCGCCGGCCAGAACATCGCATTGATCGAAACCCCATTACCGATCCAGCAGGAGCTGTCGCGCGTAAAGAGCTGATTGGGCAGCGGCGATAGCACGAAATCATGTGGAGCCAAGCTGCGGCCGACCAGACCCTGTGGCATGAACGGCAGCTCGGCACGGGTAATGCCGCCCACCAGGAGCGTGGCGAGCTGCGCGGCCGGCATCTCGACCAACCAGCCGGTCAGCTCGTCCATTAGATCGGTTCCGACTGTCTCCTGGCACACGCGATGGTGCAGCAGCCATTGGCGTGCCTCGGTATTCTGCATTGTTTCCGCCAGCAGTGTGCCGAACTCCAGTACCTCGGCCCCGCGGTCGCGCAGCGTATCGACGAAGGTGTCGTGCTCCTGGCGGGCGCGCTTTACCCACAGCACGTCGTCGAACAGCAGGCTGCGGCAGTTCTCGGGTGTCAGCCGCTGCAGGCTGAGGTCGGGGCGGTGCACCAGGACTTCGCGCAAGCACCCCACCTCCGAATAAACTCCAGGATCGCTCATGTGGATCGAACCTTGCTGGATGGGTCAGGACAGAGGGGTGATGGCGCCGGTGTAGATCAGCCAGGCGGCGGTCACGCCCGCCACGATCAGGAGCACTGCGATAAACGCCTCGATCGGATGGAACAGCCGTGCCTTACCCTGGCGTCGGGCGATCGCGTAGAAGATGATCCCCGGGGCGTAGAGCATCGCAGCCATGAACAGGTAGGTTGGGCCGGCCGCGTAAACCAGCCAGATTCCATAAATTGTCGCGACCGCGCCGATCAGCAGATCCTGTCTCTGCGCGCCGGCGTCCCCGGTCAGTGCCAGCTTGGCAGCGTACGCGCCTGAGAAGATATAGGGCACCAGGATCGCCACCGAGGCAATCGAGAACAGCGCCTGATACGTGCTGTTCGCGAACAGCGTGATAATCAGGAACAACTGCACCAGCCCGTTGGTAATCCAGAGCGATATGGTGGGCGAGCCTTTCTCGTTGGCATGACCGAAGAAACGCGGCATCGTGCCATCGCGTGCGGCGATGAACGGGATCTCCGCAGCCAGCATCGTCCAGCTCAGGAATGCCCCGAACACGGAGACGACGAGGGCGATGTTGATCAGACCCGCGCCCCATGGACCGACGACATGTTCGAGCACGCCGGCCATCGACGGGTTCTTCAGTGCCGCCAGCTCAGGCTGCTTCATGATGCCGAGCGATAACAGGGAGACCAGTGCGTACAGGAACAGGCTGATCAGGAAGCCACCGATCGTCGCTCTGCCAACATCGCGCCGCCGTTCGGCGCGCGCGGAGACGACGCTCGCCCCTTCGATCCCGATGAATACCCAGAGCGTGACAAGCATCGTGCTCTTCACCTGGGTCAGCACCGAGCCGAGTCCCTTGGTCGCGAGACCAGTGAAGTCCAGCGTGAACACGTTGGTGTGAAAGGCGAGCATCACCAATACGATAAACAAGCCGATTGGCGCGACCTTCGCGATCGTCGCCACGATATTCACGAGCGCCGCCTGCCGCACGCCCGAGAGAACGAGCGTGTGGATCACCCACAGGACGATCGACGCGCCGACAACGGCCTGCCATGTGTTGCCGGCGCCGAAGGCCGGGTAGAAGAACGAGAGGGCGCTGAACACCACGACCGCATAGGATACGTTGCCGACCCAGGCGCTGATCCAGTATCCCCAGGCGCTGTTGAAGCCGATGAACGGACCGAATCCGGCCTTGGCATAGGCATAGGGGCCGGCATCCAGCTCCGGTTTGCTGGTCGACAGTCTCTGATACACCATGGCCAGGGCCAGCATGCCCACGCCGGTGATCGTCCAGCCGATAATGATCGCCAGGGGTGCAGCACCGGAGGCCATGTTCTGCGGCAGGCTGAATACGCCCGACCCGATCATGGAGCCGATGACGAGGGCCGTCAGCCCGCCCAAACGCAGCCTACCGGACGGTGTCGTCGAGCGGCTGACCTGTGGTGCTGCGGCCGCAGCAGCAGGTGGTGCCAATGCGGTATTGGCCATGATCCGGTCCTCCGTGAAAACCGGGATATTCGGACCCCGGCCCGGTCGCATGATCTCGTCCTTCGTCGATCACGCGCGAGACTGGACCACGCGCCGCCACCCGCATTGATCTGGGTCAATACCCGGCGTGGAAGCCGATGTAGGCTACCTCGGTCATCATCCCCGTCGCCATGTGGTACAGGTTATGACAGTGGAACAGCCAACGCCCGGGATTGTCCGCATCGAAGGCGATCCGTACCGTCTGCCGCGGCGGGACCAGAACGGTGTCGCGCAGTGCGCCCCGCAGCGGGCGGCCTTCCAGCGCCTGCACCTGGAAATGATGCCCGTGCAGATGCATCGGATGCGCCATCGCGGTATGGTTGACGAGGTCGAGCGCCACCCGCTCGCCCTGCGCGACCGCGAGCGGCACATGATCGGGCCACCGCTTCCCGTCGATCCCCCAGGCATAGGGCATCATGCTGCCGGTCAGCCGCACGTGCAGGACCCGATCGGGCCGGCGCGGCGGCAGTGGGACCAGAGCCGCGAGCCGCCGCTCGAGCGACAGATCGACCGCGCCGACGGGGCGGGTGGCCGTTCCCGCCACTTTGCCGATCGCCGCCCCGGACGTGGCGAGGACGATGCCGGTCCGCTGGCGGTCGCCCTCGCGCTGCGCGAGCACGGGGAAGGCGCCGCCGCCGGACGGCACCCGCAGCAGCACATCGGCCCGCTGCGCCTGGGCCATCGGAAAATCCCTGACCGACACCGGCCGCACCGGATCGCCATCGACCGCGACCACCTGGCCCTGGAGCGCACCGAGGCTGATCCAGAAAGCGGTGGAGGTAGCGGCGTTGATCAGGCGCAGCCGGATCCGCCCGCCGCGTTCCACCCGCACCACCTGTGGATCGGCCAGGGTGCGGTCGTTGGCGAGATAGGCATCGTAATCGACATCGTTCAGGTCCGGCGCTGCGGCATTCCCGGACGAGGTCCCCGTCGGCATGGCCATGTCGGACATCCCCGGCATGGACTGCCCGCCCGTGGCCCCCGCGCCGCGGGTAAGACCCGTGAGGATCTCGCGCGGGTCGCGGAAGGTGAAGTCATGCAGCAGCACGATCACCTCCTGCGTGTCGGCGCGCGCGTCCTCGGCGGTGCGTACGACGAGCGGGGCTGCCATCAACATCTGCTCCTGCAGACCGTGATGCGAATGCATCCAATGCGTTCCGGTCCGCGGGACGAAGCTGTAGCCCTGCTCTCCCCCGGTCGGGATCAACGTCTCGAGCTTGGTCTGGGTCACGCCGTCCTGGCGCACCGGCGGAGTCTGGCCGTGCCAGTGGATGATGGTCGGTTCGCCGCAGCGGTTGCGCAGCGCCACGGCGAAGCGCTGGCCGGGGTCCAGCACCATCCCGGGGGCGCCGCTGTCCTGGAGGATGCCGAACACGGATGCGGCCTTGCCGTTCACCTCCAGGTTGCGACGGGAAACGGTCAGCGGCACCGCAGCGGCGGCGGCCGCAGGGGAAACGGGCAGCGCGCCGAGCGCGGCCGTTGCGGTGGCGGAGGCCAGCAGCCGGCGGCGGGGCAGAATTGGGATCATTTGTTCTCTCCGTTGCTGTGTCTAGCGGGTCATGCGCCCGATGGAGTCGACCAATTCATCCACCTTGTGACGCTGGTCGACGACGTCACCGGAGGCGAAGGCGGCGGCGACGCAGTGGCCGACATGATCGCGCAGCACCTGCTCCTCGACCTTGTGCAGCGCGGCGCGCACGGCCGCGATCTGGGTCAGGACGTCCACGCAGTACCGGTCCTGCTCGACCATGCGCAGCAAACCGCCGACCTGCCCCTCGATCCGCCGCAGCCGGGCAGCAACGGCCCGTTTGGCTTCTTTCTGCATATCTGGGGTGCCCCCTTGATACATTACCCTAGTGGGGTATATAGACCTGGTGTCGGCCCACTGCAAGCGTGGCGCGGCCCCGACGAGGCCTCGATAACGGGAGAGCATCATGGATGAGCACGAGCACGGACATCTCGCCGGCGGCGTCAGCGCGGCGGAGCCGGCCGCGCGCGATCCGGTCTGCGGCATGACGGTCGATCCTGCCACCGCGAAGCATCGTTTCGCGCACGCGGGGACCAGCTACGTCTTCTGCAGCGCCGGATGCCGAAACAAATTCGCCGCCGACCCGGCCCGCTACCTGACGCCGAAGGCCGAGACCCCACCCGTTGCGCCAATCGCGCCTGGAACCATCTACACCTGCCCAATGCACCCCGAGGTGCGCCAGGACCATCCCGGCGCCTGTCCGATCTGCGGCATGGCGCTGGAACCGCTCACCCCCACTGCGGAGGCCGGGGAGAACGCCGAACTCGCCGACATGCGCCGGCGCTTCTGGGGCAGCCTCGCGCTGACCGTGCCGGTGCTGGCGCTGGCCATGCCGGCCTATGTGACGGCGTGGCATTTCGAACGTCTGGTCCCGTCGGTCTGGTCGAACTGGATTCAGCTGGTTCTGACCACGCCCAACGTGCTGTGGGCCGGATCATTCTTCTTCACCCGCGGCTGGCGCTCGGTGGTCAACCGCAGCCTCAACATGTTCACCTTGATCTCCCTCGGGGTAGGCGTGGCCTACGTCTTTAGCATCATCGCCACCCTGCTCCCCGGGATGTTCCCGGCCGGGTTCCGCGCCGCTGACGGCTCGGTCGCCACCTATTTCGAGCCTGCCGTGGTCATCACCACGCTCATCATCCTTGGCCAGGTGCTCGAACTGCGGGCCCGCGATCAGACCGGTGGAGCCATTCGCGCCCTGTTGAACCTCGCGCCGAAGATCACGCGGCGACTGCGGGCGGACGGGACGGAGGAGGAAATCCCGATCGATCGGGTGCAGGTCGGCGATCGGCTGCGGATCCGTCCCGGCGACGCAGTGCCGGTCGATGGCACGGTGGTGGACGGCCGCAGCGCAGTCGATGAATCGATGGTTACCGGAGAATCAATGCCGGTGGCGAAGGAGTCTGGTGAGAAACTGATCGGCGGCACAGTGAACGGCACCGGCGCGCTGATCATGCACGCGGAGAAGATCGGCGCCGACACGGTGCTGGCCCGCATCGTCACCATGGTGGCCGAGGCGCAGCGCTCGCGCGCGCCGATCCAGCGCCTGGCCGACATCGCCTCGGGCTATTTCGTGCCGGCGGTGGTGGCGATCGCGGTGGTGTCCTTCCTCGTCTGGGCGGTCTGGGGGCCGGCGCCGGCGCTGGCGTTCGGGCTGCTCGCCGGCGTCTCGGTGCTGATCATCGCCTGCCCCTGCGCGCTTGGTCTGGCCACGCCGATGTCGATCCAGGTGGGCGTGGGCAAGGGCGCAAGCGTGGGCGTGCTGATCAAGTCCGCCGAGGCGCTGGAACGGATGGAGAAGGTCGATACCTTGGTCGCCGACAAGACCGGCACGCTCACCGAAGGCAAGCCGCGGGTAACCAAGATCGTGCCCGCCGCAGGCTTCACCGAGGACACGCTGCTGCGGCTGGCGGCGAGCCTGGAGCGCGCCAGCGAGCATCCGCTCGCCGCCGCAATCGTGCGCGCGGCGAAGGAGCGTGGCGCGAGCCTGGCAGACCCGGCGGATTTCGAATCGATCACCGGCCAGGGCGTGCGCGGGCGGATCGACGGGCGTCTGGTCGCGCTCGGCAACGCGCGGCTGATGGAGGATGCGGGCGTGACGCTCGGCGCGCTGGCCGGGCAGGCCGATGCGCTGCGGGAGGCCGCGGCGACCGCGTTGTTCGTCGCGGTCGACGGCAGTCCGGCCGGGGTGATCGCGATCGCCGACCCGATCAAGGAAAGCGCGCGCGCCGCCCTCGAAACATTGCGGACCGAGGGGATCCGGATCGTGATGCTGACCGGCGACAACCGCCGCACCGCCGAGGCCGTGGCACGCCAGCTCGGCATCACCGACGTGGAGGCCGACGTGCTGCCCGATCAGAAGCACCAGGTGGTCCGCCGGTTGCGCGCCGAGGGGCGTGTGGTGGCGATGGCCGGCGATGGCGTGAACGACGCGCCGGCGCTGGCGGAGGCGGATATCGGCATCGCCATGGGCACCGGCACGGAGGTCGCGATGCAGAGCGCCGGCGTGACCCTGGTGAAGGGCGACCTGATCGGCATTGCGCGGGCACGAACTCTCAGCCAGGCGACCATGCGTAATATCCGCCAGAACCTGTTCTTCGCGTTCGTCTACAACGCGGTGGGCGTGCCGGTCGCGGCGGGGGTGCTCTATCCGTGGTTCGGCATCCTCCTCAGCCCGGCGATCGCGGCGCTGGCGATGGCGCTGAGCTCGTTCTCGGTGGTGATGAACGCGCTGCGGCTACGAAGGCTGCGTCTGTAATCTGCGTGGACCAAGATCGAGGCGGACATTGATGCAGATCAACCGGCGGCAACGCATGGCATGCCAGAAGGCGCGGCGAGGTGGACACGATGCCGGCGGATCCGATCGACGACCCGGACGACACGGCTCCGGCCGACCCAAGCCCCGCGTCGCCACGGGCGGACCTTGCGGTGCGGCGCGCGCTGGTCGCCGATCAACCCCGCTTTCTCGGCTTCCTGACCCGCCGCCTGCGCGATCGCGACACGGCCGGCGAGGTGTTCCAGCGCTTCGTCCTGCATGCGCTGGAACGCAGCGGCGACATCCGCGACCCAGGTGCGGTGCACGGCTGGCTGGGTCGGGTGCTCGCCTCCACCCTGGCCGACCACTACCGGCGCGCGCACCGGATGCAGCGCAATGAGCGCGCGGTGCGGGAGGCGGATCTCGCCCGCCTGATCACCGACCTCGAGCACGACGACGCAGCGGCAGCTTGCGTCTGTTTGCACCTGCTGCTTCCCGGGCTGCGGCCTGCCTACGCCGAGCTGCTCCGGCGCGTCGATCTGGAGGGGGAGCCGCGCGCGCAGGCGGCGGCGCAGCTTCGTATTGATATCAACAACCTGAACGTTCGCCTGCATCGGGCGCGTCAGGACCTGCGCCGGCGGCTGATGGCGTTCTGCCTGACCTGCCCCGAGGACGGCTTCCTCGCGTGCCGATGCGAGGGGGCGAGCCGCCTGTAAAATCGCCGGCGCTGCGTGCTGAGTGCGTGTAAGAATCCGGGGGGATCGACGTCCTTATTGCGCGTGGGCCAGACCGGCCCGCGACCGACGAGGACAGGAGATCCGATCATGGCCGCAACCAGAACCGCCACCACGACGCCCATCACCGGCGCGCCGGGTCTGCCCGGACCAGGGCTTGCCTGGATGGAGCACCAGCCGCGCGCTGTTCTTGGCGTCGGCGCCGCATGGATGCAGGCCGGACAGGAATGTTTCCGCGCCGCGTTCGACTGTCAGCAGCGCATGATCGCGCTGCTGACGGAGCACGGCACGACGGGGCGGCCACCCGACCTCGCCGCCCTACAGGCGGAGATGACCGATCTCGTCCTGCGCACGGCGAGCGAGCAGGCCGACGCCTGCTGCCGCTTCCGGCAGGAGCTGCTCACAGCCTTCGCCCCCGCCATGGGCGCCCCGGCGGCGGATGA
>DATKQI010000271.1:0-2440 GCA_035532755.1 Acetobacteraceae bacterium
ACCGAACAGCTCTTCGTCCACTTTGGAGATCGGCAAAGCAATTAAGTACGACCGGCATGGTGAAGGTTTTCGGACGCCGGCCATCGCTGGCCGTGCGTCTGGGCAAGGGGCCGGCGTACGAAAACCGCCCATGCACGAACCCGCGGGGCTGCGGCGATGGTCTATGGGGATTTCGAGTTTTGCTCGGCTATGGCGACGGCGAAACCGGCTGGGCGCTGGAACCAGCGGGAGCCTGGTGAGTGAGATTTTTCGCTGGGCGAGGCCAGAATCGGGATCTGAGCGCGGCTGATATCCGGCACGTTTAGCCTGATCTTGGTCAAGGGCGTGCCTGGGGGCATTCGCCGCAACCAGGGTGTCGCGGCGTGAGGTGCTCGCAAGCCATGCCGGGTCATGTCGGGATGCCCCCGGTTGATGCGGGCGCGTGAGGTGGCGCGCGGGGTTGCCTCCATCGTCCGAAGGTCTCGATGACGGTCATGCGTCCGCCGCAGCAGGGACAGGGCGGGAGCCACTCGCGTGGTTCCGGCCCTTCGACGGGCTCCGGCGGCGGCGCCACGGCAAGCAGTTCGCGGGCATGCGAGATATTGGCCTTGCGTGCGGAACTGGCGAGCGGGCCGTAATGGCGGATGCGGTGGAAGCCGCGTGGCAGGACATGGAGCAGGAAGCGGCGGATAAACTCGTGCGGCGCGAGGGTCATGACGCGCGGCCGCTCGGGACCATCGCGGCGATAGTCCTTGTAGCGGAAGGTGACGCCGGTCTCGTCGAACGCGATCAGGCGCCGGTTGGAGATGGCGACCCGGTGGGTATAGCGCGAGAGATAGGCGAGGACGGCCTCGGGGCCGGAGAACGGCGGCTTGGCATAGACCACCCAACGCTTCTTCCTGACCGCGGCGAGGTGACGCAGGAAAACGCGGTGATCGGCGAGACCGACCTGGGTGCCGAAGAAGGCAAGTCGTCCGGCCTTATGGAGCTCGATCAGCCGGGTGAGGAACAGGCGGCGGAAGAGCGAGCCCAGCACCCGCACCGGCATCAGAAAGGCCGGACGGGACGATATCCAGCGCCGCCCATCGAGCGAGATGCCGCCGCCCGGGACGATCATGTGGACATGGGGATGGTGCGTCATCGCCGATCCCCAGGTGTGGAGCACGGCGGTGATGCCGATGCGGGCGCCGAGGTGCTTGGGGTCAGCCGCGATCGTCATCATCGTCTCCGACGCTGCGCGGAACAGCAGATCGTAGACGATCGCCTTGTTCTGCGCAGCGATGTCTGCGACCTCGGCGGGAAGCGTGAAGACGACATGGAAGTAGCCGACCGGCAGCAGGTCGGCTTCGCGCTCGGCCAGCCAGGTGCGCGCAGCGGCGCCCTGGCATTTGGGACAGTGCCGGTTGCGGCAGCTGTTGTAGGCAATGCGCTGATGCCCGCAGTCCTCACAGGCATCGACGTGGCCGCCAAGGGCCGCCGTGCGGCAGGTCTCGATCGCCGACATGACCTTGAGCTGGGTCAGGTTCAGGTGACCGGCCTGGGCGGCACGATAGCCGGCCCCTTCAGCTCGGAAGATATCGGCGACCTCGATCGAGGTGCGCAAGCCGCTTCAGCCGCCGGGATCCTCGCCCTGCATCAACAACGCCAAACGCTCCAGGGGACTGGTCACCGAACGGATCGTCTTGGTGGCAACGCGCGCATAGAGCGCGGTCGTATCAAGCTTGCTGTGCCCCAGCAGGACCTGGATCACGCGGATATCGACATCCTGTTCCAGCAGATGGGTGGCGAAGCTGTGGCGCAGCGTATGGGGTGACACCCGCTTCCTGATCCCGGCTGCTTCGGCTGCCTCATGGATCGCGCGGTTGATCTGCCGGGTTGAGATCGGATCGGTGGCACTGCGTCCGGGGAACAGCCAGCCATGAGGTAGCATGACGCTGCGCCTCTTGCCTTCCTTCCACCACAGCCGCAGCAGCGCGAGCAGTTGGGGTGACAGCATGGCGTTGCGGTCCTTGCGGCCCTTGCCCTGTTCGACCCGGATCAGCATGCGCGTGCTGTCGATATCATCGACCTTGAGGCTGGCCACTTCCGAAACGCGTAGGCCCGCGCCATAGGCGGTGCCAAGGATGGCCTTGTATTTGATGCCTGGTGCCGCTTCGAGCAGCTGGCCCGCTTCCTCGACACTCAGCACCGCTGGCAGCTTGCGTGGATAGCGCGCCAGGACCAGGCGCCGCGACAGGTCCGGCCGGTCGCGCGTTACGGTGAAGAAGAAGCGCAGCGCCGAGACGGAACAGTTGATCGTGGGTGGTTGTACCCCGCTCTCGCGCTGGTGAACCTGGAACCGGCGAATATCCTCGGCCGTTGCCGTATCGGGCGGTTGCCCCAGGAAGGCTGCGAAGCTGCGCACAAAACGAATATACTCGTGCTGCGTATCGGATCGCAGGCCGCGCATCGCCATGTCTTC
>DATKQI010000272.1:0-4072 GCA_035532755.1 Acetobacteraceae bacterium
ATCCGCGGCCTGGTGCGCCGCCGCTGGCTGGAGACGCTGTTGTTCCGCTACTGGTTCCTGATCAGCTGATCGTTCCCGCCGCCGCGAGCAGTGCCGCCATGTGCGGCGGCACCGGCGCGGTGGCGGCCAGCGGCGGATCGAGCGGCAGGTGGATCGCGCGGGCCAGCAGGTGCAGCCGCCCCGCCCCGCCGCCATAGACCGGATCGCCCGCCACCGGGCAGCCGAGTGCCGCGCAATGCACCCGCACCTGATGCGTCCGCCCGGTGCGCGGGCGCAGTTCCAGCCAGCTCACGCCCTCTCCCCGCCCGAGCACCCGCCAGTCCGTCATCGCGACCTGTCCCGCCGGATCGACCCGCATGCGCCAGCCGGCGGCATCGCTGTGCCGCAGCAGGGGCGCCTCCACCCGTCCGGCATCCGCCTCCGGCCCGCCGCGCACGACGGCCCAGTAGGTCTTCTCCACCTGCCCGGCGGCGAACAGCGCCTGGGCCGCGCGCAGCGCCGAGCGGCGGAGCGCGACCACAAGGCACCCGGCGGTATCCGCGTCCAGCCGGTGGGCGAGCCACGGACCTTCCTTCCCCCGGCGCAGGGCGGGAAAGCAGTCCTCCACGCTCGGCCCGCCGCGCGGCCCCGGATGCACGGCCACGCCCGCCGGCTTGTCCAGCACCGCGAAGCGCGCATCGCGAAACAGGATCGGGGGCAGGATCATGCGCGCACAGTGGCAGCGCGGCATCGCCTGCGGAAGCGGGGCATGGCACTCTGCACCCATGCGAATCCATATCCAGAATGACGAGGAAGACCGGCTTTTCACCATCACACCCGCGCAATGGGCGGAGGCGGCGGCGCGTGCGCCCGATATCGGCGCGGGGCACGATGTCAGCTTCGGCCGCACCGACGCGGATTTCACCGCCGCAATGGCGCAGGCGGAGGCGCTGGTGACCGCGGCGCGGATCGTGCACGAGAGGTTTCCCGCCCCGGCGCCGAGGCTGAAGCTGATCTTCTGCACCTCCGCCGGGCTCGACCGGCTGGCTCCGTTCGATTTCCTGCCGGACGGCGCGGCCCTGCTGAACAACCGCGGCACGCACGGGGAGAAAGCCGGCGAATACGCGATCATGGCGCTGCTGATGCTCGCCGCCCGCGTTCCCGCCTTCGCCACCGCCCAGCGGGAACAGCGCTGGGCGCCCTATCATGCCTCGGTCCTGCGCGGCCGGCGGCTCATCGTGGTCGGCCTGGGCGCGCTCGGCGGGGCGGCGGCCGAGCAGGCCGCGCGATTCGGCATGGTGGTGACGGGCGTGCGCGCCAACCCCGCCCCGCACCCTGCCTGCGCTCGCGTGATCGGCACCGACGCGCTGGATGCGGCGCTGCCGGAGGCGGAATTCCTGCTGCTGGCCTGCCCGCTGACCGATGCCACGCGCAACCTGCTGAACCGCCGCCGGATCGGCCTGCTGCCCGTCGGCGCGGGCGTGGTGAACATCGGCCGAGGCGCGCTGCTCGACCAGGATGCGCTGTGCGACGCGCTCGATTCCGGCACGCTGTCCGGCGCGGTGCTGGACGTATTCACGCCGGAGCCCATCCCGCCCGGCCACCGGCTGTGGGCCACGCCGAACCTGATCATCACCCCGCATGTCTCGGCGGACGATCCGGCGACCTACAATCCGCGCAGCCTCGACATCTTCCTTGAGAACCTGCGCGCCCTGCGCGATGGCCGCCCGCTGCCCAACCGCGTCGATCCCGCCAGAGGCTACTGATCCGTCAACTGCTGCCGATCAGGACCCCGACGGCGAACACCATCGCCCCGCCGAACATCACCTGGAACGCCGCCGAGACCGGCGGCGTATCCATGTAGCGCCAACGGATCCAGCTGATGACCGCCAGTTCGATCACCACCACGACCATCGCGATGGATGTGGCGGTCCAGAAAGCCGGGATCAGGAACGGCAGGGTATGGCCGAGCCCGCCCAGCGCCGTCATCAGCCCGCAGATCGCCCCGCGCACCAGCGGCGCGCCGCGGCCGGTCAGGCTGCCGTTGTCGGACAGCGCCTCCGCGAAGCCCATCGAGATGCCGGCGCCGATCGAGGCGGCGAGGCCGACCAGGAAGGCGTTCCAGGAATGCCCGGTGGCGAAGGCGGCGGCGAAGATCGGCGCGAGGGTGGAGACCGATCCGTCCATCAGCCCTGCCAGCCCCGGCTGGATCACGCGCAGGACGAACATCCGCCGCCCGGCCTCGTCCTCCTGCTCCCGCACATCCTTCGGCAGGTTCTCTTCCATCAGCCGGTCCGCCAGATGCTCGTGCTGCATCTCGGCCGCGGCGAGGTCGCCCAGCAGCTTGCGGATCGAGGCATCGGTGCTGCGGCTGGCGGCGCGGTGATAGAACCGCTGCGTCTCCAGCTCCATCAGCTGCGCCTGCCGGCGCACCGTTTCCACCCCCAGCGGCCGCAACTGCCAGACGGGCCGGCGGCTGACGAAGCCGCGCACGTCATGCCGCCGGATCAGCGGGATGTGCTCGCCGAACTTGTCGCGATACAGGTCGATCAGCCGACGGCGGTGCTCGTCCTCCTCGGCCGCCATCTCGGTGAAGACGGTGGCGGAGGCCGGAAAGGTCTCGCGCAACCCGTCCGCGAAATCGGCATAGATGCGGCCATCCTCCTCCTCGCTGGCGATCGCCAGGGCAAGGATTTCGCGTTCGCTCAGGTCCGAGAAGTTGCGCATGGCGCAAGTCTGGCGATCGTACCCGTAACGAACAAGTCGAAACCGTAATGATGCGAACGCCTCTCAGTCACGGCCCGTCGATCGTGGTTCGCATGCCGGCCAGCGCCTCTTCCACCGCCGTCTCCAGCCGGTCCAGGATCAGGTCGATCCCGGCTGCGTCGATGATGTACGGGGGGGCCAGCAGCACATGGTCGCCGTGCTTGCCGTCGATCGTGCCGGGCATCGGGTAGATCGCGAGCCCGTGCGCCAGGGCGGCCTGCTTCACCCGCTCGTTCACCCGCAACGCCGGGTCGAACGGCGCCTTGCTCGCGCGGTCGGCAACGAATTCCAGCGCCTGGAACAGCCCGCGGCCGCGGATATCGCCCACGTGGCGGTGGTTGGCGAAGCGTTCCGTCAGCCCGGCCTCCAGCCGCGCACCCATCGCCCGCACATTGGCGACCAGGTTTTCATCGCGGATGATCTTCTGCACGGCGAGCGCCCCGGCGCAGGCGACCGGGTGCGCCTGGTAGGTATGGCCATGCATGAAGCTGCCCGACCCGTCGCGCAGGGCGGCGATGATGCGCCCGGCGATCAGGATGCCGCCGATCGGCTGGTAGCCGCCGCCGAGGCCTTTCGCGATCACCTGGATATCGGGGCTCACGCCCTCCTGCTCCCAGGCGTGCCGGCTGCCGGTGCGGCCCATGCCGCACATCACCTCGTCCAGGATCAGCAGCGCGCCGTACCGGTCGCACACTTGCCGGATCGCCTGGAAATACCCCGGCACCGCGGTCACGCATCCCGCCGTCGCGCCCACCACCGGCTCGGCGCAGAACGCCGCGACCGTTTCCGGCCCCAGGCGCTGGAACTCCGCCTCCAGCTCGTCGGCCAGCCGCGCCACGTACTGCGCGTCGCTCTCGCCCTCGTGCCGGAAGCGGTAGGCGAAGCAGGGGGAGACATGGCTGAAGGCGCCCGACAGCAGCGGCGCATAGGGCGCGCGGCGCATCATGTTGCCCCCGGCGGCCAGCGCGCCGAGCGTGTTGCCGTGATAGCTCTGCCGGCGGGCGATGAAGCGGCTGCGCCCCGGCTGCCCGACCTCGATGAAATACTGCCGCGCCATTTTCAGCGCCGATTCCATCGCCTCGGACCCGGAGGAGACGAAATAGGCATGGGTGAGGCCGCCCGGCTCCCCTTCCAGCAGCAGGTCCGCCAGTTCCTCCGCCGGCTCGCAGGTGAAGAAGCCGGTATGCGCGTAGGCAAGCCGCCCCGCCTGCGCGCCGATCGCCGCCGCGACCCGATGGTCGCCATGCCCCAGGCACGCCACCGCCGCCCCGCCCGATCCGTCGATCACCTCGGACCCGTCGGCCAGCCGCAGCCAGATGCCGTGCCC
>DATKQI010000273.1:0-10891 GCA_035532755.1 Acetobacteraceae bacterium
GGGCAGCGGGCCGGAATCGGCCACGCTCGCCCGGCTGCGGGCGATGCCCGGCGTGCGGGTGGAGAACCGCTGGGTGCCGGAGGTGGAACTGCCCGCCCTGCTGGCCTGGGCGGACGCGCTGGTGCTGTCGCATCGCGAGGCGAGCCAGAGCGGCGTGGCGGCGGCGGCGGTGGCGGCGGGGCGGAGGGTGGTGTCCACGAACGTGGGCGGCCTTGCCGAACAGTTGCGGGACGAGCCGCTGGCGCTGATGGTCGAACCCAACGCGGCCGCGTTGGCGGCCGGGATGGCGCGGTTGGCGGAGGCGCCACCGCCGCTGCCCCCCATGCCGGCAGACCCGCGCGCCGGCTGGCGGGTGATGGCGGCAACGCTGATGGCGGGGCTGGCCGGGCTGAAGCCGGCGGATTGACGCGCTGGCGGGGCCGGCGGACAAGCTGCGGCGATGGCGCCTCCGCGGTCCTGGATTCTGAGCGAAGCCTACGCCGGCCTGCAATCCCAGGCGCTCGGCCTTGCCGAACGGGCCGGGCTCACGCCCGACCTGCGCGTGCTGGCGGCGCGGCCGCCCTGGTCCTGGCTGCCGGCACGGCTATGGCCGGCGCCGCTCGCCGTGGCGGGTGCTGCGGTCTCGCCGCCCGTTCCGCCGCTGGTGATCGGCTGCGGCGGGATGGCCGCCGCGGTGGGGGCGCGGCTGCGCCGGCCGGGGTGCGCGGTGGTGCAGGTGCAGAACCCGCGGATGGATCTGGCCCGGTTCGACCTCGTGGTCGCGAACCGGCACGACGAGCTGGCCGGGCCGAACGTGATCGTCACCCGCACCGCGCTGCATCGCGTGAGCAGCGCGCGGCTGGCGGCGGCGCGGGCGGAATGGGCCGGGAGGTTCGCGCATCTGCCGCGGCCCCTGGTTGCCGTGCTGGTGGGCGGGACCAACGGCCGCTTCCGGTTGGATGCGGCGGTGGCGGCCGACCTCGCTGCGGGGCTCGCCGCGATGATGCGGGCGGACCGGGTGGGGCTGATCCTCACCCCTTCCCGCCGCACCGATCCGGTGGCTGCCCGCACGCTGCGGGAGACGCTGGCCCCGCTCGGCGCGGACGTGTGGGACGGCAGCGGAGAGAATCCCTATTTCGGCATGCTCGCGCTTGCGGATGCGATCGTCGTCACCATCGATTCGGTCTCCATGGTCTCCGAGGCGGCGGCGACCGCCGCCCCGGTGCTGCTCGCCGGGCTGCCCGGCCGGTCCCGCCGGATCGGGCTGTTCCTGGACGGGCTGCGCGCGGACGGGCGGGTGCGGGATTTCGCCGGCCGGCTCGAAACATGGCCGGTGGCGGCGATCGATGATACCGAGGCGGCGGCGGCCGAGATGCGCCGGCGGCTCGGGTTTTAGGGAAGAAGCGCGATGCTCGACATCCAGACCTTCGACAATGTCCGCGGCGGCAACGTGCTCTATAAGGCGCTCGCCCATCCGCTGGCGGCCGAGGCGATCGGCCGGCTCTCCGCGCGGCTGGCGGCGGCGGGGCCGGTCGCGCTGTACGACGCGCAGGGGGTGGCCCGGCCGCTGCTGACGCTGCATCCGGAACTGCCGGTCGATTCGCTGTTCGTGCACGACGTGCGGGAGATCGGCGAGAGCCGCGCCGGCCTGCCCGCCCGGCCGCTGACCGACCTGAACCGGGCACGTGTCGCCACCGTGCTGATCGCGGGCTTCGATACCGGCCGCATCGCCGCGCGCATCGCGCATCTGTTGCCGCCGGGGGTGGCCGTCGCCTCGCTGGACGAGACGCGGCTGCCGGCGGAGATGCTGGGCAACCGGCGCCGCTATCTCGACCCGCTGAATTTCGCCACCAATTTCGCCTTCTTCCGCGACGCGGACGGGCTGTCCACGCGGCTCGTCACCGCGAACTACTGGGCCGGCTACGGGGCGGGCCCCGTGCGGCTGTGGCTGCGGCTGTTCGATGCCGACGGCGCGGCGCTGGCGACCTGGGAGGAGGATGCGCCGGAAGGGGCCGGCGGCATCGCCCTCGATTCGCGCGAGATCCGCGCACGCTTCGGCCTGCCCGCGTTCACCGGGCAGTTGTTCATTCACGCGATCGGTGCCGCCGGGCATGACGTGGTGAAATACGCGCTCGACACGTTCGCGACCGACGGCGGGGGCAGCCTGTCCTGCACACATGACGCCAACGCCTGGCCATCGGACCGCTATGCCGGGCTGCCGGCGCCGCGGGCGGACGAGCAGGTGATCCTGTGGGTGCAGAACAGCCATGCCACACCGATCCCGTCCGGCGCGATCACGCTCGACCGCATGGGGGCGGAGCATCCGGTGGCGCTGGATCGCCCGGTCGGGCCCTTCGCCACGGTGGCGCTGGATGTAGCGGCGCTGCTGCCCGGGCTGCGCTGGCCCGCGCAGGTGGAGATGCGGTCCGGCCGGCATGTGGTGCGGCCGCGCTACGAGGTGGTGCGGGCGGGGCGCACGCGGATCGCGCATGTGAACGTGGAGCGCGCCGATCTGCGGCCCGACCCGGGCATCCCCGCGCTGTCCAACCTGCTCGGGCGGGGCTATCTGCTGCCCTTTCCGGTGCTGCCGCGCGGCGATTACCGCTCCGTCGTGCAGCCGACGCCGATGGCCGAGCGGCAGGGGAGCTTGCCGATCCGGCTCGACGTGTTCGACACCGCCGGCACGCGGGTCGCCGAGCATTTCCTGGGCAACCTGCCGCGCGGTCACGCGCTCGCGCTCGATCTCGACACGCTGCTGCCGCCGGACGCGCTGGAGGACGGCGGGCATGCCGAGCTGGCCTATGACTTCCGTGACGGCGGGGAGGCGGACGGCTGGCTGCACGCGCTGATGCGCTACGAGAACCGGGCCAGCGGGCATGAGGCCGAAACCAGCTTCGGCGCGCATATCTTCAACACGGTGATGACATACAAGGACGAGCCGCAATCCTATGGCGGGCCGCCGCCGGGCCTGTCCACGCGGCTGTTCCTGAAGCTGGGCGAGGGCATGCGGCGCAGCTTCTGCGCGCTGATCTATCCGGCCTCCGCGCCATGGCATGCGATGTCCGCCACGAAACTGGTCCTGCACGACAGCGCGGGGATGGAGATCGCCGAGGAAAGCCTCGCCATCGCCTGTTCCGGCTCGGCGCTGGTCTGGCCCGATGCCGTGTTCGGCGTCTCGCAGATCATCCGGGCGGGGCCGGCCGGCTATGTGCTGATCCGCGATGCCACCTGCCGGCTGTTCGGCTACCACGGGTTGATGGACAACCAGGGCGGCTTCTCGCTCGACCACATGTTCGGTTTCTGAGCTAGCATCCCCGCCGGTAAAGCATAACATGATCGCGGAGGTGTCCTCGGAAATGTTGCGGATCGCGCGGGAAGGGGATGTCGCGCTGATCGAGGTGGATCATCCGCCGGTCAACGCGCTGTCGCAGGCGGTGCGGGCGGCGCTGCTCGCGGCGCTGGCCGATGCCGCGGCCCAGCCGGCGGTGCGCGCGATCGTGCTGGCCGGCGCGGGGCGCTGCTTCGTGGCCGGGGCGGATATCCGCGAATTCGATGCCCCGCCCGTCGAGCCTTCCACCCGCGCGGTGGCGCAGGCGATCGAGGATTGCGCCAAGCCCGTGGTGGCCGCGCTGCACGGCACCACGCTCGGCGGCGGGTTCGAACTGGCATTGGCCTGCCACGCCCGCGCGATCGCGCCCGATGGCGTGGTGGGGCTGCCGGAAGTGCGGATCGGGCTGATCCCCGGCGCCGGCGGCACCCAGCGCACGCCGCGGCTGGCCGGGCTGCCGGTGGCGCTCGACCTCGTCACCACCGGCCGGCACGTGCCGGCGGCGGAGGCGCTGGCGCTGGGGCTGGTGGACGAGGTGGCGACCGACCCGCGCGTGGCGGCCTTCGCCCGCGCCCGCGCGCTGGCCGACGCCGGCAACTGGCGCCGCACGGGCGCGCTGCCGGTGCCGTGGGCCGATGGCATGGCATTCGACGAGGCGGTGGCCGCGGTGGAGGCGAAGGCGCGCGGCGCGATCGCGCCGGCGCGCGCGGCGGCGGCGGTGGTGATGGCGCGCGACACGCCGCTGATGGAGGCGCTGGACCGTGAGCAGGCGGTTTCGCTCGAACTGCGGCGCGGGCCGCAATCGCGCGCGCTGCGGCACATCTTCCATGCCGAGCGGGTGGCTTCGCGGCTGCCGGTCGTGGCCTCGGCGCGGCCGATGGCGCAAGTCGGCGTGGTGGGCGGCGGCACCATGGGTTCGGGCATCGCGCTGGCGCTGATCGAGGCAGGGCTGACGGCGGTGCTGGCCGAGGTATCGGACGGGGCCGCCGCCGCGGCACTGGCGCGCGTGCAGGCGGTGCTGGACCGGCAGGTGAAGGCAGGGCGGCTGCGCGCGAGCAGCCGGGCGGAGCGGCTGGCGCGGCTCCATGTCGTGACCAACCTTGCCGCCCTCGCGCCGTGCGATCTGGTGATCGAGGCGGTGACCGAGGATCTGGCCGAGAAGCAGCGGGTGTTTCGCGCGCTGTCGGCGGTGGTGCGGCGCGATGCGGTGCTCGCCTCCAACACTTCCTATCTCGACATCGACCTGCTGGCGGACGTGGTGGACGCGCCGGAGCGCGTGCTGGGGCTGCATTTCTTCAGCCCGGCGCATGTGATGCGGCTGCTGGAGGTGGTGCGCGCGCCGCGCACCGCGCCGGAGACATTGGCCACCGGGCTCGCGCTCGCCAAGCGGCTGAAGAAGGTCGCCGTGATCTGCGGCGTGTGCGACGGCTTCATCGGCAACCGCATCCTGATGCGCTGGCGGGCGCAATGCGAATACGCGCTGGAGGACGGCGCGCTGCCCGGGCAGGTGGACGCGGCTATCGAGGCGCTGGGCTTCCCGATGGGGCCGTTCGCGGTGGCCGACATGTCCGGCCTCGACATCGGCTGGGCCACGCGCAAGCGCCTGGCGGCGACGCGCGACCCGCATCTGCGGTACGTGCCGGTGGCCGACTGGATCTGCGAGCAGGGGCGGTTCGGGCAGAAGACCGGGGCGGGGTGGTACATCCATGATCACGGGCGGCGCCTGCCGGACCCGGCGGTCGCCGCGCTGATCGAACGCGCCTCCGCCGCGCGCGGGATCGCACGGCGGGAGGTGACGGCCGGGGAAATCCAGCGCCACGTGCTTGCGGCGATGGTGAACGAGGGCGCGCGCATCCTCGCCGAGGGCATCGCCGTGCGCCCTTCCGACATCGATGTGGTGCTGGTGCATGGCTACGGCTATCCGGCGTGGCGCGGCGGGCCGATGCACGAGGCGGACGAGACCGGGCTCGCCTCGGTGCTGGCCGAGGTTGAGGCGCTGCATGCGGCAAGCGGCGCGGGCTGGGAGCCGGCGCCGCTGCTGCGCGAACTGGCCGCGGCCGGGCGGCGGTTCGGCGATCTGAACACGTAGAAAAGGGGGATGATGATGGGCAGTCGGGAAGGCGCGCTGGCGCGCGCGCTGGAGGGGTTCGATTCGGGGCGGTTCCGCGATCATCTGGCCGGGCTGGTGAAGATTCCCAGCACGTCCCAAGATGCCGGCCACGAGGCCGACGTGGCGCGCTACCTCGACGAGGCGATCCGCCCCTGGCTGGTCCGGCTCGGCTTTGTCGTGACGGTGCATCCGAACCCCGAAGCCGGGTTCGGCCCGATCCTGACGGCCGAGCGGATCGAGGCGCCGGGGTTGCCGACCGTGCTGACCTACGGCCATGGCGATACCGTGCGCGGCCTGGAGGACCAGTGGCGGGCGGGGTTGCGGCCCTGGGCGCTGACCGAGGAGGGGGATCGCTGGTACGGGCGCGGCACCGCCGACAACAAGGGCCAGCACGCGATCAACCTCGCCGCGCTGGAGGCGGTGATTGCCGAGCGCGAGGGGCGGCTGGGATTCAACGTGAAGCTCGTGCTGGAGACGAGCGAGGAGCGCGGATCGCACGGGCTGCGCGATTTCGTGGGCGCGCACCGCCATGCGCTGGCGGCCGACGTGCTGATCGCCTCCGACGGGCCGCGGGTGATGCCGGAGGTGCCGACGATCGCGACCGGCACGCGCGGGACGGTCCATTTCGATCTGGTGGTGGCGTTGCGGCCGGGCGGGGTGCATTCCGGCCACTGGGGCGGGCTGACGCCCGATCCGGCGGTGATTCTCGCCCATGCGCTGGCTGCGATCTGCGACCGGCACGGGCGCATCCTGGTGCGCGGCTGGCTGCCCGAGGCGGGCGTGCCGGCGGGCGTGAAGGCGGTGCTGGAGGGCTGCCCGGTGGGCGGCGGCGGCGACTCGGCGGCGATCGACCCGGCGTGGGGCGAGCCCGGGTTGAGTTCCGCCGAGAAGATCTATGGCTGGAACAGCTTCATCGTGCTGGCGATGACCTCCGGCCGGCCCGAGAACCCGGTGAACGCGGTGGCGCCGGATGCCCGTGCGCATTGCCAGATCCGCTACACGGTGGATACCGATCCGGCCGCGTTTGTTCCGGCGCTGCGGCGGCATCTGGATGCGGCGGGCTTCCCCGAGGTACGGATCGAGAACTCTGGCACGCGCATGCCGGCGAGCCGCACGGACCCGGCACACCCGTGGGTGCGCTTCGCCGCCGCCAGCATGGCGCGCAGCCTGGGCCGGGCGGTGCAGGTGATCCCGAACGCATCCGGCGGACTGCCGGGCGATGTGTTCGTGGACCATCTGGGCGTGCCGCTGGTGTGGGTGCCGCACAGCTACAACGGCTGCAAGCAGCACGGGCCGGACGAGCATCTGCTGATCGGCCCGGCACGCGAGGGCGTCGCCGCCTTCGCCGGGCTGTGGTGGGATCTGGGCGAGGGAGAGACCCCGGCCTGAGTCGAGATAGAGCATGATCGGCTCAAATGGAATCGTGGAGCGATTCCAAGCCGATGAAAATGCTCATGAAACACGAACTGGAGCAGGTTCGCTTGAAGCGAGCATGCTCCAGCAGGAGGCCGCCCCGCTCCGGCCCCCGTTTCGCGCTCGTCTCCACCAGCTCGGACGGCGGGTCCGCCCGGGCCGGGAATGTCCTATGCTTGGTCGATGTCGGCCATTTCGGCTGCCGGAGCGGCTGCTTCCCTGCTGTCCCCTGACCTCTCCGGCTGCGGACCCAGTACCAGATCGTAGAGCCGGCGGGTGCTCTGCGGCCAGTCCAGCCATGGCATGCCTGAAGACCTCGGTGCATCGCCTGCCCGCTGCAGGGCGAGCCAGCGTTCGATGGCCTGTGCAAGGTCGTCCGGCGAGAGGCCGGAGAAATAGAAGGCGAAATCGCCTGCCACCTCGCGGAAAACCGGAATATCCCGCGCGATGATCGGCAGGTCGTGTCGTGCCGCTTCGATCAGGGGCAGCCCGAAGCCTTCGCCTTCAGACGCGGCGACAAGGCAGTCGGACGCCGCATAGATATTGTCGAGATACCCGTCGTCGATGCCTTCGAGATGGAACAGGCGCTTGCCCAGCTCCGGATTCCGGCGAAGGCTGCTCATGATCCTGGGGATGGTTCGCCGCTGATCGTCGGGCAGGACCGCCCACCCTTCCTTGCCCACGACCGCGAGATTGACGTCGATACCTCGCGCCCAGAGGCGTTCCATCGCGCCGATGACCTGGAGATGGCCTTTTCGGGGCTCGATGGTGCCCACCATCAGGAACGTCGGCCGAGCCCGCAGCGCCGCCAGTACCTGGCTCGCGCCCTCCGGCTGCAAACCGGCGGCTGCAGACCCGTTCATGCTGGTTCCGAGGTGGAAGGACTCGACCCTGAGCGGCCGATGGCGCTGCGGCCCGTTCAAGGCAAGCCAGCTTCGCAATTCGTCGGCGACCGCCCGTGATATGCAGATCAGTCCGTCGGCAAGGCCCGCTATGGTTTCGAGCCACGCACGGTGGATCGCATCGGCCCCCGGCGGAAACATCTCCGGCTGGTTGACAGGCAGCAGGTCATAGACAACGAAATGGAACCCGAGCCCGCGATGGTGCCAAGCGTGCAGCAATGCCCTGCTGCGCGCGATGGCGTCGGGGCAGTAATCCACGCCCAGGAAAAGATCGCCGGTGGAGACATCTGCCACCTCCTCGTCCAGCCTCAGATCGTGGCGTCCGATCAGATCTGCCGTGAATCTCCGTGCGTAGCGGTAGGTTCCCTTGTCCTCATAGACCGGCTCCAGGCGCCAATCCGGCGGCAGGCACCTCAATCCTTCTTCCAGTATCGCGCGTGTGACGCGTTCGATGCCCGCCTTCAGATCGTGCCGGGCGATGGACGAGACGTCGAAAAGGAGCTGGCGCTGCCGGCATGGATAGGCGCGGTTTGCATCGATGCTCCAGGCGGACGCGAGGATATCGCGCTCCTCCGGGGTGCCTTCGAGTGCAGCGAGGCTGCGCACCAAACGTCTGCGACGCGCATGGGGGTGGCGGGCGGCAAATTCCTCGATAGCGTCTGCGTAGGCGGATGCGATGCGCGCCGGGGCCAGATCCGTTGCGACATAGGCACGCGCCCGCTCGGCCAACGCGGCGCGCTTCCCATGATCGTGCCGCAGCCGCGTCAGCGCATCCGTGAGATCGGCATCGGTGAATTCGTCCGGGATCATGACGAGCGCCGTCTCGGGCAGTTCGGCGAGCGAGGCATGCGCGTTGACGATGGTCGGGATGCCGTAGGCCAGGCAATCGAGTGCGGCCCTTGATGTTTCCCCGCGCGAGCGCGTGCGCAGCTGCACGGCCGCGTCCGCCGCGGCCTGGTACGCGGCATACTGTCCGGGCGTCAGGTACCCGGTGATCTGGATCCGCGCCGCACATCCGCTTTCCTGAATGCGTCGGGTGATCTCCTGCCCATAATCCGCGCCCTGGTTTTCCCCGACGAAGATCAGGCGGCAGTTCGCATCTTGCGCCAGTGACGAGGCAAGCCACGCGTCGAGCAGGTGATGGTTCAGCTTGGAAAAATCGAGGAAGCCGAAGCTGCACATGCAGAAATCCTGCTCGCCAATGCCGAGTTCGGCGCGGGCTTCCTGCCGACGGGGCGAGGGCAGGGCGTGGAGCTGCGGAATCAGCCGGAACTGGTTGACCTTCGGCCCGTACCACAGGCGGGCCTGCCGGACGGCGTAGCCGGAATGCACAATGACGCCGCACGAATCCGCGATGACCTGCAAGTTGGCAGGGTATGTCCAGACCGCAGCTTCCCGTCCGCCGACCTGTTCCTCGATCAGCGCCGGATAGCCATGCGAGCGGTACAGGGCATGCAGGAAGGCCTGCGTTTCTCCGCCTGCGATTTCCTGCCAGTTGATCAGGCTTGAGAGGAAGAAATCATGCAGTACGACCGTGCCCGGATGGCGGCTGAGAAGATCGAACATGCCGGCGTGGAAGGGTGAATTGCCGAAGTGGTAGAGGATGCGATCGTACCGGCCGGCGTGGGCGCCGAACCACTCCATGCTGCGGATCGGAAAGTTCGCGCTGATCCATGGCTCAGCAACTTCGGCCTCGGTCGGTACCACCTCAATGTCGTAATGGCAGGCGAGTGCCGGCAGCAGTTCGGCGCTGTAATCGGCGATGCCGGACTGGGTGGGCGGCAGCGGTGAAACATAAGCAAGGCGCGGCCTTGCGCCGGGCATGGCGGACAGGCGCACGGGCTTGTGGGCGGCGGCCTGGCGGTCGTGGAGAGCTGCGAACGCGTCGAGCGCGCGATCAGCGGTCGCTTCCCAGGAGAAACGCCGCGCTTGCACCGGACCGTGCGCCCGCAGGGACTGGCGCAGGCCTTCGTCGGACAGAACCCGGCTCAGGGTTTCCGCGATCGCGTAGGGGCTTGCCGGATCGAACAGTGCATCGGCGCGGCCGATCACCTCGGGGATGCTGGTGGTGTTCGAGCCGACGGCCGGCGCGCCGCAGGCCATCGCCTCCAGCACCGGCAGGCCGAAACCTTCATGCAGAGAGGGGAAGACGAAAAGGTGGCAGGTGCGGTAGAGGGCGATCAGGTCCTGATTGCTGACGCGCCCGGTCAACACCAGATCATGTTCAATTCCAGCCTTGCGGGCCTGCATGAGGATCTGCTGCTTCTCCTCGCCAGACATCGCCGTGGTGATGACGAGCGGGTGGGCCGCGCGCACCGCGGAGGGCAGCATCGAGAATGCGGCCAGCAGGCCGCGGATGTTCTTGCGATGGTCGAATCCGCCGGGGGCGCAGAGCAGGAATCCATCCTTGATGCCGTAGCGCATCATCAGCTCGGCATATGCCGCCGGAGCGAGTGCGGCGGCATGGAATTCGGGGCCGGCGGCCGATGAGATGGTTACGATGCCATCCGCAGGGATCTGCAGCGCCTCCACCGCTTCCCGCCGGCAGAATTCCGAGATGGCAAGCAGGAGCTCCGCTTTCCGGATAGATTGGAGCTTCCGGTAGTAGAATGCCTTATAGCCAGGATCCGTGAGGTAGATATCCGGATTCAGCAGCGGGATCAGATCGTACAGTGTGACGGCCGCAGGTGCCGCGTGTTCGAAGGCCGCGACCGTGGCGACCGCGTCATCCACCCAGCCTTCGAACAGGCTGGCGATATGAACGAGATCGGGCGCGAGATCGGCCAGGAACGCCTCACGGATGCTTTCTCCCGCACGCGCCCGCCAGGCATTGCCCGGATTGTGCCCGGCGACGGGCGTCGGCACGCTGAATGTGCGGATGCGGTCCTGGGGGACGAGGGTGTCGAACGCCGCCCGCAGAGGTTCCATGGTTTCGGGGAACGCATCGTTCAGCGCGACCCAGACATCATGGCCGTTCGCACGGCGGGCGAGCGCGGTTGCAAGCGAGAGCGAATAGCGCCCGATTCCACGAAAGCGGCTTGCGGTCTGCGCGCCCTGCAGATCCAGAACGATCCGCATCTTCAGGACAGCCCCGGATGGCGGGTGGCGAGCGCCCGTTTCAGATCCCGATAGATACTGGACGCCGACGGCGACAATCCG
>DATKQI010000274.1:0-7444 GCA_035532755.1 Acetobacteraceae bacterium
CGCATCCGGGCGATGTGCTGGCCTTCCTGCCCGGCATGGCGGAGATCCGGCGGACGGAGGCCGCACTTGCCGGCTGCCCCGCCCTGGTGCTGCCGCTGCATGGGGATCTGCCGCCGGGCGCGCAGGATGCGGCGCTGCGCAGTGCCGACTGGCGGCGGGTGGTGCTCGCCACCTCCATCGCCGAGACCTCGCTGACCGTGCCGGGGGTGCGCATCGTGGTGGATGGCGGGTTCCGTCGCGCGCCCCGGCTCGATCCGGCGACCGGGCTGACCCGGCTGGCCACGCTGCGCATCAGCCGCGCCGCCGCCGAGCAGCGCTCCGGCCGCGCCGGGCGGGAAGGGCCGGGGGTCGCGATCCGGCTGTGGTCCGCCGCCCTGCATCGCGGCCTTGCCCCGTTCGACCGGCCGGAGATTCTGGAGGCTGAGCTTTCGTCCCTGCTGCTGGCCTGCACCGCCTGGGGCACCGCGCCCGCGGTGCTGCCGTTCCCCGATGCGCCGCCATCCGGTGCTTTGGCCGCCGCCGCGGCCTTGCTGGCTGAGCTCGGTGCGCGCGACGGCGAAGGGCGGATCACCGAAGCGGGACGGCGGATGGCCGCACTCGGGGCGCATCCGCGGCTCGCCGCGATGATGCTGGCGGCGGAGGGGCCGGGCGAGGCCGCGCTCGCCGCCGATCTGGCTGCATTGCTGGAGGAGCGCGATCCGCTGCGGGCGCCGGACGCGCCGGCGGACATCGCCCTGCGGCTGGAAGTGTTGGCTGGGCACGGGGAGGGCGACCGCAGTGCGGTTGGCCGCATCCGCCGGGCCGCCGGGCAGTACCGCCGCCGGCTCCGCCTGCCGGCCGACCAGCCGGCGGCGGGCGATCCGGCGCCGCTGCTCGCCTGCGCCTTCCCCGACCGGATCGCGCAGCGGCGCGGCGAGCCGGGGGTGTTCCGCCTTTCGGGCGGCGGCGGTGCGCGGCTGCCGCCCACCGATGCGCTGGCGCGCGCGCCGCTGCTGGCGGTGGTGGCGCTGGAGGCGAAGGCGGCGGCGCGCATCCGCCTCGCGGCACCGCTCGACCCCGAACGTCTGCCCGCCGTGCTGGCCGCGCGGGTGGTGGAGACCGTGGAGAGCGGGTTCGACCCCGTTTCGGGCGCGGTGCTGGCGCGGCGGCGGGTGCGGCTCGGCGCGCTGGTGCTGCAGGACCGCACCGGCCCCGCCCTGCCGGGGGAGGCGAAGGCCGGGCTGGCCGCCGCGCTCGCCACACGGTTGGACGCGCTGCCCTGGACCGCGGCCGCGCGGCAGTTCCAGGCGCGGGTGGGGCGGATGCGCGCGATCGAACCCGATGGCTGGCCGGATGTGTCCGATGCCGCGCTGGCGGCGGACGTTCCCGGCTGGCTCGGCCCGCATCTGGGCGGGATGGCGCGGCTCGCCGATCTCGCCCGGCTCGATCTGCCGGCGATCCTGCGCGAGCGCCTGCCCTGGGCGCAGCGGACGCGGCTCGACCGGGAGCTGCCGGCGGCACTCGACCTGCCGGGCGGGCGGGCGGCGATCGACTACGCGCAGCCGGTACCGCTCGCCTCTGCCCGGGCGCAGGCGTTCTTCGGGCTGCGGGCCACGCCACCGCTGGCCGGCGGGCGCGTACCGCTGCAGCTCGCGCTGCTGTCCCCGGCCGGCCGGCCGGTGGCGATCACCGCCGATCTGGCCGGGTTCTGGGCGGGCGGCTGGGCGGAGGTGCGGCGCGAGATGCGCGGGCGCTACCCGAAGCATCGCTGGCCGGAGGACCCGGCCGGGCCGTGACGAGCGCCGATGACGTTGCCGCGTGCCGGGCGCGGAAAGCCTTGTTGCGGTGCTGCCTCCATGCCATTTCATCGCACCGACGTACCCCCGCGGAGGCTTGCGCCATGGCTGCGCCTTCCCTGCTCACGCGCCGCTCGCTCGCCGGCATGGTGGCGGCCGCCGCGCTGCTGATCGCGGGGCCGGCCTTCGCCCAGAACGGGTTTCCGAGCTTCCGCAACCTCGTGAAGCAGGTGCAGCCGGCGGTGGTGAACATCTCGGTGACCGAGAAGGTGCCGGAGACCGCGGGCGCCACGCCGCTGCCGCCGGGGCTGAAGGGCACGCCCTTCGAGAAGCAGTTCCGCAACCGGTTCCGCAGCGGCCCGCAGGTGATGGGCGCCGGATCGGGCTTCATCATCGACCCTTCCGGCGTGATCGTGACGAACAACCATGTGGTCGGGCAGGCGAGCAGCATCACCGTGTCCCTCTCCGACGGCACGAAATTGCAGGCGCACGTGATCGGCGCGGACCAGCTGACCGATATCGCGGTGATCAAGGTCGATGCGCCGCGGCCGCTGCCCTACGTCACCTGGGGCAACTCCGACCGGGTGCAGGTGGGGGACTGGGTGCTGGTGGCGGGCAACCCGTTCGGCCTCGGCGGGTCCGTCACCGCCGGGATCGTGAGCGCGCGCGGGCGGGACATCGGGGCGGGGCCGTTCGATGATTTCCTGCAGCTCGACGCGCCGATCAACCCCGGCAATTCCGGCGGACCCGCCTTCAACATGCGCGGCCATGTGGTCGGGCTGAACACCGCGATCGTCTCGCCCACCGGCGGGTCGGTCGGCATCGGCTTCGCCATCCCGAGCCGCATCGTCGAGAAGATCGTCGCGCAGCTGCGCCGGGGCGGGCGCATCGCGCGCGGCTGGCTCGGCGTGTCGGTGCAGGATCTGCCGGGCGATGCGGGCGGCGTGGCGATCGACGGGGTGGAGCCGAACAGCCCGGCCGCGGCCGGCGGGGTGAAGGCGGGCGATGTGGTGATGGCGGTGAACGGGACGCGCGTGAACAGTTCCAACGGGCTGATCCGCGCGGTGGCGGAGGTGCCGCCGGGGCGGATGGCGCGGTTGACGATCCGCCGCCATGGCCGGCAGATCGTGCTGCCGGTGCGGGTTGGCCAGCGGCCGGCCGAGACACGCGGATAGGGAGCAGGCGATGCGGATTCTGGTGGTCGAGGACGACAAGGACGTGGCCGGCTTCGTGACCAAGGGGCTGCGCGAGGCGGGGCATACGGTGGAGCATGCGGGGAACGGCCGGGACGGGCTGTTCCTCGCCGCGTCCGAGGCGTTCGACGCGATCGTGCTGGACCGGATGCTGCCCGGCGGTGTGGACGGGCTGCGCCTGCTGGAGACGCTGCGCGCGCAGGACAACAAGGTGCCGGTGCTGTTCCTCTCCGCGCTCGGCCAGGTGGACGACCGGGTGAAGGGGTTGAAGGCGGGCGGCGACGATTACCTCACCAAGCCCTTCGCCTTCTCCGAGCTGCTCGCCCGCGTGGAGGCGCTGATCCGCCGCGGCAAGGGCGAGGGGCCGACGACGCGGCTCGCGGTGGGCGACCTGGAGATGGACCTGCTGTCGCGCACCGTGCGGCGGGCGGGGCAGAAGATCGACCTGCAGCCGCGCGAGTTCCGGCTGCTCGAATACATGCTGCGCCACGGCGGCCAGGTGGTGACGCGCACGATGCTGCTGGAAGGCGTGTGGGACTATCATTTCGATCCGCAGACCAACGTGATCGACGTGCATGTGTCCCGGCTGCGGCAGAAGATCGACAAGCCGTTCGGCACCTCGCTGATCCATACCGTGCGCAACGCGGGATACATGCTGCGGGCCGAGGCGGAGTAATGCGCGCGGCCGGGCGGCGCTGGCTTCGCGCCCGGCATGCCCGCGCGCCGCGCCCCTATCTGCTGCGGTCCGCCGGCGTCCGCTTCGCGTTTCTCTATGCGATGGTGTTCGGGGCGAGCGCGCTCGCGCTCGCGCTGTTCCTGTGGTGGGCGACCGCGGGGCTGCTGGACCGGCAGGTGCAGGCCGCGATCAACGCCGACGCGCAAGGATTGGCCGAACGCTACCACGAGGGCGGGCTGCCGGCGCTGGTGGCGACCATCCAGAACCGGCTGGCGCAGAACGTGGACGACAACGCGATCTACCTGCTGGTGGATGCCGCGCTGCACCCGATCGTGGGCAATCTGACGGAATGGCCGGCGCAGGTGACGCAGCCGAATTCCTGGTTCGAGCTGCCGGTGACGCGGGCGGGCATCGAATCGCTCGCGCGGATGCACCGCTACGACCTGCTGGGCGGGTTCCATCTGCTGATCGGGCGCGACGTGAAGGCGCGGGCGAAGCTGCGCGCGCTGCTGACCGACGGGCTGCTGTGGGCGCTGGGGGTGATGGTGGGGCTGGGCTTCGCCGGCGCGCTGCTGATCCGCGGCGTGTTTCGCGCGGCCCTGGCCGATGTGTCGGCCACCGCCATGGCGATCTCGGGCGGGGATCTGTCGCACCGGGTGCGCCGCTCCGGCCGGGGGGACGAGTTCGACCGGCTGGCCGAGACCATCAACGACATGCTGGACCGCATCGCCCGGCTGATGGACGGGGTGCGGCAGGTTTCCAACGCGATCGCGCACGATCTGCGCACGCCGATCACGCGCGCCCGCGCGCGGCTCGAGGATGCCGCGGCGCATGCGGAATGCGCGGAGGATCTGCGCGCGGCGATCGAGCGGGCGACGGTTGATCTCGACGGCGTGGTGGGCGTGTTCCAGGCGCTGCTGCGGATCGCCGAGATCGAGGCGGGCGCGCGCCGCTCGGCCTTCGCCCCGCTCGACCTCGCCCCGCTGCTGGCCGATCTGGCGGAGCTGTACGTGGCGGTGGCGGAGGAGCAGGGGGTGCGGCTGGTGCTGGACGCGCCGGCCCCCCTGCCGCTGCTGGGAGACCGCGAGCTGATCCAGCAGGCGGTGGCGAACCTGCTGGACAACGCGCTGAAATTCTCCCCGCCGGGCGGGGAGATCCGGCTGCAGGGGCGGCGGCTGAACGGTTCGGTGCCCGGCTCGGTGGAGGTAGTGGTGGCCGATGCCGGGCCGGGCATTCCCGCCGAGGACCGCGAGCACGCGATGGAGCGCTTCTTCCGCGGCGAGACGGCGCGCGACACGCCGGGCTCCGGCCTCGGCCTCGCGCTCGTGCAGGCGGTGAGCCAGCTGCATGGCGGGGTGCTGCGGCTGGAGGACAACGCGCCGGGGCTGCGGGCGGTGCTGATGCTGCCGGCGAAGACGGAAAATGCAGCATGATGACGGCGGATTCACCCGCCCCCCATCGCCGGAACAGCCCGGATGCGGCATGCTGCGGGGCATGATCGGGCGTTTTTCCTGGCGTCGCCGGAGTGGCGTGGTGGCCGGCGGCGCGATGCTGCTTGCCGTCTCCGGCGGCCTGCTCGGCGGGTTCGCGTTCGCGCAGCGCCGCGCCGCGCCGATGGAGGTGACGACCGATACGCCCGCCTATTGCTCCCAGCTCTCGCGGCGGGTGAGCGCGCTGGAGATGTCCGGCCGGCCGGCCTCGGCCGAGGTGCACCTGCTGATCGATGCCGGGCGGCGGATGTGCCGGCACGGGCAGGTGCTGGGCGGCATTCTCCGCCTGCGGCAGGCGCTGGTGCTGATGCTGCACGCGGGGTAGCGGCCGGCCATTGCTTCCTCAGTCGCCAATCGAACGAATGACCCGCGCCGGATTTCCGCCGACAAGGGTATTCGGGGGAACGTTCCTGGTGACTACCGAACCCGCGGCCACAACCGAGTTTTCGCCTACCGTCACCCCACCGATGATCGTTGCGCCGGCCGCGATCCAGACGTTTCTCTCAATCACGATGGGCTTTGCGATCGTGGCGGCGCGGCGCCGCGAAGGTTCAAGGGGATGGCCTGTCGTGATGATGCTCACGTTCGGCCCGATCATCACATCGTCCGCGATGTCGAGCCCGCCAAGGTCATAGAAAGTGCAGTTCTGATTTACGAAGACATTATGCCCGACGCGGATTTCGCTCCCGCCGGCAGTATAGAATGGCGGGATCAGCAGAAAGCTCTCGTCTACCTTTTTACCGATGAGTTCGCTGAACAAGACCCGGATTTCGTCCGCATCGTTGAACGTGAGGCGGTTGAGCGTGGCGGTGATCGCCATCGCTCGTTTGACGTTTGCCAGCATGGCCGCTGATTCCGGCGTCCTGCCATGGATGATCCTGGTGCCGTCCTCATGCGACATGCGTTGTTTTCCTCGGGCTGCAGTTGAGCGTGCGTTTCGGCGCACGAATGCCGCACCAAGATTCGCCGAGTGCAGCCCAAAGCGGAAGGGCCGGAATCCGGAGAGGCAATTCAAAATGACCCGCTACGCCGGCATGACGAAAATGGGTAGAATGTGCCCAACCTGTCTTCCGTGGTGCTTTCTTCCGCAGTGCTTGCTTCCGTGGTGAGCGCGATTTTCAGGAGATGCCGATGACCGTCGAACCCGTGGTGATCGCCGGGGCCGCGCGCACGCCGCTCGGCCGGTTCCAGGGCGCGCTGGCCGCGGTGCCGGCGCCGCGGCTTGGGGCGGCGGCGATCGGGGCGGCGCTGGCGCGCGGGGGCATCGCGCCGGGTGCCGTGGATGCCGTGCTGATGGGCTGCGTGCTGCCCGCCGGGCTGGGGCAGGCGCCGGCGCGGCAGGCGGCGCGCGCGGCCGGGCTCCCGGACGGCGCGGGCGCGACCACGGTGAACAAGGTCTGCGGTTCCGGCATGCAGGCCGCGATGCTGGCGCATGACATGATCCGCGCGGGCAGTGCCGCGCTGGTGGTGGCGGGCGGGATGGAGAGCATGTCCGGCGCGCCCTATCTGCTGGACCGGGCGCGCGGCGGCTATCGGGTGGGCCATGCGCGACTGTTCGACCACATGATGCTGGACGGGCTGGAGGATGCGTACGAGCCCGGCCGGTCCATGGGCAGTTTCGGCGAGCTGTGCGCGAGCGCCTACCAGTTCACGCGGCAGGCGCAGGACGAGTATGCCATCCGCACGCTCACGCGCGCGCAGGCAGCGGTGGCGGGCGGGGATTTCGATGCGGAGACCGTGCCGGTGGTCCCGCCGGGCGGGGCCGCGCTGGCGCGCGACGAGATCCCGCCGCGGCTTTCCGCCGGAAAGATCCCTTCGCTGAAGCCGGCCTTCGGCGCGGACGGGACGATCACGGCGGCATCCGCCGCGGCCAACGCGGACGGCGCGGCGGCGCTGGTGCTGGCGAGCCGGGAGGCCGCCGCCCGCGCGGGGCTTGCGGTGCGGGCGGAGATTCGCGGCCATGCCGTGCACGCGCAGGCGCCGGAATGGTTCACCACCGCGCCGGTGTTCGCCATCCGCGCGCTGCTGGACCGGGTGGGCTGGTCGGTGGCGGATGTCGATCTGTTCGAGATCAACGAGGCGTTCGCCGTGGTGGTGATGGCGGCGATCCGGGACCTCGATCTCGACCCCGCGCGGGTGAACGTCTCGGGCGGGGCCTGCGCGCTCGGCCACCCGATCGGCGCGACCGGGGCGCGGCTGATCGTGACGCTGCTGCACGCGCTGGAGCGGACGGACAAGCGCCGCGGCGTGGCGGCGCTGTGCATCGGCGGCGGCGAGGCGACGGCGATCGCGATCGAGAGGAATATATAA
>DATKQI010000275.1:0-24021 GCA_035532755.1 Acetobacteraceae bacterium
AGAGGTTCGACCTTTGCGTCACCTCCGTGCTGACCCGCGCGATCCGCACCGCCTGGATCGTGCTGGACCAGATGGAGCTGATGTGGCTGCCCGTGGCGGTGGACTGGCGATTGAACGAGCGGCATTACGGCGCACTGCAAGGGCTGAACAAGGCGGAGACAGCCCGGCAGGCGGGGGCCGAGCAGGTGCGGCGCTGGCGGCGCAGCTTCGATGCACGGCCGCCCGCGCTCTCCCCCGACGATCCGCGCCATCCCGCGCGCGACCCACGCTATGCCGGCATCGACCCGCAGCACCTGCCCGCCACCGAAAGCCTGCGGGATACCGCGGCACGGGTGATGCCGGTCTGGTCCGAAACGATCGCCCCGCGGATCGCGGCCGGGGCCAACGTGCTGGTGGTGGCGCATGGCAACAGCCTGCGCGCGCTGGTGAAGCACCTCGACGGCATTTCGGATGCGGATATCGCCGCCGTGGAGATCGCGACCGGCGTGCCGATCACCTACGATTTCGACACATCCCTGCGCCCGACGCGGCGGCATGCGGAAGCAGGTATCATTCCAACCGGCTGATGATCTCCGCCACGATCTCCTCCGGCGTGCCCGCGACCGACACGATGAGCGGCTGTTCGTCGGCTTGCGGTTCCTCCAGCGTGGCAAACTGGCTGTCGAGCAGGCTGGCCGGCATGAAGTGCCCGCGCCGCGCTTCCATCCGCTGCCGGATCAGCTCCTGGCTGCCCTGAAGATAGACCAGACGCACACCGGGCCGGCCGCCGATCACGATGTCTCGGTAGCTGCGCTTCAGCACCGAACAGCTCAGCACGCCCGGCGTGCCGGCCTGCAGCCAGCCATCGACCACCTCGGCCATGCGGTGCAGCCAGGGCAGGCGGTCGGCATCGTTCAGCGGCATGCCCTGCTTCATCTTGGCGATGTTGGCCGGCGGATGCAGCGCATCCCCCTCCTGGAACATCCAGCCAAGCGTGCGGGCGAGCGGCACCGCGATGGTGGTCTTGCCGGACCCCGACACGCCCATGACCACAGCGACCATCGCCTTCATGCCATCCCCCGCTGCCGTGCCGGACGCATCACGCTCACGCTTCCGTCCGGTGCGCCGATGATCGCCTGTTCCGCCATCTCCAGGAACAGCCCGGTCTCCATCACCCCGGCGATCGCGCGCAGGCCGCGGTTCAGCGTGTGCGGATCGCGGATCGGGCCGAAGCCGGCGCAATCGTAGATGAGATGGCCGCTGTCCGTGACGAAGGGATTATCGTTCCGACGCCGCAGGATGGGGGCGCCGCCCAGCGCGGCGAGCCGGCGCGCCACCGCCTCGTGACCGAAGCGGACGACCTCCACCGGCAGCGGCGCGCCCGAACCCAGAATGTCCACGGGTTTGGAGGTGTCGGCGATCACCACGAAGCGCCGTGCAGCCTGGGCGACGATCTTCTCGCGCAGCAGCGCACCCCCCAGACCCTTGATCAGCCGCAGGCTGCCGCGTTCCACCTCGTCGGCCCCGTCGATCGCGAGATCGAGTTCGGTGACAGCCGCGAAATCAGCCAGCGTAATGCCGACCTCGCGCGCCTGCGCTTCGGTTTCGGCGGAGGTGGCGATGGCCTGGACAGACAGCCCCTCATCCCGCACGCGTCGGCCGAGCGCCTGCACGGCGTGACGGGCGGTGGAGCCGGTGCCGAGGCCGATGCGCATTCCTGTCTCGACCAGTGCCACCGCAGCCTGCGCGGCTGCCCGCTTGGCTGCCTCCACCGCGGAAGAACTCATTCCCCCGCCCAGCGCCCTGCGGCGGCGCGATCGGCAAACCACAGCACCTCGCCCGCCGGCCGGATGCGCGCGGCCGGCAACGTGGCATCGCCGGAGAGGATGCGGTCCAGGATGGCGCGCTTGCCTTCGCCTTGCAGCAGGAACACGACGAAGCGGCTGCTTTCCAGCGCCGGGTAGGTCAGCGTGATCCGCACCTCCGGCCGGCCCTGCGACACCGCCGCCACCAGATGCGCCCGTTCATCCAGCACGGGCTGGCCGGGCAGCAGGGAAGCGGTATGCCCGTCGTCGCCCACGCCCAGGAAAGTCACGTCGAACAGCGGGCGTGCTTGTCCGGGTTCCGAGCCATGGAAGGTGCGCAGCAGACGTTCGTATTCCGCTGCCGCCGCGTCCGGCGCAAGGCCCGTGGTGGGGATGGTGTGGATGTTCGCTTCCGGCACCGGAACCTTCGCGAACATGGCCTGCCTTGCCATATGCGCATTGCTGTCAGGATCATCCGGAGGGACGAAGCGTTCGTCGCCGAAAAAGAAATGCGTGGTCGCCCAGGGAAAGCGCCCGGCCAGCGGCGGTGAAGCGAGGTCCTGATAGAGCCGCTTCGGTGTGGACCCGCCGGACAGGCACAGCGTGAAGGGTGCGACGGCCTCGGCCGCACGGGCGCACAGCCAATCTGCCGCGCCATGTGCCAGCGCCTCCGGCGTGCCGAAAACCCGCAGCGTGCCGAAAGCGGGCTTCATGCGCGCTTTCGGCCGGCTTGCGCGGCGAGCAGGCTGCGGACTGCCTGCGCGAAACCCTCCTGCTCATTGCTGGCGACGGTCGCGTTCGCCGCCGCCTTCACCTCGTCATCCGCATTGCCCATGGCGAAGGAGAAGCCGCTGCGGCGGAACATCAGCACATCATTCGGCATGTCCCCGATCGTGGCGATCTGCCCGCGCGGAATATCCAGCAGCTTCGACAGCCGGTCCACCACCGCACCCTTGTTCGCCTGCGGATGCGTCACGTCCAGATAATAGGGCTGGGACCGCGCGGCACTTGCCTGCGCGCCCAATGCCGCCTGCATGTCCCGTTCGCAGGCGGCGACGCGGGCGTGATCGTCTGACACGCCGACGATCTTCACCGCCTGGGTGAACTGTGCATCGGTGAACGAGCCGACGACATGCGGCTCGAACTTCACCGTCCATGCCTCGCGCGCCACGTGCGGGGCTTCGGGTGCCGTCACCAGCCAGTCGTCCACCGTGTACAGCCAGCCATCCAGCCCGTGATCGGCGATCACCGCCAGCGCCTGCTTCGCAACTTTGGGGTCCAGCACATGGCTGTCGATCACCGACAGGTCCGGGTTGACGAACACGCCGCCGTTGAATCCGGCGATGGCGCCGGTGAGCGCCAGCGGCGCGACCAGCATCTGCATTCCGCGCGGTGGCCTGCCGCTGGTCAGCGCAAGCGTGACGCCCTGCGCGCGCAATTCACCCGCGGCCGCGATGGCCGCCTCGGTCAGCACCTTCTCCTGCGTCACCAGCGTGCCATCGACATCGGCCAGCAGCAGGCGGATATCCGCCGGAGGGTTCATGGCTTTTGCGGCTCCCGCGGGGTGGCGCCAGGCGGGGGCACCGGGCGCCAGGCGCGATTGCCGTCACGCGCCAGCAGATCATCCGCCGCTTTCGGGCCGGCACTGCCCGCCTTGTAATTCGGAAACCCCTTGGCGGGCTTCGCCCAGGCATCCAGCACGGGCTGCACCACCCGCCAGGTCTGCTCCACCATGTCACCGCGCTGGAACAGCGTGGCATCGCCGATCATCACATCATACAGCAGCGTTTCGTACCCCACGTTCGGTTCTCGCGGGAACCAGTCCTTGTAAGCGAAATCCATCTTTACCGCGGCGAGATCCATCATCGGCCCCGGCCGCTTCACCTCGAACTGAAGGGAGATGCCTTCGTCCGGCTGCACGCGAATGACGAGCCAGTTGGGCGGCAGCGTGTCGATCGGCGTATCCTCGAAGGCAGCCATCGGCGCCTGCTTGAAGCGGATCGCGATCTCGGTCATCCGCGCAGGCATGTATTTGCCGGTGCGGATGTAGAACGGCACCCCCGCCCAGCGCCAGTTGTCGATTTCGAGCTTCAAAGCGACATAGGTTTCGGTGTTCGAATCCGCCGCCACATCCGGCTCGCTGCGATAGGCCTGGGCCTTCTTGCCCAGCACGGTGCCGGCGGCGTACTGGCCTCGGACGGCATTTTCCGGCGGCACCGCCGGCATCGCGGCGAACACCTCGGCCTTCTTGCTGCGGATGGCGGCATCGTCGAACCGGGCGGGCGGCTCCATCGCCACCATCGACAGCAGCGTGAACACGTGGTTGGGCACCATGTCGCGCAACGCGCCGGTGACTTCGTAGAACTTGCCGCGCTTTTCCACACCGACCGTCTCGGCCACCGTGATCTGCACATGGTCGATGCGGTCCCGGTTCCAGATCGGCTCGAACAACCCGTTGGCGAAGCGGAACGCCATGATGTTCTGCACCGTTTCCTTGCCCAGGAAATGATCGATGCGGAAGATCTGGTCCTCGTGCAGCGTGCGCCGGATGCGGGTGTTCAGTGCCCGCGCGGAAGCAAGATCGTGGCCGAACGGCTTCTCGATCACGACCCGCCGCCAGAATTGCGGCTTGCCGTCCTTGTCCTCATTCTGCGCGGTCAGCTTCGCGGCACCCAGCCCGTCCACCACCGGGCCGAAGAAACGATCCGCCACGGCGAGGTAGAACAACGCATTGTCGCCCGTGCCCTGCGCCTTTCCCGCCTTGGCCAGCGCGTCCGTGATCTTCTTGTAGAGGTCCGGCTTGGTGAGATCGCCTTGCACATAGCTCATCCGTGCGGCGAGCTTCTTGAACGCCGCCTCGTCGATCGAATCGACATTGAACTCGGACGAGGCGTTTCCCACAAAGCTTTCGAGCTGTGCGTGCAGGCCGTCGCACCAATCCTTCGCGGTGCCTTCCGCAAGGTCCACGCCGATCAGCGCGAATTTCTCGGGCAGCATGCCGGTGTGGCAAAGATTGTACAGCGCGGGGAAGACCAGCCGCTTCGTCAGGTCGCCGCGTGCGCCGAAGATCACCATCGTGCAGGGATCGGCAGGCTTCGGCTTCCGCCGAGGCGGGGCATCCATCACCGCACCCTTCGGCCGGCTGACAGCGGCGAGACCGGATGCCCGATCGTTCATCGCCCTACTCCGCCGCCGTTTTCTTCGCGTCAGCCGGATGACCTTCGATGTGGCCGCCGAAGCCAAAGCGCATCGCCGAAAGCATTTTCTCGGCGTAGGAATGATCCTCGCGCGAGCGGAAGCGCACATACAGCGCCGCCGACAGCACATCGGCCGGCACCGCCTCCTCAAGCGCGGCCTGGATGGTCCAGCGGCCCTCGCCGGAATCCTCGACGAAGCCGGAAAAGTCCGACAGGGCTCCGTCCTTCGCCAGCGCCATCGCGGCGAGATCGAGCAGCCAGGACGAGACCACGCTGCCGCGCCGCCATACCTCCGCGATATCGGCCATCTTCAGGTCGAACCGCTCATCCTCCGGCAATATCGTGGAGGATTTGTTGTGCAGGATGTCGAAGCCCTCCGCATAGGCCTGCATCATTCCGTATTCGATGCCGTTGTGCACCATCTTCACGAAGTGCCCGGCCCCGGTCGGCCCGGCATGAATGTAGCCGCGTTCGGCCCGCGGATCATGCCCGGTGCGTCCCGGCGTGCGGGGGATGCTGCCGAGCCCCGGCGCGAGCGTATTGAAGATGGGATCGAGATGATCGACCGCCGCTTTCTCTCCGCCGATCATCATGCAATAGCCGCGCTCCAGCCCCCAGACCCCGCCGGACGTGCCGACATCCACATAGCGGATGCCGTTCTTGGCCAGCCGCTTCGCGCGGCGGATATCATCCTTGTAGAAGCTGTTGCCACCATCGATGATGATGTCGTCCTTGCGCATGATCCGGCCCAGGTGATCCACCGTATCCTCGGTGATCTTGCCGGCGGGCAGCATCACCCAGACGGCGCGCGGCCCGTCACCCAGTGCTGCGACGACCTCCTCCAGCGTGGCCGCCGCCTTCGCGCCGTCTTTCGCGATCGTCTCCCGCGCTTTCGCGTTCGAATCGAACACCACGCAGCGATGCTCATCCCGCATCAGCCGCCGCGCGATGTTGCCGCCCATGCGGCCGAGCCCGACCACGCCGATCTGCATACCGCGTTTCCCCGCCATCGCCCGCCCTCCCTTATGCCAAAGCCTGTTCGACAGCGCGCCCCAACTCGGCAAGGCCCGTGTCGACATCGTTCAGGTGCACACGCAGCGCGCGGCGGCCACGTTCGGCCAAAACCTCGAAATCGCCGCGCGCCTGCGCGGCCTTCACCACGCCGAAGCTGTAGGATCGGCCCGGTACTTCCAGGTCCACCGGATCATCGCAGGTGATCTGCAGGAACACGCCGGAGTTCGGACCGCCCTTGTAGGCCTGGCCGGTGGAATGCAGGAACCGGGGGCCGAACCCGAGACAGGTTGCGGCACGCGTGCGATCGAGGATGTTCGCACGCATCGCCGCCATCTGCTCCCGATGCGCGGCATTCCGTTCGATATAGGCGAGCAGCGCGACATAATCGCCTTTCCCCACCTGCCCGAAATGGCGGCCGAGATAACCCGCGAGGGTATTGTGCCGCCCGAGCACGGCGGCATTCCGGGCATCGGCGAACAGGGCCACGCCGTTGTGGCGGAAGATCGGCGTTTCCGCCGGCAGGGTGCCATCCTTTTCCACCGCATCGGTCAGGGCCCGGGTCTTGAGCTTGCTTGCCTCCACGTCCGGCTGGTCGAACGGGTTGATGCCGATCACCGCGCCGGCCACCGCCGTTGCCACTTCCCACAGGAAGAACTGCTGGCCTACATGCCACGCATCCGGCAGCACGATCCGCGCGACCGGATGGCCGGCACGCTCCAGCGCGCTCACCGCGCGGCGCTGCGCCTCATCGGCATGCCCCGCCAGTTCGAGGTAGGCGAAGAACCGGTCCGCGCCGTAGCGATCCGCGGTGACCGGCGGCTCCGCATCGACAGGGATCAGCCCATGGCCCTGCTTGCCGGTGCTTTCCGCCAGCAACTGCTCCAGCCACGCGCCGAGATCGCGGATGCCGGGCGAGGCGATGATCGTCACCTTGTCCCGCCCGTGGCGCGCGGCCACACCCATCGCGATGCCGAGCTGGACAGCCGGGTTTTGCGCCGGCGGCACGTCGCCCGCCACCGCATGCACCATCCTTTGCGCGACTGAGAGAAGCCGCCGCACGTCCAGGCCCATTGCCGCCGCCGGCACCAAGCCGAATTTCGACAGCACGGAATAGCGCCCGCCGATCGACTTCACACCGGCGAACACATGCGGGAAACCCTGTTCGCGGGCGGTTTTTTCCAGCGCCGATCCGGGGTCCGTCACGGCGACGAAGCGCTTCGCCGCCGCATCCTTACCCAGCGCCGCCACGGCGCGGGCGAGGAAATGCGCCATGAAGATGTTCGGCTCCAGCGTGCTGCCGGATTTGGAGGACACCACGAACAGCGTGCGCTTCACATCGATCGCGGCATCGATCGTGGCCACCTGTGCCGGATCGGTGGAATCCAGCATGTGGAAGCGCGGCCAGCCGGCCTGGTGCCCGAACGTCTCGGCCAGCACCTCCGGCCCCAGGCTGGACCCACCCATGCCGAGCAGCACGATGTGCTTGTACCCCTCGCGCTTCACCGTATCGGCGAATGCCTGCAACTGCCCGACGTCGGCAAGCTCTCGCGGGATGATATCCAGCCAGCCGAGCCATCGGGCTTCATCCGCGCCGGTCCATAGCGTCGCATCGCCAGCCCAGAGCCGGCGGATGCGCCCTTCCTTGCGCCACAGATCCATCTCGGCCGACAGTGCATCGCGCAGTTCCGCACTTCCCGGCTCGACCGCCAGGGCCGCCTTGCCGCCGTCACCGACGTCGGCCCGGCGCTTCGCCACCGCGCCCAGAAGCGCGTCGAACGCATCGGCGAATTGCTGCACGCCGCCGCGCACCAGCCCCGCGGTGATCTCCGACATAGACACGCCGTGCCGTTCCAGCGCCGCGAGGGCTTCCCGCGCGCCGTCCACATCCTGCTCGATCGCATCGTGTTGCACGGCGCCATGATCGCGGAACGCATCCATCGTCGCCGGTGGCAGCGTGTTCACCGTGTCGCGCCCCACCAGCCCCTCGACATACATCGTATCCTTGTAGGCGGGGTCTTTCGCGCTGGTCGATGCCCATAGCAGCCGCTGCGTGACAGCCCCGGCTTCCGCCAGCTTCTGCCAGCGCGGCCCCGCGAATTTCAGCTTGTAGCTTGCATAGGCAAGCTTGGCGTTGGCGATTGCCGCCTTGCCTTTCAGCGCCACCCCCTTCTCGCCCAGCTTCGCATCCACCGCGGAATCGATGCGGCTGACAAAGAAGCTCGCCACGCTGCCGATCCGCGCCACATCGCCGCCGGCACGCAGCAGATCCTCAAGCCCCGCGACATAGGCCTCCGCCACCGCCTCGTACACATTCACGGCGAACAGCAATGTCACGTTGATGTTCACGCCTTTGCCGATGAGCTGGCGGATCGCGGGCAAGCCGGCCTCCGTTGCCGGGACCTTCACCATCAGGTTCGGCCGATCCACCGTCTGCCACAGCCGCTGGCCTTCGGCTACCGTCGCCGCCGTGTCATTCGCCAGATAGGGCGAGACTTCCAGGCTGATGTAGCCATCCCGCCGCGCCGTCCGGTCATACACGGGCCGCAACACATCCGCGCCGGCACGGATGTCGGCGATCGCGAGATGTTCATAGATCGCCGATACGCCATGGTCGCCACCGGCCAGGAACGCGCGGATCGCGCCCGCGTATTCGTCCGAGTGACCGATCGCCTTCTCGAAGATCGAGGGGTTGGAGGTCACGCCCTTCAGCCCGTCGCGGTCCACCAATGCCTGCAAGCCGCCGCCTTCGATCAGGTCCCGCTTCACGTAGTCCAGCCAGACGGATTGGCCGGCCTGCTCCAGCCTCTTCAACGGATTCATCCTTGATGCTCTCCCTGCCCGATGGTCTCTATTCGGCGGCCTGGCGCGTCCGTTGCCGGGCGATCTGCGTCTTCGCGGCGGCAACGACCTTGTCCACGGTGAAGCCGAACTTCTTCTGCAACTGCGGCAATGGCGCGGAGGCACCGAAGCTGTGCATGCCGACCACCGCGCCATCGCGGCCGACGTAACGCTCCCACCCCAGCGTGGCCGCCTGCTCCACGGCCACCCGCGCGGGAATATCCGGCGGCAGCACCGAATCCTGATAGGCACGATCCTGTGCCGCGAAGATTTCCCAGCACGGCATCGAGACGACACGCGCCCGCACGCCGTCGTGCGCCAGCGCTTGGGCAGCCTCCATGCACAGCGCCACCTCGCTGCCTGTGCCGATCAGGATCACCTCCGCCGCAGCTCCTTCCGGCTCGGCGAGCACATAGGCCCCGCGCGCGAGACCGGAAGCCGCGGCGTAGCGGCTGCGGTCGATCGTCGGCAGCTTCTGCCGGCTGAGGATCAGACACACCGGGCCGTCCGGGTGGCGCAGCAGGAACCGCCACGCCTCCGCCGCTTCGTTCGCATCCGCCGGGCGGATCGTCCGCATTCCCGGCATGGCGCGCAAGGACGCCAGATGCTCGACCGGCTGGTGCGTCGGCCCGTCTTCGCCCACACCGATGCTGTCATGGGTGAAGATCCAGACCACCGGCAGTTCCATCAACGCCGAGAGGCGGATGGAGGGGCGCATGTAGTCCGAGAAGATCAGGAAGCCCGAACCGAACGCGCGCAGGCCGGAGACCGCCATGCCGTTGCACACCGCGCCCATCGCATGCTCGCGCACGCCGAAATGGAAGTTGCGCCCGGCATAGCTGCCCGGCTCGAACGCGCCCGCCTGTTCGAATGTCAGGTTCGTCTTGGTCGAAGGCGACAGATCGGCCGCGCCGCCGGTGAGCCACGGGATGCGCTCGGCAAGGGCGTTCAGCACCTTGCCGGAGGAATCCCGGGTCGCGAGGCCGGCCGCGTCCGCAGGGAAGGTCGGGACCACCGCTTCCCAGCCATCGGGAAGCTTCCGGCTTGTCATTGTCTCGAATGCTTTTGCAAGCTCGGGGTATGCCGCGCGATACCGCTCGAACAGCGCCGCCCATCCCGCGCTTTCCGCCGCGCCACGCTTGCCGATCGTCTCGGCGAACCGGGCGGGAACACCGTCCGGCACCAGGAACTTCGCATCTTCAGGCCAGCCGTAGAAACGCTTCGCGCCCTTGATCTCCTCTTCTCCCAGCGGCTCGCCATGCGCCTCTTTCGTGTCCTGCTTCGTCGGTGCGCCGTAGGCGATATGGCTTTGCACGATGATGAAGGTGGGCCGTCCCTGCTCGGCCTTTGCCTGCTTCAGCGCGACCGCAACCGCCTCGCAATCATTCGCATCCCGCAGCCGGATCACGTTCCAGCCATAGGCCAGGAAACGCGCGCCCACATCCTCGGTGAAGGTGATCTGCGTCGATCCCTCGATGGAGATCATGTTGCTGTCATAGACCCAGCACAGGTTGGAAAGCTGCAGATGCCCAGCCAGAGAGGCGGCCTCGCTGGAAACGCCCTCCATCATGTCGCCATCGCCGCAGAACGCCCAGACACGGTAATCGACGATCGGAAAACCAGGTCGGTTGAAGTGCGCCGCGAGCTGGCGCTGCGCGATCGCCATGCCGACGGAGTTGCCCACACCCTGGCCGAGTGGCCCGGTGGTTACCTCCACGCCCGTCGTCAGGCCATATTCCGGATGGCCGGGCGTCAGGCTGTCGATCTGGCGGAAATGGCGGATGTCGTCGAGGGAAACGGCAGGCTTGCCTGTCGGCTTCCCGCCCCGGTCCAGCGCGACCGTGCCGGTCAGGTGCAGCAGTGCATAGAGCAGCATGGAAGCATGGCCGACGGACAGGACGAACCGGTCCCGATCAGGCCAGACCGGTGCGGCCGGGTCGAAACGGAGTTGCTGGGTCCAGAGCGTGTAGGCCACCGGCGCGAGACCCATCGGCGTGCCGGGATGGCCGGATTTCGCCTGCTGCACCGCATCCATCGCCAGGGTTCGGATCGTGTTGATGCACAGCAGATCGATATCCTCGGCCATTCTGATTCTCCCGCTCAAATTGCGTCGGCTCGCCCGCTACACATCGTCACGCCGCTCCGCGCGATGAGGTCACAAACCCGTGTTCGCTGATCAGACGGGCCGTCAGGCTCGTCGGATTGACGCGTGACGATCATCCACCTTCGCGCGCGACAAGACCAGACCTGATCGCCCGATCCAACGCTGGCACCAGCCTTCGGTTCCGGCGGCGCTCCGCCGATCAGAACGCGGCGATCTCTGACAGAGCGGCGGCGAACTGCTCCATGGCCCAATCCACTTCGGCGCGGGTGATGATCAGCGGGGGCGCGATGCGGATGGTATGGGTATGCGTTTCCTTGCACAGCACGCCTCGCGCGCGCAGCGCCTCGCAATACCGGCGGGCGCCGCCGGCCCCCGGGTGCAGCTCCACCGCCAACATCAGCCCGCGCCCGCGCGCCTCCTTCACGACGGAGCCGCGCAGCGTGTCGAGCTGCGCATGGAAATATGCCCCCATCTCGGCCGCGTTGTCGATCATGCCTTCCTCGGTCAGCACGCGCATCGCCGCGCGGGCCACCGCGCAGGCGAGCGGGTTGCCGCCGAAGGTGCTGCCATGCTCGCCGGGCTTCAGCACGCCCAGCACATCGGCGTTCGAGAGCACCGCCGACACCGGGTAGAAACCACCCGACAAGGCCTTGCCCACCAACGTCAGGTCCGCTTCGATCCCCTCATGCGCTTCGGCCAGCAGCTTGCCGGTCCGGCCGAGCCCTGTCTGGATCTCATCCAGGATCAGAATCACCTGGTGCCGCGTGCACAACTCGCGGGCGCGCTTCAGGTATCCCGGGGGTGGGATGATCACACCGGCCTCCCCCTGGATCGGTTCCACGAGGAAGGCGACGGTATCGGGCGTGATGGCGCGTTCCAGCGCCGCCGCATCCCCGAACGGGACCACCTTGAACCCGCCGCCGAACGGGCCGAAGCCGCTGCGTGCCGCGGGGTCCGTGCTGAAGCCCACGATGGACAGGGTGCGGCCGTGGAAATTATCGGCGCAGACGATGATCTCCGCCCGGTCCGCCGGCACGCCCTTCACTTCGTAACCCCATTTGCGGGACACCTTCAGCGCGCTCTCCACCGCCTCGGCGCCCGAGTTCATCGGCAGCACTTTGTGGGAATGTGTGAGCGTGCAGATTTCCTCGTAGAACAGACCGAGCTGATCGTTGCGAAACGCGCGCGAGGTCAGCGTCAGCCGGGAGGCCTGCGCGACCATCGCCTCCAGGATCTTCGGATGGCAGTGTCCCTGGTTCACCGCGGAATAGGCCGACAGGCAATCGAGGTAGCGGCGGCCCTCCACATCCCATACCCACACGCCGGCGCCGCGCGTCAGCACCACGTCCAGCGGCTTGTAGTTCAATGCGCCATAGTCGGCTTCCAGCGCCATCAGATCGGCGGCGGGGGCGGGGCGAGCCATCGTGATCGTTTCCATGCCATGCACTCCGGTGGTGGCCGGTTCGGCGACAGCGCCTTCAGGCGAGCGCCGGCGCGGCCACGGTTGCTGATGCACTTGCCGACGCGCTTTGCCGGTCGAGCCGCAGCGTCATGCAATACGCGCCGCCGCCGGCCATCATGAACGGGGCGAGTTCCACACCCGCGACCGTGTATCCGCGCTCCTCCAGCACCGCGCGCAACCGCGGCGCCGGTTGCGCCATCACGATCGTCCGGCCGAGGTTGACCGCGTTCACGCAGAACCGCTCGGCATCCTCGTCCGCAGCCACGATCAGCTTCTCCGGCGGCACGACGCTGCGGATCGCCCCCTGCGCGGCGAGCGAGAAAGCCGGCGGATAATATAGAACCTCCCCGCCCGAGAGCGGGCAGAAGCACACATCCAGATGATAGAATCGCTCGGAGACGAGGCGCAGCCTTTCCACGCCCTGGCCGAAGAACGCCGCCACCTCGCCGGTCGCCTCGATGCAGGAGCGTGGGCCGAAGCCAGCCCAGAAGAAACCGCGCGTCGCGTCCCAAATGCAATCGCCCGCGCCTTCCTGGAAGCAGCCTTCTGGAAGCATCGATACTTCGTCGAGCAGCCCGCGAGCCTGCAAAGCCTGAAAAGCGTGCAGGAACGGCATCTCCTCGCCCCGCCGCTCGGGGTGGCGGAAGCGCGCCAGCAGCGCGCGCCGGTTCAGCACGATGCCGGCGTTGGCCGGAAACACCATGTCCGGCTGCCCGGGGGTGCCGGGCATCGTCTCCACGCACGCCCCCGCCGCCGTCAGCGCCGTCGCCAGGGCACGGGAACCGCGGACAGCCGTGGCCCGATGCCCCGCCGGGTCCGCCGCCCAGGCATCGGGACGCATCCACGGGTTGATCACGTAGGACACGTCAAAATGGGCGGGATCGATCATCAGCAGAGTCGGCGCGGTGTGCATCGGGCGTGCCTCCGGGGCGGCTTTCAGGTCTGGTTTGAGGCTCGTCACATCGCCGGTGAACGAATAGCTTGCAACTCTGTAAAAAACGCCAGAAAATCTGGCATTATGCGTGATATAAATGACGAATTGCAGGATCACGCCCCGATGGATGACACCGACCGCCGCCTGATCGCTTTGTTGCGGGAGAATGCCCGCCTGCCCGTCGCCACGCTCGCGCAGATGCTGGGCCTGTCGCGCGGCACCGTGCAGAATCGGATCGACCGGATGGTGGCGCAAGGCGACGTTCTCGGCTTCACCCTGCGCCTGCGCCCGGAGGCCGAGCCGCACCGCATCCGCGCGATCACCCTGATCGCAGTGGAGGGCGAACGCACCGACGCGGTGCTGCGCACACTGCGCGGCTTGCCGGAGGTGCAATCGATCCACACCACCAACGGCCGATGGGATCTGGTGGCGGAACTGGCAACCGACAGCCTCGCCGCGTTCGATCGCGCGTTGCAGCGCATCCGCCTGATCCGTGGCATCGCCGGCACTGAGACGAGCCTGCTGCTCTCGACTCTCAAACTGTAGGCTCGCGGTGAGAATATTGCGAAGTTGACACATACGGCAAGGCACGAGTACGATTTTCTCGGAGCATGCTTTACACTTTTTGGCGTGACGGCAGTACGGCATTGTTGCCAGCTCGTCGCAAGGGATCGCGTTGGCGATCCTGCCGAAGGTCGCGGAGGGGCTGGAATGGTACCGGAAAGCGCGAAGGCGCCAAAGCCGCACACGGCAGGAATGGCATGTTGCCTGATGCGCATGTCTGCGCGGGTGTTGCCGACAATTCTGTTTGCTTCTCTGCTCGCCGCGTGCAGCGGCACGGGTCGAAATGTTGCCGCGGCATGTCGCATCACGCGGCTCGCACGCCTCCCGATAACCATTGTCCACAACTGGCCCGTGGTGTCGGTAAGAATCAACGGCCACACTGCGCGGATGTTGGTGGACACTGGCTCGTCAGCCACGATCATCGATCGCAGGGCGATGGGGCGCTTTGGCCTGCGCTTGTATCCGCAGGCCATTATGGAAAGCGGGTTGGGTGGGGCAACCAACGTAAAGTTTGTAAATTATAACACTTTTGAAGTTGGCTCGATTCATTCGGCGGCCTGGGATTTCGGCGGCAACAAAATCCTGGCGACGTTAAATATGCCTTTCCCCACTCTATCCAAACCCCTGGACGGAATACTGGGTGCCGACTTCCTATCCGCCTTCGATATCGATCTGAACATTCCCCATCACCGGATCACGGTTTATCGCGTTCGAAACTGCTCCGGAACGTTCGTGCCTTGGAAGGGACCAATCGACACCATCAGCATCCGGCGCACGCCCGGCAACTCTCTATTGCTGCCGGTCCGGTTGGACGGGCATGAGATTGCGGCCGAATTCGACACCGGTAGCGTGATGACGGTCGTCAAAATGAGTACCGCCCGGGCCATCGGCATCACTAGCGCCATGCTGAAACCTGTCGCCGGCAAGTATGTGACGGGCGTGGATGGGAACAAAATCCCTATCAAGCTTCATGCGTTCAACACCATACAGATCGGCCGCAGCGTATTCAGGAACCTGCCGATCGTGGTCATGCCCGCCCATCTGAACGGCATCAGCGCGCAAACGATGCAGCCTCCCAAAATGCTCCTCGGCGCAGGTTACCTGGCCAACCATCAGGTCTGGTTGTCATATCGCACCTGGCGAATATTCGTCCGCCAGGTACCGGTCGATAAGCCCGTCGCCATAATGGGTCCACTCTGGAAGTAACCGCAGCGCAATGCCCGCTATCGGCCGCGATGTGGCCCAGCAAACATCGGTGCCGGGTGGCCCTCCCCGCTTCCGCCGCAACCGCCACCCATGCCATGATGGTCCCATGCCAGACACGACCCCACTGCCCGCTTCCGCCACAACAGGCCGGGCCCGGCTTCATGCCCTCTACCGCGCGCCGGAAGCCGAGGTGCTGGCTCCGCTGCTGCACGCCGCCACCCTGCCGCCGGACCTCGCCCGGCGGGTGGATGCCCGCGCCCGCGCGCTGGTCCGTGCCGCCCGGGCCGCGCACAAGCCGGGGGCGGACGTCACCGATTTCCTCAAGCAGTACGGGCTCGGCACGCGGGAGGGTGTGGCGCTGCTGTGCCTGGCCGAGGCGCTCCTGCGCATCCCGGATGCCGCCACTGCGGACGCCCTGATCGACGACCGCATCGGCACCGCCGACTGGGAATCCCATCTGGGCCGGGCGGACAGCCTGGCGGTCAACGCCTCCGCCTGGGCGTTCATGCTCACCGGCCGCGTGCTGGCGCTCGACGAGCCGGATCGGGTGGGCATTCCCGGCGCCATCGGCCGGGTGGTGCGGCGGATGGGCGAACCGGTGATCCGCACCGCGCTGCGCCAGGGCATGCGCGTGCTGGCGCGGCAGTTCGTGATGGGCCGCACCATCGGCGAGGCGCTGGGCCGCGCCGGGTCGGCCGACGGCAAACGCTGGCGCTACAGCTTCGACATGCTGGGCGAGGCGGCGCGCACCCTGGCTGACGCCGAACGCTACATGCGCGCCTACCGCGACGCCATCGGCGCGATCGGGAAGGCTTCGCGCGGGCCGGTGGACGGGCCAGGGATATCCGTCAAGCTTTCCGCCCTGCATCCGCGCTACGAGCCGTTGCAGGCCGCCCGCTGCGCCCCGGCGCTGATCGCGGCGCTGACCGACCTCGCGCTCGCCGCCCGCACCGCCGATATCGGGCTGACGATGGATGCCGAGGAGGCGGACCGGCTGGAGATCAGCCTCGACATCTTCGCCGCCGTGCTGGCGGACCCGCGGCTTGGCGGGTGGGATGGTCTGGGGCTCGCCATCCAGGCCTATCAGAAGCGCGCGCTGCCGGCGGTGGAATGGGTGGCCGATCTCGGCCGCGCCACCGGCCACCGCATTCCGGCGCGGTTGGTGAAGGGCGCGTACTGGGATACCGAGATCAAGCTCGCCCAGGTGCAGGGGCAGCCGGATTACCCGGTGTTCACCCGCAAGCTCGCCACAGATGTGTCCTGGATCGCCTGCGCGCGGCGGATGCTGGAGCGGCGGGATGCGCTGCGCCCGGCGTTCGCCACCCACAACGCCCACAGCCTCGCCACCATCCTGGAGCTCGCCAGGGACCTCGGGGCCGACGGCGATTTCGAGATGCAGCGGCTCCACGGCATGGGCGAGGCGCTGTACCATGGCTCCGTTGGCCCCGCCTGCCCGGTGCGGGTGTACGCGCCCGTCGGCTCGCACGAGGACCTGCTCGCCTATCTGGTGCGCCGGCTGCTGGAGAACGGGGCGAACACGAGTTTCGTGCACCGGCTCGTCGATCCCTCGGTGCCGGAGGAAGCGATCGTGGCCGATCCGGCGCAGCGCCTGCGCGCAGCCGGGGCCGAGCGCAACCCGCGCATCCCGCTGCCGCGCGCGTTGTACCCCGATCGCGTCAATTCTACCGGGCTCGATCTGGCAGACCCGCTGGCGGGGCCCGCCGCGCTGGCGGGAGTGCGGGCGCAGAACAGCGCCGATCGTACCGTTGCAGGCGAAGGCCCGGCGCGAGAGATCCGCGATCCATCGGATCGGCGCCGACTGGTCGGTACTGTGCACGATGCCACACCTGCCGAGCTGGACACGATGCTCAACCGGCTCGCCCACGGATGGCAGGGATGGGACGCAGCAGGCGGGCCCACGCGGGCCGAAGTGCTGGACCGCGCGGCAGACCTCATCGAGGCGGCGCGCGACGAACTGCTGTTCCTGCTGGCGCGCGAGGCGGGCAAGACGCTGGCCGACGGCATCAGCGAAGTGCGGGAGGCGGCAGATTTCTGCCGCTGGTATGCCGCGCGCGCGCGCGAATATTTCGGGCTGCCGCGCGAACTGCCGGGCCCGACCGGGGAACGCAACACCTGGGGCCTGGGCGGGCGCGGCGTGTTCGCGGCGATCTCTCCCTGGAACTTCCCTCTTGCGATCTTCGTGGGGCAGATCGCCGCCGCGCTCGCCGCCGGCAACGCGGTGGCGGCGAAGCCTGCGGAGCAGACGCCACTGGTCGCCGCCCGGGCTGTTGCCTTGCTTCACCAGGCCGGCGTACCGGACAGCGCTCTGGCGCTGGTCATCGGCGACGGGCCGGCGATCGGGCAGGCATTGGTGAAGGATGGCCGTATCGACGGCATCGCCTTCACCGGCGGCACCGAGACCGCGCAGGCGATCGCCCGCAGCCTTGCCGCACGCCCCGGCCCGCTGATTCCGTTCATTGCCGAGACCGGCGGGATCAATGCGATGATCGTGGACAGCTCCGCCCTGCCCGAACAGGTGGTGGCGGATGTGCTGCTGGGGGCGTTCGGCTCGGCCGGGCAGCGCTGCTCGGCGCTGCGGCTGCTGTGCGTGCAGGAGAACGTGGCCGACCGGATGCTTGCCATGCTGCAAGGCGCGGCCGAGACGCTGGTGATCGGCGATCCGCTCGACCCGGCGACCGATGTCGGCCCGGTGATCGATGCCGACGCGCAGGCCGGGCTCGCCGCCTATGCGCAGCGGATGGGACCGCCGCTGTTCGAGCTGCCCCTGCCCGTTGCAGCCGCACATGGCAGCTTCTTTGCCCCGCGCGCTTTCCTGCTGCCCGATGCCGGCACTTTGCGGCAGGAGGTGTTCGGCCCGGTGCTGCACGTGGTGCGCTACGCGGCGGACCGGCTGGATGCGGTGCTGGACGCGATCGAGGCCACCGGCTTCGGCCTCACGCTCGGGGTGCATTCGCGCATCGAGAGCGTGCAGCGCCGCATCGTCGCGCGCATGCGTGTTGGCAATGCCTATGTGAACCGCAACCAGACGGGTGCCGTGGTGGGCGTGCAACCGTTCGGCGGCCGCGGCCTGTCCGGCACCGGGCCGAAGGCAGGCGGGCCGATCACGCTGTTCCGCTTCGCCGAGGAACGCGTGGTTTCGGTCAACACCGCCGCGGCCGGCGGCAATGCGGCACTGCTCGCCGCGGACGAGGGCTGAGACCGCGATGATCGGCGTCGACTGGGGCACGACGAGCTTTCGTGCGTACCGCATGGCGGACGACGGTACCATCCAGGACCGCCGCACTGCCGCGCTTGGCATCATGCAGGTGGAGAACGGTGCGTTCGCCGATGCGCTCGCCGCGCAGATCGGCCCTTGGCTGGCCGACGGCGAGCGCAACGTGCTGATGTGCGGCATGATCGGCAGCCGCCAGGGCTGGGTCGAGGCACCCTATCTGCCTTGCCCGGCCGGGGCCGGGGAGATTGCGGGCGCCCTCGCCGGCGTTGCATTTCCGGATGCCGACGTGCGGATCGTGCCCGGTCTCATACATGCGGATACAGCCGGCGTACCGGATGTGATGCGCGGGGAGGAGACGCAACTGGTCGGCGCGCTTCCGGCGATCGGCACGGAGGGCCTTGTGTGCCTGCCGGGGACGCATGCGAAATGGGTGCGGATCGTTCGGGGGCGCATCGCCGGTTTCAGCACGTTCATGACCGGCGAAATCTTCTCCGCCCTGCGCGGCCACACCATCCTCGGGCGGATGATGGCCGAAGCCCCGCAGGACGACGCGGCCTTCGCCGACGGCCTTGCGCGCAGCGCCGCACCCGGCGGGATGTTGCACCACCTGTTCGGCGTCCGCGCGCTCGGTCTGTCCGGGCGGCTGGCCGATACCGCCTCGGCGAGCTATCTCTCCGGGTTGCTCATCGGCCACGAGGTGCGTGCGGCGATGCCATCCGCCGCACGCGTGCATCTCATCGGCACGGCGGCGCTCACCGCCCCCTACGCGGCCGCCATCACCGCCTGCGGCGGCAGCCCCGTGGTTCAGAGCGAGGCCGCCGCCGCGGCCGGCCTCGCCCGCATCGCCGGAAGCGCATCATGGACCTGACATCCTGGCTCAACCGCTGCCCGTTGGTCGCGATTCTGCGCGGCCTGACGCCGGATGAGGCCGAGCCGGTGGGCGCGGCGCTGGCCACCGCCGGCTTCACCATCGTGGAAGTACCGCTGAACTCGCCCGAGCCGATGGAAAGCATCCGTCGGCTCTCTCAGCGCTTCTGCCCGCAGATGCTGGTGGGCGCGGGTACGGTGATGACGGTGGAGCAGGTGCGGCTTGTGGCCGATGCCGGCGGCAAGCTGATCGTCACCCCGCACGCCGATCCCGCGATCGTGATGGCGGCGAAGAAGGCCGGCCTGCTGGCTGTGCCGGGGTTCTTCACCGCGGCGGAGGCGTTCGCCCTGCTGCGCGCGGGGGCCGATGCGCTGAAGCTTTTTCCCGCCGAGGGCGCAAACCCGGCGATGTTGAAGGCGCTGGGCGCGGTGTTGCCGCCGCGCACCCGCGTGCTGCCGGTGGGCGGCATCGGCGTGGAGAATATTCCTGCCTGGCGCGCGGCGGGCGCGGCAGGGTTCGGCATCGGCAGCGCGCTGTACCGGCCCGGGGATCCGGCCGTTGCCGTGGGTGTGCGGGCACGCGCATTGGTTGCAGCCGTAGGCGGCTGATCACCGCTACCAGACCGCTACCAAACGGATTGCACCAATCGGCGGCTTGTGCGTAACTGCGATGGGTTGCGCGTGGCATGGCACTGATATGCGGCTTGTGCATCGCAATACCGAATCAAACGACAACGGCGGGAAAACCCCGCAACGTCCAGAAAAGCCGGCCGCCAGCAGACGGCCGAAGATGGGAGGGGTCGAAGATGACGAAACCGCGTCGCGTATCGCGACGGAACGCGCTGAAACTGGGTGCCGCGGCGGCCGCGCTGCCGCTGGTGCATATCAGCACGGCCTATGCGGCCGGCAAGCTGAACCTCGGCTTCTGGGACCACTGGGTTCCAGCCGGCAACGTGGAGATGAAGAAGGTCCTCTCCGAGTGGGGGACGAAGAACAAGGTTGATATCCACGTCGATTTCATCACCACGGTCGGCAACAAGAACCTGCTGACGATCGCGGCCGAGGCGCAGGCGCGAACCGGGCACGACATTCTCGCCTTCCCCACCTGGGAAGTGCACAACCACACGTCCCAGCTAGAACCGATGGACGATGTGGTGAACGGGCTTTCCAAGCAGTACGGAAAGATCGATCCGATCACCGAGTACCTCGCGAAGGTGAAGGGTACGTGGCGGGCGGTGCCATCCAGCATCGGCACGCAATACAAACCCGGCTGCGCGCGCATCAGCCTGTTCAAGAAGGCGGGTTTCGACGTGCAGGCCGCCTATCCGAACAAGCCCGGCAAGACGGATATGGCTGCGAACTGGACGTATGACGAAATGCTGAAGATCGCGCCTGTTGCCCAGAAGGCGGGCCTGCCTTTCGCGCTGGGGCTCGGGCAGACGACGGATTCGGTCGATTGGGTCGGCTCGATGTTCGCCGCCTATGGGGCCGAGCTTGTCGATGCGAAGGGCAAGATCACGGTCGATTCCGATCCGGTGCGTCAAGTGCTGGAGTACATGCAAAAGCTCACGAAATTCATGGGCAGCGATGTCTTCAGCTTCGACGACGCCTCCAACAACCGTGCCTTGATCTCGGGCAAGAGTGCACTGATCTTCAATCCGCCGTCGGCGTGGTATGTGGCGGCGAAGGATGCGCCGAAGGTGGCGGCGGATTGCTGGGCGCTGCCGAGCCCCGCCGGACCGAAAGGGCGGTTCGTGCCCTATCTGCCGTATTTCTGGGGTACTTGGTCGTTCAGCAAGAACAAGGCGGCGGCGAAGGAACTGCTGACTTATCTCTGCCAGCGCCCGCAGGTGGAGCGGCTGTGCAACGCGGTGGACGGGTACGACATCCCGCCCTTCCTCAGCATGGACGATTTCAAGATCTGGGAAGAAGTGAAGCCGCCGCTCGGTACCGTCTACAACTACCCGATCCGCCCGTGGCACGGCTCGAAACGCTGGGTCGCAGCCTATCCGGCCGCACCCGACATTGCCGTGCAGATCTACAACCAGGCGACGCTGACGACACTGGTCGCCAAATGCACCCAGGGTGGCCAGACCGTCGATCAGGCCATCAAATGGGCCCACAACGAACTGCAAGGCTTCATGATGTGATGGGTCCGGGGCCGGCCGGCGGTTCCGGCCGGCCCCGTCTTACTTGCGACCCCGCCTGATGGATCGGGGGTCGCTTCAACCGGCCCAGGGAGTTCGAGATGGCCGACGGCACCAGCGTTCCTGCCGCCGTGTTGACCGGAAGAATCGCAACCCCCGCACGCGCCGGCGGCATGCGACGCTTCGCACGCCACCGGTCGACCGTCGCGGTGGTGATGTGCCTGCCGCTGTTCATCCTGCTCGCCGGTCTGGTCATCTATCCCACGATCTATGCGATCTATCTCAGCCTGTTGAACCGGAAGATGACGCAGTTTATCGGGCTGCTGAACTACCGGTTCCTGCTGCAGCGCGACACTTTCCGGATGGTGATCTTCCAGAGCGCGTTCTTCGCGATCAGCTCGGTGATCCTGAAGGCGTTCTTCGGCCTGGTGATGGCGCATCTGATGCACAACATCCCCAGCCGGCGCCAGCGGCTGATGCGCGGCCTGCTGCTGGTGCCCTGGGTCATGCCGCTCGCGCTGTCCACGCTCGGCTGGTGGTGGATGTTCGATCCCTCGTATTCCTCGATCAACTACATCCTGAAGGCGATAGGGTTGCCGCAGGTGGCGTGGCTCGGCTCCACCTGGGCGGCACGGTCGTCGATGGTGATGGTGAACACCTGGTTCGGCACCGCGTTCTTCATGATGAACTATCTCGCGGCGCTGAAATCGGTTCCCGAGCAACTCTATGAGGCGGCGGCGATCGACGGCGCGAGCGCATGGCAGAAGCTGCGCTACATCACGCTGCCGATGATGCGCAACATCCTCTCCATCACGATCATGTTCAGCCTGATCGTGACTTTCGCCAATTTCGACATCGTCCGCATCCTGACGAACGGCGGCCCGGAGAATCAGACGCATGTGTTCGCAACCTACGCCTTCCAGGTCGGCATCCAGTCCGGCAACATCCCGCTCGGGGCGGCCGTGAGCCTGTTCATGCTGCCGATCCTCGCGGTCTCCGCCTTCTTCGTGCTGCGCGGGGTGAACCGCCGCTCGAAGGATATGGCGGCATGAGCGCCGCCACCGCCGCATCGGGCGCCGTTCCGGCCACGCCGCGATCCCACGGCAGCCTCTCGCGCCAGCGGCGCTGGGCGCTCTATGGAAGCTATGCGGCACTTGCGGTGTTCGTGGTGATGTTCCTCGCCCCGCCGTTCTACATGCTGATGACGAGCCTGAAGAGCGCGCATGAAATCTCGGCCGAGCACGGCAACCCGTGGTATGCGCACCATCCGGTGCTGTCGAACTATACCGAGCTGCTGACGAGCCCCGCCTTCCTGATGTATTTCTGGAACTCGATCAAGACCACCGTCGTCGTCGTCATCGTGTCGATGGTGATCTCGGTGCTGGCCGCGTTCAGCATGGCACGGATGAAGTTCTGGGGCAGCCAGACGATCGCCACCGGCATCTTCCTCACCTACCTCCTGCCGGAATCGCTGCTGTTCATCCCGATGTTCCAGATCATCGGCAAGTTCGGCCTGATCAACAACGCCTGGAGCATGGTGCTGGTCTGGCCCACGCTCGCGGTGCCGTTCTGCACCTGGATCATGATCGGCTATTTCAACTCGATCCCCAGGGAACTGGACGAGGCGGCGTTGATCGACGGGGCCGGCTGGTTCCAGATGCTGATGAAGATCTTCGTCCCGGTAGCGATGCCGGGCATCATCGCCGCCACGATCTTCGCCTTCACGGTGAGCTGGGGGGACTTCCTCTATCCGATGGCGTATCTCTACAGCAGCAACCAGATGGTGCTGACCGTGGGCGTGGTGAGCGATCTGGTGCGCGGGGACGTGTTCCAGTGGGGCAAGATCATGGCGGGGTCCTTGATGGCCGCGGCTCCTCCGGTCATCATCTACGCCTTCTTGATGGATTATTATGTTGCCGGCCTGACGGCCGGTGCGACCAAAGGGTAGGAAAAGCATGGCGCAGGTTTCGATCCGCAAGATTACCAAGGCCTATGAAGGCGCGATCCATGTCGTGAAAGGCGTGGACCTGGAGATCGCCGACGAGGAGTTCGTGGTTCTCGTCGGCCCTTCCGGCTGCGGCAAATCCACCACGCTGCGGATGATCGCGGGGCTGGAGGAGATCACCTCCGGCGAGATATGGATCGGCGGCAACATGGTGAACGACGTCCCGCCGCGCGACCGGGACATCGCCATGGTGTTCCAGAACTATGCGCTCTATCCGCATATGAGCGTGTTCGACAACATGGCCTTCGGATTGAAGCTGCGGAAGTTCCCGAAGGACGAGATCAAGCGCCGGGTGGACGAGGCGGCGCGCATCCTGGACATCACGCCCCTGCTCGCGCGCAAGCCGAAGGCGCTGTCCGGCGGGCAGCGGCAGCGCGTGGCGATGGGCCGGGCCATCGTGCGCAACCCGAAGGTGTTCCTGTTCGACGAGCCGCTGTCCAACCTCGACGCCAAGCTGCGCGTGCAGATGCGCACAGAGATCAAGAAGGTGCACCAGACCGTGCGCACCACTACCGTGTACGTGACGCACGACCAGGTGGAGGCGATGACGCTGGCCGATCGCGTGGTGGTGATGAACGGCGGCATCATCGAGCAGGTGGGCCCGCCGCAGGAGTTGTACCACCGGCCGCGCACCCGCTTCGTGGCCGGCTTCATCGGCAGCCCG
>DATKQI010000276.1:0-2798 GCA_035532755.1 Acetobacteraceae bacterium
TCACCGACGGCCGCTACGTCCTGCAACTGGCGCAGCAGACGGATGCCGCCTTGTGGGAACGGCGGCATATCGTCGACGAGCCGCCGCCCGCCTGGATCGCCGCCGTGGCGCCGGGTGCGCGCATCGGCTACGACCCGATGCTGATCAGCGAGGAGGGCCTGGCCCGCTTCACCGAGGCCGGGCTCATCCTGGCGCCAGTCTCGCCGAACCCGATCGACGCCGTTTGGCCCGATCGCCCGGCCCCGCCGTTCGCCCCGGCGGTGCCCCACGCGCTGGCCTTCGCTGGGCAGGCGAGTGCCGAAAAGCGGGCGGAGATCGGCGCGGCGCTGAAGGCGGATGCGGCCGTCATCACCGATCCGGCCTCGCTCGCCTGGCTGCTCAACGTCCGCGGCGCGGACGTGCCGTTCACCCCCTTCGCGCTCGGCTTCCTGCTGCTGCACGCCGATGGCCGGGCAGACCTGTTCATGGCGCCCGCGAAGCTGCCGGAGGAAACCCGCGCCTGGCTCGGCAACGGCGTGGCGATCCGTCCCCCCGAAGACCTCGCCCCCGCGCTCGCCGGCCTGTCGGGCAAGCGCGTGCGGGTCGATCCCGCCGGGTCGGCCGCCTGGTTCGCGCAGACCCTGCGCGCCGCCGGCGCAACGGTGGTTCCGGGTCCCGATCCGGCCGCCCTGCCCAAGGCCTGCAAGAACCTCACCGAGCAGCAGGGCGCGCGTGCGGCCCATGCGCGCGACGCGGCGGCCATGGCGCGCTTCCTGTTCTGGCTGTCGGAGGCGCGCGGGGAGACCGAGATGTCGGCCGCGGCGAAGCTGCTGGCGCTGCGGGCCGAGGCGGCGGAGTTCCGCGGCGAGAGCTTCCCCGCGATCTCCGGTGCCGGGCCGGACGGGGCGATCATCCACTACCGCGTCAGCCCCGAAACCGACCGGAAGCTCGGCGAGAACGAGGCCTATCTGATCGATTCCGGCGCCCAGTACCCCGATGGCACCACCGACATCACCCGCACCGTCTGGACCGGCCCGGCCGACCCGCCGGAGGCGCTGAAGGACCGCTTCACCCGCGTGCTGAAGGGCCACATCGCCATCGCCACGCTGATCTTCCCCGAAGGCGTGGCCGGCGCGCACCTCGACGGCTTCGCCCGCCACGCGCTGTGGCAGGCGGGGCTCGACTACGACCACGGCACCGGGCACGGGGTGGGCAGCTATCTTTCGGTGCACGAAGGGCCGGTGAGCCTGTCGCGCGCGGCGAAGCCGGTGCCGCTGAAGCCGGGCATGGTCCTGTCCAACGAACCGGGCTTCTACCTGCCCGGCGCCTACGGCATCCGCCTCGAAAACCTGCTGCTGGTGCAGCGCGCCGAGATGCCCGGTGCGGCCAAGCCGTTCCTCGCCTTCGAGACGCTGAGCCTCGCCCCGTTCGACCGCCGCCTGATCGCCCCCGCGCTGCTGACGGTGGCGGAACAGGCGTGGCTGGATGCCTACCATGCCCGCGTGCTCGCCGCCGTGGGCCCGGCGCTCGATCCCGCCGCGCGGGCCTGGCTGGAGGCGGCATGCACGCCGGTCGGCTGAAGCATTACAAAAAAACGATGAAGGCGATATTTTTGTAAGATATCATTACAGCCCGGCCATCTCCCGCCATTCGTCTTCGGTGAGCGTGCGGACGCCCAGTTCCGCCGCGCGCTTCGCCTTGCTGCCGGCGTCCGCGCCGAGCACCACGAAATCGGTCTTCTTCGATACCGAATCCGTCACCTTCGCCCCCAGCGCCTCGGCCCGCGCTTTCGCCTCCGGCCGCGTCATGGTCCCGAGCGTGCCGGTGAAGACGATGATCTTGCCTCCGAGCGGAGTTTCGCCCGTCTCGGCGGGCGCATCCTCGATTTCGAGTTCACCGGCCAGCGCGTCCAGGGCGGCGAGGTTGCGGGGTTCGACGAAGAATTCCGCCAGCTCCTCCGCGATCGCCTCGCCGATGCCGATGATGGAGCCGAGCGTGCTGCGCGCCTCCGACCCCACGGTGGTCGCCTCCAGCATCTGCGCACGCCAGACGGCGAAGCTGCCGTAGTGCCGGGCGAGCAGCTTCGCGTTCGCCTCGCCGATGCGGCGGATGCCGAGCGCGTAGATGAAGCGGGCGAGCGGGATGCGCCGCCGCGCCTCGATCGCGCGGGAGAGGTTGCGGGCGGAGACCTCGCCCCAGCCTTCCCGTTGCGCGATTGCCGCCTCGGCGGCGGGCAGGGCGAAGATATCGACCGGGGTGCGCAGCAGCCCGTCATCATGGAATTCGCGGATCGTCTTCTCGCCCAGCCCGTCGATGTCGAAAGCGGGTCGGGAGACGAAATGGGCCAGCCGCTCGACCGTCTGCGCCGGGCAGATCAGCCCGCCGGTGCAGCGGCGCACCACCTCTCCGGGCGGGCGGAGTGCGATGCTGCCGCAGGCGGGGCAGGTGTCGGGGAAGGCGAAGGGCACCGCACCCGCCGGGCGCTTGTCGGCCAGCACGCCGAGGATCTGCGGGATCACGTCTCCGGCGCGCTGGAGCTGCACGGTATCGCCGATGCGGATGTCCTTCCGGGCGATTTCGTCCTCGTTATGCAGGCTCGCGCGCGTGACCAGCACGCCGCCCACGTTCACCGGGGCCAGAGCCGCAACCGGGGTCAGCGCGCCGGTGCGGCCGACCTGGATCAAGATGTCTTCAAGCTGTGTGACGGCCTGCTCGGCGGGGAACTTCCAGGCCACCGCCCAGCGCGGCGCGCGGCCGACGAAGCCGAGCCGGCGCTGCAACGCGAGATCGTCGATCTTGTACACCACGCCGTCGATGTC
>DATKQI010000277.1:0-26542 GCA_035532755.1 Acetobacteraceae bacterium
ACAGAACAGGACACCTTCGCCACCTGGATGGCGTGCGCTGCATGATCCCGATCGCAGACGATCCCGAATACCGCGCACTGCTCGCCTGCTCCGCCGCTCTTGGTGCCGATCCGGCGCTGGTGCAGGCCGCGGGCGGCAATACCTCGCTCAAGCGCGACGGGGTGTTGTGGATCAAGGCCTCCGGCACCTGGCTGGCGTATGCGCGCACGCGCCCGATCATGGTGCCGGTGCGGCTCGCACCGTTGCTCGCCGCGCTCGAGCAGCCGGGCAATTCCGCCGAACAGGCGCAGGATTTTGTCGACCCGGCCAATAATCCGCACAGCCTGCGTCCCTCGATCGAGACGACGATGCATGCGGTCATGCCGCACAAGGTGGTGCTGCATGTGCACTGCGTGGACACCATCGCCCATGCGGTGCGCGAGGACGCAGAGCAGGTGCTGAAGCCGCTGCTGGCCGGGCTCGCCTGGGCGTTCATCCCCTATGTCCGCCCCGGCGTGCCGCTGGCTCGCGCGGTGGCGGCCGCGGCGGGGGCCGATGTGCTGGTTCTGGGTCATCACGGCCTCGTCGTCGGTGGCCCCACCACCACTGCGGCGTCCGCGCTGCTGAACGAGGCCTCCCTCCGCCTGCGCCGCCCGCTTCGCCCGGCCGCCCCGCCGGATGCCAAGCGTCTCTCCGTACTGAGTGACGGCACCGCGTGGTCGCCAGCATCCGATCCGGCCATCCACACCACGGCGACCGATCCGATTTCGCTGCGTCTTGCTCTGCGTGGCTCGTTCTATCCGGACCATGTCATCTTCCTCGGCCCCGGCGTGGTGGCGTTGCAACCGGGCGAAGCCATTCCGGCCGCACTGGCACGCCACACCGCCGCCGGATACCCCTCGCCACCCGTGCTGTTCGTGCCCGGCGCCGGGGTGCTGCTGCGGAAGGATGTTTCGCCGGGCGTGCCTGCGCTTGCCCGCTGCCTTGCGGATGTACTGGGTCGGATCGATGCCGATGCGCCGGTCACGACATTCGCCCCGGCCGATGAGGCGGAGCTGATGAACTGGGATGCCGAAGCCTATCGCCGCTCGCTGGACACAAGCCAATGAGCGGCATGGCCATCGGCATCGATCTCGGCACCACCGGCGTGCGCGCCGTGCTGGCCGATGCACATGGTGCGCCGGTCGCGCGTGGCGCGGCAGGAATCGTGCCGGAACAGCGGCGCGATCCGGCGGCATGGTGGCATGCAGTCACCGCTGCGCTCGATGAGCTGCAGGCACAGGCCAGTCTCGCTGGCGTGCGCGGGCTAGCCGTCGATGGCACCTCCGGCACGGTGCTCGCCATCGCGGCAGACGGCACGCCGCTCGCGCCGGCGCAACTGTATAACGACCGTGCGGACCCCACCGCGGTGGCGCGCATCCGGCAGATCGGACCGGCCGATACCGCCGCCCACGGCTCGACCTCTCCTCTCGCGCGCATGCTGGCGCTGCAGCACATCCCCGGTGTCGCGCGCCTGTTGCACGAGGCGGACTGGATCGCCGGCCGGCTGTGCGGGCGGTTCGACAGTACCGACTCGAACAATGCCCTGAAATCCGGGTTCGATCCGCGCAGCGGCACGTGGCCCGCATGGATCGACGTGCTCGGCCTGAAGCGCGCCCTGCTGCCGGCGGTGGTGGCTCCCGGCATCGCGCTCGCCCCGTTGTCCCCATCCATTGCAGCTCGCTTCGGGTTGCCGCAGACCGCGATTGTGGTAGCCGGCACCACCGATGGCTGCGCCTCGTTCCTCGCTACCGGTGCCGGCACCGAAGGTGATGGCGTCACCGCGCTCGGCTCCACGCTCACCCTCAAGCTCCTTTCGCCCGCGCCGATCTTTGCCCCCGAATATGGCATCTACAGCCATCTGGTCCGGGGCGCGTGGCTCGCCGGCGGCGCCTCCAATGCCGGGGCGGCGGTGCTCGCGCGCTTCTTCTCTCCAGCGCAACTTGCGGAACTCTCTCGGCAAATCGATCCCGCCCGCCCCAGCGGGTGCGATTTCTACCCGCTGCTCGCCACCGGCGAGCGTTTCCCGGTGAACGACCCGGCGCTGCCACCCCGCCTCGACCCGCGCCCGGCCGACGATGCGGCCTTCCTGCACGGAATGCTGGAGGGGCTCGCGCGGATCGAGGCGCTGGGCTATCGGCGCCTGGCCGAGCTCGGCGGCCCGCCCCTGCGTCGTGTGCTCACCGTCGGCGGCGGCGCGGCGAACACGACCTGGACCGCGATCCGCGCGCGCCTGCTGGGCGTGCCCGTGGCCGAAGCTGCGTCCACCGAGGCCGCGTTGGGCGCGGCGCTGCTCGCATTGCGCGGCTCATGATCAACCTCCGGCGCATCACCGGCCTGTCCGCCCTGCTGGACGAGGCCGATGCCTTCCTCGTGGACCAGTTCGGCACGCTGCACGACGGCGCCGCTGTCTATCCCGGCGCCCTGGATGCGCTGCTTGCGCTGCGGGCGGCGGGCAAGCGGGTGCTGCTGCTGTCCAATTCGGGCAAGCGCGCGGCGGCCAACGTCGCGCGTCTGTCGGCCATCGGCATTGCGCCGGACTGCTACGACGGCTTCCTCAGCTCCGGCGAGGTCGCCTGGCAGCTCCTGGCGCGCAACCCGCCGCCGCCATTGTGCGGCGCCCGCACCTGCCTGCTGCTGGCGCGTGATGGCGACAACGGCCCGCTGGAAGGGCTCGGTCTGCGCCCGGTCGATCGCGCGGAGGATGCCGATCTGGTCCTGATCGCCGGCAGCGAGGCCGAGCGCCGGCCGCTTTCGGATTATCAGAATCTGCTGGAACCCGCCGCGGCGCGCGGCCTGCCGTGCCTGTGCACCAACCCCGACCGCACGATGCTGGTGGCCGGCCGCATGGCACCCGGCGCCGGCCGCATCGCCGAGCTGTACGAGGCGCTGGGCGGCAGCGTCATCCGCATCGGCAAACCCTTCCCGGCGATGTACGAGGCCGCCTTCCGCCTGCTGGGCAACGTGCCGCGTGCGCGCGTGTTCGGTGTGGGCGACAGCGTGGAACACGATATCGCCGGCGCCCAGGAGGCCCGGTGCCGATCCGCCCTCGTCACCGCCGGCATCCTCGCCGGCGCCCGCGACCGCGATATCGCCGCCGAGATCACCCGTTTCGGCGCATTGCCGGACTTCGTGCTCCAGAGTTTCACGTTATAACGTTATCGACAATTGTTTATATGTCAGCTCCCGCGATATGTCGTGTATCCGTGCGGTGCGATCAGCAGCGGCACGTGGTAGTGCGCCGTCGGGTCGCTCACCTGGAAGCGGATCGGAATGTCGTCATAGAATCCTGGATCGGGCTCGCCTCGCGCTGCCCGCCAGGGGCGAACGGCGAACACCACCTCGTACGCGCCGGCTGTCAGCGCCGCCCCGGCAAGCAGCGGCGTGTCGCAGCGTCCGTCCGCATTCGTCCGCCATTGCCCCAAATGTGTACGCCCGGCCGCGTCAAGGCGGAACAGGTCGAGCGCTATCCCCGCGGCCGGCGTGCCGCGCGCGGTATCCAGCACATGCACCGTCAGCCGGCCTTCGCTCATCTGTCTGAATCCTTGCCGATCAGATCGTCCAGGCGGAAGCGGGCGATGCGGGCCACTTCGGCGAGCGCGACACGCCGCTCCATGGCGGCGTCGTTGGCGAACCGAGCCTGCATCGCCGCGAGGATGGCCGCCCGGTCGCGCTGGCCGCGTACGGCGATGATGAACGGAAATCCGAAACGGGCGCGATAATCGCGGTTCAGTTCGGTGAACCGGGCGGCCTCGGCGTTGGCGAGCCGGTCCAGCCCCAGAGTTGCCTGCTCGCGGGTGGAAGCCGCACTCAGCACCCCGGGGCTGGACAGTTCGGGATGGGCGCGCAAGAGGGCCAGTTGCCGCTCCGGTGCCGCTTCGGCCACCACGACCGCCATCGCCGCGTGCAGGTCGCTCACAGACTGGAAGGGGCGGTGCGTCCATGCTGCCTTGGCGACCCAGGGGGCATGTTCGAACACCGAGCCCAGCAGGGCGATGAAGCCGGACTCGTCCAGCGCGTTCACGGCCCGCATCATCTTCTGGCGCCGGCGGCGATCCATGCACCAAGGGTGGCGCGTTCGGCTGTCGTGATGCGTGTCACGTTGTTCAGCGGCATCGTGTGCGTGGCCACCGCCATCGCCTGGATCAGCGGGGCCTGTGCGGCGATTTCGCGCGGTGTGTCGAACATCACACCGGCCGGTGGCGCGGCGATGCCGGGAAAGCGCGGCTGCGCGGAATGGCAGGCCTGGCAGCGTTGGGCGATGATCGCCTGCACCTGCGCAAACGTCACCGGCACATTGCTGCCGGGCGGGACGGCGGACAGCACGGCCGGCAGGGCGGCGACCAGGATCGGCACTCCGGCGGCCGGCCAGAGCCACCATGGCGCGGCAGCGTCGGCGTGCCGCAGGTTGAACCAGTGCCGCACCAGGAAGCCAGCCACGAAAACAGCCGTCAGAATCAGCCAGTTCCACCGCGTGCCGTAAGTGAAGGCGTAATGGTTGCCGATCATGGTGAATACGACCGGCAGCGTGAGGTAGTTGTTGTGAAGCGAGCGCTGGCCGGCCTGGGCGCCCAAGGCCGGATCGGGCGTACGCCCCGCCAGCAGGTCCGCCACCACGATCTTCTGGTTGGGGATGATGATGAAGAACACGTTCCCGACCATGATCGAGCCGACGAGCGCCCCCACCTCGATGAAGGCGCCGCGGCCGGAGAACACATGCGTGTAGCCGACGATGGCGAGCACCAGCAGGGCGAAGCCGGTGATGGCCAGGGCGCGGCTGTCACGCCCCAGCCGGCTGCGGCAGAGGCTGTCGTAGATCGCCCAGCCCGCGGCCAGAGACCCCGCGCCGATGGAAACCGCTTCCACCGGTTTCAGGTCGAGCACATGCCGATCAATTAGGTAGAGATTCGGGTGCAGATAATAGATCAGCACCAGCAGGATGAAGCCGAAGATCCAGGTGGCATAGGCTTCCCACTTGAACCAGGTGAGGTCGGCCGGCAGGAAATCTGGCGCGACCTGGTATTTCTGGATCTGGTAGAAGCCGCCGCCATGCACCTGCCAAGCCTCGCCTTTCACCCGCGCATCCAGCCGTGGATTTGGCTTCAGCCCGGCATCGAGAGCGATGAAATAGAACGATGCGCCGATCCAGGCGATGCCGGCCACCACATGGGTCCAGCGCACCAGCAGGCCGAGCCAGTCGAGCAGCATGCCGCCCCATGCCATCGCCTGTCGGCTCAGAAAATCTGGTTGATCAGGTCGTTGCCGATGCCGAAGCCGGCGCCCATCTCGATGGCGCGGCCGAAGCCCGAGTTCAGGAAGCTGCCCAGCATGCCGCCCGCCCCGCCCATCATGCCGCCTTGCGGCTGCGCATAACCCGGCTGATAGCCCTGGCTCGGATAGGCCGGCTGCTGCTGGTAGCCCGGCTGCGGCGGCTGGCCCCACGGTGCCTGCGGCACGCTTTGGGGCATGCCCTGGGGCTGGGACTGCATCATCTGCTGGCCCTGATTGGCGACGAAGCCGTGCAGCGCCTGCAACAGCAGGCTCACCTGATTCTGCTCCGCCTGAATGGCGAGGGCGATGGATTTCAGGTCCAGCAGCCAATCCTTGGCATCGGCATTACCGGCCTGCCCGGCAGCCTGCAGCTTGCCGGCCAATGTCCGCAATTCCTGGATTGTATCTTGAGATTGGCTTTGAAGTTGCTGATATTGCTGGTCTATCGTCTGGATATCCATGGTTTTTCCTCGCTCCGGCCCGCGGTTGCTTCGCCGTGCGGCGCAGGTGCGCGCCGGGCGGCTCGGTTCGCGTCATAATGGGCGCGCGGACTGCCCCGGCCAAGCCCGGGCGCGAAGGGTGCGGGCAAACTCTTGCCTTGGCCGGTGAAATTGGCCATATCCCGCTCGCCGATGGAACACGCGTCGGTAATTCACACGCGGGGCGCCTTTCCCGGCAATGCCGGGTCCGGTGCCGTTTGGCTCGGCCCCGCGGAGGCTCAACCGGACGATCAGGAAAGGACACGCACATGGCGATGCCCGATTTCACCTTGCGCCAGCTTCTCGAAGCCGGCGTGCATTTCGGCCACCACACGCGGCGGTGGAACCCCCGCATGGCGCCGTACATCTTCGGCGTGCGCAACCAGGTCCATATCCTGGACCTGCAGCAGACCGTGCCGATGCTCGATCGCGCATTGCAGGCGGTGCGGGACAAGACTGCCGCCGGCGGGCGTGTGCTTTTCGTGGGCACGAAGCGCGCTGCCGCCGAACACGTGGCCGAGGCCGCCAAGCGCTGCGGCCAGTATTACGTGAACCACCGCTGGCTCGGCGGCATGCTGACCAACTGGAAGACCATCACCGGCAGCATCAAGCGCCTGCGCCAGATCGAGGAGCTGTTGGCCGGCGACACCCATGGTCTCACCAAGAAAGAGGTTCTGGACATCACCCGCGACCAGGAGAAGCTGGAGCGTGCGCTGGGCGGCATCAAGGAAATGGGCGGCCTGCCGGACATCCTGTTCATCATCGACACCAACAAGGAGAAGCTGGCGGTCGAGGAGGCGAACAAGCTCGGCATTCCGGTCGTTGCCGTGCTCGACAGCAATTCCGACCCCACTGGCGTGACCTATCCGATCCCCGGGAATGACGACGCGATCCGCGCCATCACCCTCTATTGCGACCTGATCTCGGGCGCGGTGCTGGATGGCATCAGTGCCGAGATGGCGGCTTCGGGCGCCGATCTGGGGGCGGCCGAGGACCTGCCGCCGCCGGCGTTGCCGGAGCTGACCAGCGAGCAGCCCACCGCCTGACCCGGAAGGAGACCGATCATGGCCGAGATCACCGCGGCACTGGTGAAGGACCTGCGCGAGAAGACCGGCGCAGGCATGATGGATTGCAAGAAGGCGCTGACAGAATCTGGTGGCGACCTGGAGGCGGCGATCGACTGGCTGCGCAAGAAGGGCCTGTCCGCCGCAGCCAAGAAATCCGGCCGCGTGGCGGCAGAGGGGCTGATCGGCGTCGCCTCCGCGCCCAATCGTGCCGCGATGGTGGAGGTGAACGCCGAGACCGATTTCGTCGCCCGCAACGAGACCTTCCAGGGCTTCGTCCAGGAGGTAGCAAAGCTCGCGCTCACCGTGGGCGAGGATATCGAGGCGCTCAAGGCCGCGCCCTTTCCGGGCACAGGCCGTACCGTCGCCGAGGAGCTGACGCATCTGGTGGCGACCGTGGGCGAGCATATGAGCCTGCGCCGCGCCTGCGTTCTGTCGGTGACGAGCGGCGTAGTGGCGACCTATGTGCACGCCGCGCTGAAGCCTGGGCTGGGCAAGATCGGCGTGCTGGTGGCGCTGGAGGCGGCGTCCGAATCCGATGCGCTCGAACTGCTCGGGCGGCAGATCGGCATGCATGTGGCCGCGGCCCGGCCGGAGGCACTGGCGGTTGATGCGGTCGATCCGGCCGCGCTCGACCGCGAGCGCGACGTGCTGGCCGAGCAGGCCCGCGCCTCCGGCAAGCCCGAGGCGATCATCGAGAAGATGGTCGAGGGCCGCATCCGCAAATACTACGAGGAAGTGGTGCTGCTGGAGCAGGTCTGGGTGCATGACGGCGAGAGCCGGGTGAAGGCGGTGGTGGCGAAATCCGGCGGCAAGCTAATCGGCTTCGCCCGCTACCAGCTCGGCGAGGGCATCGAGAAACAGAGCGGCGATTTCGCCGCCGAGGTCGCTGCCGCGGCGGGCGTGCCCGCCTAGCGTTCTTCCCCCTGCGTCTGCTGCCCGTTGCAGCGGACGCAGGGAATCGACAGGTGACGGGTACCGGGCTCGTCCGTGCGGCTTGCCCGGTATGGCCACCGCCTCTACGGTGCCGGCCGCGAGCAGTCACATTCTATCTTCATGAAGCGGGTTCCATGGGCGATCAGCCGATCTACCGGCGCGTACTGCTGAAGATCTCCGGCGAAGCGCTGATGGGGCGGCGGGAGTACGGGCTCGATACCGAGACGGTGGTGAAGATCGCCGCCGATGTGCGGGATGTCGCCGCGCTGGGTGCCGAGGTTTGCCTCGTGATCGGCGGCGGCAACATCTTCCGCGGCGTCTCGGCGGCGGCCAGTGGCATGGACCGGGCGCAAGCCGACTACATGGGCATGCTCGCCACGGTGATGAACGCGCTGGGGATGCAGAACGCGCTGGAGAAGCTCGGCGTGCCGACGCGGGTGCAATCGGCGATCCCGATGTCGAGCGTGTGCGAACCCTATATCCGCCGCCGGGCCGAGCGGCATATGGAGAAGGGGCGGGTGGTGATCTTCGCCGCCGGCACCGGCAACCCGTTCTTCACCACCGACACCGCGGCCGCGCTGCGGGCGGCCGAGATGCGGTGCGATGCGCTGCTGAAGGGCACGCAGGTCGATGGCGTCTATACCGCCGATCCGCGCAAGCATCCGGGGGCGGAGCGGTTCCAGCAGTTGTCGTACCTGGATGTGCTCTCGCGTGACCTGTCGGTGATGGATGCCGCCGCGATCAGCCTGGCGCGCGAGAACGGGCTGCCGATCGTGGTGTTCAACATCCACGCGCCGGGCGCGTTCGCGGCCGTGATGCGTGGCGAGGGGCTGTTCACGCGGATTGTCGAACAATGAGGAGGGTGCCGTGCCGGCCGATCTGAATGCACTGAAGCAGGATTTGACGCGGCGGATGGACGGCGCGCTGGAGACGCTGCGCAAGGAGTTCGGCGGGCTGCGCACCGGCCGCGCCAGCCCCGCGCTGCTGGAGCCGGTGCGCGTGGATGCCTACGGCGCGGTGATGCCGCTGCCGCAGGTGGGCACCATCGCGGTGCCGGAGCCGCGGATGATCACCGTGCAGGTATGGGACCGGGGCCTCGTCAATTCCGTGGTGGCGGCGATCCGCGATGCCGGCCTGGGCCTCAACCCGATGGCCGATGGGCAGCATGTGCGTGTGCCGATCCCGCAACTGACCGAGGAGCGGCGTGGCGAGCTTGCCAAGGCCGCCGGCCGTTATGCGGAAGGTGCGCGCGTGGCGATCCGTGGCGTCCGCCGGGACGGCATGGATCAGGTGAAGGCGCTCGAAAAGAAGAGCGAGATCAGCAAGGACGATACGGCCCGCTGGTCCGACGAGGTGCAGAAGCTGACCGACGCCTATATCAAGCGCGTCGACGACAGCTTCGCCGAGAAGGATCGCGAGATCCGTCAGGTGTGAGGTCGATCGTGCCGGCTTCCGATCCCCGGATGGGGCCGCAGATGCGGCCGGCCGAGGCCGCCGCGGCCGATCCGCCGCCGCGGCATGTGGCAATCATCATGGACGGCAACGGCCGCTGGGCCGCCGCGCGCGGCCTGCCGCGCATCGCCGGGCATCGTGCTGGGGCGGCGGCGGTGCGCCGGACGATCGAGGCGGCGATCGACCAGGGCGTGCAATGGCTCACGCTTTATGCCTTCAGCAGCGAGAACTGGCGCCGCCCGGCCACCGAGGTCAGCGCGCTCACCGGGCTGCTGCGCCACTACCTGCGCAGCGAACTGGCCGAGCTGACCGCGAATGGCGTGCGACTGCGGGTGATCGGCGAGCGCGAGCGGTTCGATGCCGACATCCGCGCCGATCTGGAGCAGGCGGAGCGCGATACAGCGGTGAACACGCGGCTGAACCTGACGGTGGCGTTGTCCTATGGCGGCAGGGCGGAAATCGTGGCCGCGGCGCGGGCTGTGGCGGAGGGGGCGCAACGAGGACTGCTTGATCCGCGCGCCCTGGACGAGGCGGCATTCGGCCGCTTGCTGTTCACCGCGGACACGCCGGACCCCGATCTCGTGATCCGCACCAGCGGAGAGCAGCGGCTGTCGAATTTCCTGCTCTGGCAGTCGGCCTATGCCGAACTGGTGTTTCAGGACGTGTTGTGGCCGGATTTCGGGGCGCCGCATCTTGCGGCGGCGCTGGCCGAGTTTGCCCGGCGGGAACGGCGGTTCGGTGCCCGTCCGATCTGAAGCCGCACGCCGCCGCTGGGGTGATCTCGGGCTGCGCCTTCTGTCCGGCGCGGTGCTGATGCCGGTGGCGCTGCTGCTGCTATGGGCCGGCGGCTTGGCCTGGGATCTGCTGGTGCTGCTGGCCGGTGGCCTGGCCGCGATCGAGTGGGTGCGGCTGTGCCGGCCCCTGCGGCCGAAACGGAGGTGGCCGGTCCTGGCCGCGGGCGTGATCTGCATAGCGCCGGGCACCATCGCGCTGATATGGCTGCGTACAGGGGCGGCGGGGTTGGCCAACGTGCTGTTCGTCCTGCTGGTGGTCTGGGCCGGCGATATCGGCGCCTATCTGGCCGGGCGCGCATTCGGCGGCCCGCGGCTGGCGCCACGCATCTCGCCGGGCAAGACGTGGTCTGGCGCCGGTGGCGGATTGCTCGCGGCGATGGCGGTGGCGTTCGCGTTCGCGTTCGCGGTCTCTCTCGGCCCCGCATGGCGGGCGTTGCCGGTTGCGGCTATCCTGAGCGTGGCCGCCCAGGGCGGTGACCTGATGGAAAGCGCAATCAAACGCGGCTTTGGCGTGAAGGATTCGGGGCATCTGATCCCGGGCCACGGCGGCGTGCTGGACCGGATTGACGCGCTGCTGACCGCTGCCCCCCTCGCGGCGTTGCTGGCCCTGCGGCTCGGACATGGAGTGCATTTGTGGCAGTGAGAACCATCACCGTGCTGGGCAGCACCGGCAGCGTCGGCACCCAGACGATCGACCTGCTGATGGCGGCGCCGGACGCGTTCGCGGTGCGGGCGCTCATCGGCGGCCGCAACGTGCCGCTGCTGGCGGAGCAGGCGCGAGGGTTGCGGGCCGAGCTTGCGGTGATCAGCGACCCGGCGCTGCTGGCCCCGCTGCGCGCGGCCCTGGCCGGCACGCCCATCCGCACCGCCGCCGGCGAGGCGGCCGTGATCGAGGCCGCGGCGATGCCGGCCGACTGGACCATGGCGGCGATCACCGGGGCGGCCGGGCTCGCGCCCACATTGTCCGCCATCCGGCGGGGCGGGGCGATCGCGCTCGCCAACAAGGAGGCGCTGGTCTGCGCGGGCGATCTGATGATGCGGGCGGTGCAGCAGGCCGGGGTGACCCTGCTGCCGGTCGATTCCGAGCACAACGCCATCTTCCAGGCGCTGGAGACAGCCAATCGCGGCGCCGTCGAAAAAATCGTGCTGACAGCCTCGGGCGGCCCGTTCCGCACCGCAAGCCTTGAGGAGATGCGTGCGGCGACGCCGGAGAGGGCGCTGCGCCACCCGATATGGTCGATGGGGGCGAAGATCAGCATCGATTCCGCCACCATGATGAACAAGGGGCTGGAGCTGATCGAAGCGGCGCGGCTGTTCGGGCTGCCCGAGACCGCGATCGACGTGCTGGTTCATCCGCAATCGGTGGTGCATGGCATGGTCTGCTATGCTGACGGCAGCGTGCTGGCGCAGATGGGCGCGCCGGACATGCGCATCCCCATCGCCCATGCGCTCGCCTGGCCGGCGCGGATGCCGACGCGCGCGCCGCGGCTCGACCTGGCGGCGCTCGCGCAGCTTGATTTCGCCGCTCCCGATCTCGTGCGCTTCCCGGCGCTGCGCCTGGCGCGGGATGCCTTGCGTGCGGGTGGTGGTGCCCCCACACTGCTGAACGCGGCGAACGAGGTGGCGGTGGCGGCGTTCCTGGAACGCCGGATCGGGTTCCTGGACATCGCGGCCACGGTGGAGCAGGTGCTGGCCATGCTGGGAACGCCGCCTGCCGATACGCTGGGTGCCGTGCTGGAACTGGATCGCGCCGCCCGCGATGCCGCGCAGCGGATCGTCGGCGATCGCGCCGCCTGAAGGAGGCCGCCCAAGATGCACGCGATCCCGGATCTGCTGCGTACCGTCGTCTCCTTCGCGGTGGTGCTGGGCATCCTGGTGTTCGTCCATGAATCCGGCCATTACCTGGCCGCCCGTTGGCGCGGGGTGCATGTCGAGGCGTTTTCGATCGGCTTCGGCCGGGCTTTGGCCTCCTGGACCGATCGGCATGGCACGATATGGAAAGTGGCCTGGATTCCGCTGGGCGGCTACGTGAAGCTGCACGGGCAGGAACGGCCGGAGGATGTGGGCCCCGAGGAACGGGCACGGTGGCTGCCCGGGCGCACATTTCATGAAAAAACAGTTGGTTCCCGGGCGATCGTGGTAGCTGCTGGCCCGGCGGCGAACTTCATCCTGGCCATCGTTCTGTTCAGCCTGCTGTTCGCGACCGCCGGACAACCGGTGGCGCAGCCGGTGGTGGGGCAGGTTCTGCCGCACTCGGCCGCCGCGGCGGCGCATCTGCGGGCCGGCGATCGCATCATCGCGATCGACGGTACCGCCGTGAAGACCTTCGCGGATATTCAGCATGCGGTCGAACCGCGGCCCGCCAGCATGCTTGCCGTCACTCTGCTCCGCGACGGCAAGACCGTGCATCTGCAATTGAAAACCGGCGTGAGCAAGGCCGCCGGAGTGCGGATCGGCGTGCTGGGCATCGCCGCTGGCGCCACGAGCTTCCATCGCATGGGCCCGGTCGCCGCCGTGGCGGCGGGCTTCGGGCAGACCTGGCAGATCACCCGGCAGACGGTGGTGGGCCTGTGGCAGATGATCGACGGCCAGCGCGGCACCGGCGAGCTGGGTGGGCCGCTGCGCATCGCCCAATTGTCCGGACAGGTGGCGCAACTGGGGCTGGCGAGCCTCGTATCCTTTATCGCCGTTCTGTCGATCAACCTGGGGTTGATCAACCTGTTCCCCATTCCTGTGCTGGACGGCGGCCATCTGCTGTTCTATCTGGCCGAGGCGTTGCGGGGCCGGCCGATTCCGCCACGGGCGCAGGAAATGGGCTTTCGTGCCGGGCTTGCGTTGCTGCTCGGGCTGTTCGTCTTCGCGACCTGGAACGATCTGGCCCATCTGGGGCTGGTGCACTGGGTGGCGCGGCTGATCGGCTGAAGGGCCGGGTAGCAGGCGGGGAGGCGGGCCGCTATGCTCGGTGATTGCGGTTCAAGGACAGGGCCGAACGGATTTCGTTCGGGCGTTTGGGAGGGTCAGGCTTTTGCTTCGGATACGCGCTGCGCTCATTGCCATTGCGTGCCTGCTGCTTGTGATCCTTCCACCTGCTGCCGATGCGCAGAGCGGTGATTCACAGGCCAGCCTTCCCGCGGGCACCGAACTGGCCGCTGCCGCCGTCGCGCAACCCGGCGGCACGATCGCGGCGATCAAGATCGAGGGCAACCAGCGCATCGAGGACGGTACCATCCTGTCCTACATGCTGGTTGCGCCCGGCGACCCGTTCGATCAGGCGCGGCTCGACCGCAGCCTCAAGACGCTCTACGCGACCGGCCTGTTCAAGGACGTGACGCTGCTGCGCCAGGGCGATACGCTGGTGGTGAAGGTGGCGGAGAACCCGATCGTGGATCGGGTGGCCTATGAAGGCAACCATCTGCTGACCAACAAGATCCTCGATGGCATTGTCCAGCTTCGTTCGCGCGCGGTGTATACCGCGGCCGCTACCGAGGCGGATCGCAAGCGCATCCTGGATGCCTACGCGCGGCGTGGCCACTACTCCGCTACCGTCGTGCCGAAGACCATCCCGCGTTCGGACAACCGCGTGGATGTGGTGTTCGCCATCAATGAGGGGCAGGCGGCGTTCATCAGCCGCGTGGCTTTCGTCGGCAACCGGCATTTCGGCGAAAGCCAACTGAAGGACGTGATCAGCAGCCGGCAGCACTATTGGTACATGTTCTTCTCAACGGCCGACGAATATCAGCCGGAGCGCCTGAAGTTCGACGAGGAACTGCTGAAGCGTTTCTACTACAAGAACGGCTATATCGATTTCCGGGTCGTCAGCGCGAATGCGGAGCTGGCGCCGGACCGTAAATCCTTCTTCGTGACCTATACGCTGCACGAGGGCGCGCGGTACCGACTGTCCAAGGTTTCGGTGGTGTCCCATCTGCGGCACCTGACGGACCAGCAACTGCTGCCGATGGTGGGCCTGCACACCGGCGAGTGGTATGACGGCGATGCCGTCGAGCGCGCGGTGAAGAAGATTTCCACCGCCGTGCAGAACATGGGCCACGCCTTCGTGGTGGTGAATCCGCGGATCGTGCGCCATCGCAAGACGCATACGGTGGATCTGGCGTTCAACGTGGACCAGGGGCCGCGGGTCTTCGTTCAGCAGATCCATATCACCGGCAACACCCGCACCGAGGATTCGGTGGTTCGCCGGCAGTTCCAACTGGCCGAGGGAGACGCGTTCAACGCCGAACGGATCCGCCAATCCCGCCAGAATCTTCAGGATCTGGGATATTTCAAGAGCGTCGATATCACCACCTTCCCCGGCACCTCGCCTGATCGGGTGGTGCTGAACACCAAGGTGCAGGAAGAAGCGACGGGCGAGCTTACACTGGGCGGCGGCTATTCGACCGATATCGGACTGCTGGCGAACGTGGGGCTGCGCGAGAAGAACCTGCTGGGCACCGGCATCGATGCCGGGATCAGCGGCGTGCTGGCGCAGAAGGCGAGCCAGATCGACCTGTCGGTGACCAATCCGTACCTGTTCGGCCGCAACCTGCTGGGTGGGATCGACGTCTTCCGCACGGTCAACGACAACCAGAGCATTTCTCAGTACGACGAGGCGCGCACCGGCTTCACCCTGCGGCTGGGCTATGATTTCAACCAGCATCTGCGCCAGACATTGGCCTATTCGCTGATCCAGCGAGACGTGTACAACGTTCAGCCGACGGCCAGCCTGTATGTGAAGGACGAAGCGGGCAACAGCCTGCTGTCTCAGATCGGGCAGACATTGACGCTGGATTATCGCGACAGCCGCATCAACCCGCATCGCGGCTTCGTGCTGCGCTTCGGCACCGATTTCGCGGGGATCGGCGGCGATGCGCGGTTCGTGCGTACCCGGCTGGATGGATCGTACTACATTCCGCTCGACGCCTTCACCGGCAACAGCAAATGGGGCATCTCTCTCTCCGCGGGCACCGGCTATCTGTTCACGCTGGGCCGGCAGGAAAAGATCATCGACAATTTCTTCCTGGGCGGCGCGAGCCTTCGCGGCTTCCAGGATGGTGGTGTCGGCCCGCATGACGTGGCGACCGGGGACAGCCTGGGCGGGCGGTTTTTCTATACCCAGTCCACCGAGCTGCATTTTCCGCTGCCGCTGCCGAAGGATCTGGGCATCAGCGGGCGCGCCTTCGTCGATATCGGGTCGCTCTCCGACGTCAGCAGCCAGTTCGGGCCGGTGTACAGCAACCCGTCGCCTCGTGTGGGCGTTGGTGTGGGCATCTCCTGGAATACGCCGTTCGGATTGATCAACATCGATGTTGCCGATCCGATCGTGAAATACAAAGACGATCAGACTCAGGTCTTCCGCTTCGGTTTTGGCACGAGGTTCTAGTGCGATACATCCGCTTCCCTTCCGCTGTTTTCATGGCCGCCGCCGTTCTGGCTGCACCGGTTTCAAGTGTTCATGCGCAGCAGGCGCCGCAAAAGGGGCCCGGCTGGTTCGTGCCTGGCACCCCGAAGCCCCCCGTTGCGCCGCGCCCGGTCGCGGCCGCGCCGGCGCCCGCGCCGAAGCCGCCAGCGGGTCCTGCCATCCCGCAACTGCCTGCCCTGCCGCACGGCCAGTTGCCGCCGGCCGCCGTGATCGGCGTATTGGGCGTGCCGCAGGTGATGCAGGCCTCCACGGCTGCCCAGGCCGTCGAGAAGGAGATCGCGAAGCGTCGCGACGCCCTCGCGAAGGATGCGCAAAAGGAGCAGGCAACCTGGCGGGCGATGCAGCAGAAACTGGCATCCGAGCGGAGCAAGCTGAAGCCCGCAGAGGTCACTGCGCGCGAGAAGGCGCTGCAGGGCCGCATCACCAAGGCGCAGCAGACATTCAGGGACCGTAACCGCCGCGTCCAGGAGGCCGCGCAGGTCGCCCTGGGGAAGATCGAACGGACATTGATCGCCGTCATCCGGCAAGTGGCGGAAAGCCGGGGGATGAACCTCGTGCTCCACCGGTCTCAGGTCGCGCTGAACATGAACCAGTTCGACATCACGCAGCAGGTGACTCAGCAGTTGAACAAGATCCTGCCTTCGGTCCCGGTGCCGCCGGATTCCGCGTTCATCCGAAAGGCCGGTCCGGCGGCGGCCACGGCGAAGAAATAGGCTCCGTCTTGGATTGGCCACCGATCGCGGGTGATCCGCGCTTCTTCGTCCGCACCGGACCGCACAGCCTGGCTGTGGTGGCGGAGGCGGCGGGCGGGTCCAGCGAAAGCCTGAAGCATGCCGATGCCGCCCGGTCGTTCGTGGGCGTGGCACCGCTCCAGACGGCCGAGCCGGGGCAGGTGAGCTTTCTGGACAACCGGCGCTATGGCGCGGCGCTCGACAAGACGCGGGCGGGCGCGGTGATCCTGCATCCGGAGATGGCCGCACGCGTGCCGGCTGGCACGATCGCGATCACGACCACCGCCCCCTATGAGGGCTGGGCGCGGGTCGCTGCGTTGTTCCATCCCCTGCCGCCCGCGCAACCCGGCATCCATTCGTCGGCGGTGATCGATCCGTCGGCGCGGATCGACCCGTCGGCCGAGATCGGCCCGTTTGTGGTGATCGGGCCGAGGGCGGAGATCGGCGCGCGCTGTCGGATCGGCGCGCATGCGGTCATCGGGCAGGGCGTGGTGCTGGGGGCGGATTGTCGGGTAGGGGCGCTCGCCAGCATCAGCCACAGCCTGATCGGCGCACGGGTCAATATCTACCCCGGCGCGCGGATCGGGCAGGATGGCTTTGGCTTCGCGATCACCTCCAGAGGCTTCCTCTCGGTGCCGCAGCTTGGCCGGGTGATCGTGGGCGACGATGTCGAGATCGGCGCCAACACCACGGTCGACCGCGGCTCGGCGCAGGACACGATGATCGGGGCGGGGACGCGGCTCGACAATCTGGTACAGATCGGGCACAACGTCCGGATCGGCCGCGGGTGCGTGATTGTTGCGCAGGTCGGTGTGTCCGGGTCCACCATCATCGAGGATCAGGTGATGCTGGGCGGGCAGGCCGGGTTGGCTGGGCATCTGCACATCGGCCGTGGTGCGCGTGTGGGCGCGCAGGCCGGCGTGATTTCGGATGTGGCGCCGGGCGCTGAGGTGATCGGGTCGCCCGCGCAATCCGTCAGGGATTTCTTCCGCCAGGTAGCCTTCCTCCGGCGCTTGGCCAAGCGTGGGTTGGCTGGCGGCAAAGGGGCCGGCGAAGCAGGGGAAGCGGGCACGGACTGAGGCAGCAATGGACGGCACCGCAACACAAGATCAACCCGCGCCGCAGCCCGGCAGCACGATCGACCTGATCGACATCGCGCGGATCATGCACGCGATTCCGCATCGCTACCCGTTCCTGCTGATCGACCGGGTGGTGGATGTGGTGCGCAATCATTCCGCGGTGGGCGTCAAGAACGTCTCGGTGAACGAGTTCTTCTTCCAGGGCCATTTTCCCAATCATCCGGTGATGCCCGGCGTTCTGATCATCGAAAGCATGGCGCAGACCGCCGCGGTGCTGGTGGTCGAGACGCTCGGGCCGGACGCTGCCGGCAAGGTCGTCTATTTCATGTCGATCGAGGGGGCGAAATTCCGCCGGCCGGTCGTGCCTGGTGATCAGCTTCGGATTCATGTGACCAAGGATCGCAACCGCGGCAATGTGTGGAAATTCAATGCGGTGGCGCGGGTGGACGGGATTTCCGTCGCCGAGGCGACCTATGCCGCGATGATCATGGACAAGTAGGGCGCGGTGAGCGGAATCCATCCGACGGCGATGGTGGCGCAAGGCGCCACGATCGGAGAAGGCGTACGAATCGGGCCCTGGTGCGATATCGGGCCAGACGTCGTCGTCGAATCGGGCGCGCAACTGCTCTCCCATGTGGTCGTCGCCGGCCATACGCGGATCGGCGCGGAGGTGGTGCTGTATCCGTTCTGCACAGTGGGGCTCCCGCCGCAGGATTTGAAGTACCGGGGCGAACCGACACGTTGCGAGATCGGGCCACGAACTCAGGTCCGCGAGCACTGCACCATCCATCGCGGCACCGTTACCGGCACCGGCATTACCCGCGTGGGCGCGGATTGCCTGCTGATGGCCGTGGTTCATGTGGCGCATGATTGCGATCTGGGCAACAACGTGATCGTTGCAAACAATGCGGTCATGGGTGGGCACGTGCGGATCGGCGATCACGCCGTGATCGGCGGGGCGGCCGCGTTGCATCAGTTCGTGCGCATCGGCCGGGCTGCGATGGTGGGTGGCGTATCGGGGGTGGAGGCTGATGTCATCCCGTTCGGCAGCGTAATCGGCAACCGCGCCCGGCTTGCTGGCCTGAATGTGATCGGCCTGCGCCGGCGCGGGTTCGACAAAAGCCAGATTCATACCCTGCGCGCCGCGTTCCGTGTGCTGTTCCGGCATGAGGGGGTGTTTGCCGCGCGGCTGGCCGAAACCCGCATGCGCTACGGAACCGACAGCCTGGTCGCGGAAATTCTCGCTTTCATCGACGCACCGAGCCATCGTGGCCTCATTCGTGCCGATGCGCGGGCGATCGATGCGGAAGATGCCGCCTGAGGCGGACGCCAAGAATGCGGTCTGGCATGAAAGAATGTTTGGCTGATCGGCGCGGCGCATGACGGAGATGGCTGCCGCCAAGCGATCGCTCGGTGTGATTGCCGGTGGGGGCACCTTGCCTGGCCAAGTGGCGGCTGCGGCGCGTGCGGCCGGACGCGCGGTGTTTGTGGTGGGGCTGGAGGGGTTCGCCGAACCCGACGTGCTGGCCCCGTTCCCGCATGAATTCGCCCGTATCGGTGCAGCCGCGCGAATTGTACATCTGTTGAAAGCGCAGGGTTGCCAGGATCTGGTGTTGGTTGGGCCGGTACGGCGGCCGTCACTGCTGAACATGCGGCCGGATGCCGAAGGTGCGCGCCTGCTGGCCCGCATCGGCCGTGCTGCCTTCGCCGGTGATGACGGTTTGCTGGCGGCGGTGGTGCGCGTGCTGGGCGAAGAGGGCTTCCGCGTGGTGGGTGCGCATGAAATCTTGCACGAGGTGCTGGGTCCTGCCGGCCTGCTGACCCGCACCGGCCCTGACGCCCAGGCGATGAGCGACATCAGCCGCGGCGTGGCTGTGGCCCGCGCGCTGGGGGCGGCAGATGTGGGCCAGGGCTGCGTGGTGCAGCATGGCATTGTTCTGGCGGTCGAGGCTGCCGAGGGGACTGATGCGATGCTGGCGCGCTGCGCGGCGCTGGCGCGGCCAGGGCCGGGCGGGGTGCTTGTGAAGCTGGTCAAGCCGGGGCAGGACCGCCGCACGGATCTGCCCACGATTGGCCCCGGCACCATCCTGGCCGGCACGGCTGCCGGTTTGCGCGGGATTGCATTCGAGGCGGGCGGTACCATCCTCGCGGAGCGGGCGGAGACCATCGCGCGCGCCGAGTCGGGCGGCCTGTTTCTGCTCGGCCTCGATCCGGCCACAATGGATAACGATCGGCAAACGGAGGACAACCCATGAGCGCCAGCAACAGCCGCTTCCTGCACACCATGATCCGTGTCGGCAATCTGGACCGAAGCGTGGCCTTCTACACCCATCTCCTGGGCATGAAGGAACTGCGCCGCAACGATGTACCGGATGGCAAATACACGCTCGCCTTCGTCGGGTATGGCGATGAGAGTTCCTCGGCCGTCATCGAGCTGACCTATAACTACGGTGTCGAGAAATATGAGCCGGGCACGGCGTTCGGGCATCTGGCCGTCAGCGTGCCGGACGTGGCGGCCACGTGCGAGAAGCTGCGTGCTGCCGGTGCGAAGATCACGCGAGAGGCGGGGCCGGTGAAGTTCGGCACCACCATCATCGCCTTCATCGAGGACCCGGACGGCTACAAGATCGAACTCATCCAGCGCCCCTGAAAGGGCTGGATAGGCACGGCCAATACCCCCGAGGCCGGCGGGTACCCGGGGGTGCGGTTCCGCTGTGACGGCCATGGCCGGCCGGTCATGATTGACCTGACAAAGCGGTGCTCGCAATATCTGCCAGCAATCCTGGGAGGGTCCGATGACCGATGTCGGGGTCGTTGCGTTGCAGGTGACGCGCGGCAGCTTCGGCGCGGACCTCGGCAGCCGCGGTGCGAATTTCAAGACTCTGGTGAGCCAGGCCGCCGCTGTCTTCGCCGACCGCCTTCCCGATGTCCAGGTCAAGCTGTTCGTCGCGCCCGAATACTTCTTCTCGAAATTCGATGCCTACGGCACCAAGGTTGACGGTACGCGAGGCGAACTCGCACCGGCCTCCCATGGTCAGAAAATGGATTTCTACGACGATATCCAAAGCGCGTCGTCCTTGCAGCCCAACATCATCATTGTTGCCGGAACGATCTTCTACACACGCGGCAAGAAGAGTATCGAAGGGCTGAACGTCTGCCCGATCGCGGTCGGTGGCCGCATCAAGCACAAGATCTATAAACAGAACGACGACCAGTGGTTGAAGGATTACAACAAGAACTACTCGTACGAGACAAAAAAGCGATCTGATCCTGTATTCACCGAAAAAGGCGTCACTTTCGCGCTCGACATCTGCCGGGACCATAATTCGGGGCTTGCACGGACGTTCGCGCAGAAAAAGAACAAGACGGTGCAAATTCACATCCTGATATCGGCCGGAGCGGCGCCGAGCCAATGCGCCGGAACCTATGTGGTGCATTGCGACCTGACCGGTGATGGCAAAGAGGGCATCGGCACCGTCTTCCAAAGCACTGACGGTAGCTGGAGCGGATCAAGCAAGACACGCATCACACCTGTGGGCGAACCGACTGCTTCACAAATCGAAGGTATCAAATATGTTGCATATAATCTGACAGTCTGATTTTCCTCTTGATGCCTTTTTCTATCTGTTACCGGAATAAAAATCTTGATAGCTCGGCATCTCGCCGCTTTGACTGGCTTATTCTCCGCCTATCGGCGCAGTGACGGCGTTAAGCCATGGGCATGCCGAGCAAGAGGGAAGCTTTCCGCTGTCGTTCTTGATCTCGGCAACGGCCCGGTATACCATTCGGAATGCCATTTGTTCAGAACGCCACCGAGGATGCCGCGAAAACCCTGGGCCAGATCGCCTATGACTCGCTCCGGGCGATCATCCTTTCCGGCGAGGTCAAGCCGGGCGACCGGTTGGGCGAGCGTGATCTCGCACGCCGCATTCAGGTCAGCCGCACCCCGCTGAGAGAGGCGCTTGGACGGCTTGAGCGTGATGGCCTTGCCGTGAGCAAGCCTGGGCTCGGCTATTTCGCGCTGGAATTCGAGCCCGCGGATGTTGAAAAGCTCTACGAATTCCGTGAGATCCTCGAGATCAACGCCTGTCGTCTCGCTGCCGAGCGGATCGGCGAAGAGGGCATTCGCGACCTCGGTGAAGTCATGACGCAGCTTGCTGTTTTCGAGCGGGCGAAGACATTGACTGTGGATCAGGTCCGGTCCGAGGTCCATCTTGGGCTTCGTATTCATGAAATCATCGCGCGCGAGAGCGGAAACAACTTCATCCACGAAGCGCTTCTGCAGATATACGACCGCCTTCGCCTTCTTACTTGGATCGATGTTCTATGGCACGACAAGTGGCCGATTACCCGCAAGGAGCATCGGGATCTCGCGAACGCGATCGTTCGGAAAGATGGAGAACGGGCAGTCAAAATCGTGCAACGCCACATGCAGCGCTGCCGGAGCGACGCCTTATGGGTCATCAAAGCCCAGCACAGGGAGACGAGCGATGTTCAAGGAACAAGAGACCTCCGTAAGCCGCGCTAAGTTCGCCGGCCCCCTTCTAGCGCTCGGCAGCGCTCTGTTCTGTGCCGGCATATCGATGCACGCTGTACATGCCCAAACTGTGAGATTGCCGAAGCGGATCGCTACGACCGGCAAGATCACCTATTGCTCCGATATCTCATCTCCACCGCTTGAATACTACAGTTTGAATTCTCGGCCGATCGGCTCCGACATCGATCTAGGGAACGCGATTGCCCAACGGATGGGCGTCAAGGCCGTGTGGAAGAACGTGCCGTTCAACGGCATCGTTCCGGCCCTTCTGGCCCGGCAATGCGATGCCATCATTTCCCAACTCTTCGACAAGCCGGCGCGCCGCAGGGTAATCGACCTCATCGACTACATGAATTCAAGCGAGGCACTTCTCGTGAAGAGTGGCAGCTCCCGGAAGATCCGGACGCTCGGCGATCTATCAGGTTTGAAGGTCGCGGTGGAGAATGGCACGACGGTCGCCGATCTGTTGGCCGCGCAGAACAGGAAATTCCAGTCATCAGGGAAAAAACCCATGGATATTGTGGTCTTCCCCAAAGACACCGATGCACTACAGCAGCTGCAGGTGGGCCAGGTGGACGCCTATGGCACGACTCTGGAGACAGCCGCCTACTACATGAAGAAATCACCTCATAGCTTTGCGGTGGCGGGCAAACCGTTCGGCCAGATCCTGACCGCCATCGGCGTTCGCAAGGGTGATCCGAAGCTGCGCACGGCAATCCAGACCGCATTCGACAGCCTGAAGGCTGACGGCACAGATCTCAAGATTCTGAAGAAATGGGGAATAGAGGCCGACAGGCTTCCCTGAGCCGGTTGCGGCCTCATGCATTTCGATTGGCCATTCTTCTGGCACTACCTGCTTGCGCCAAGCACGACCTATCTCAACGGGCTGATGCTCACGCTGGTTCTGAGCGTCGTTTCCCAGATTCTCGGCACCATCATCGGCCTCTTTGCGGCGCTCGGACGGATTTCCGGGATCGGACCGATCCCGTATCTTGTCCGCTTTTACATCTGGGCGATGCGGGGCACGCCGCTTCTTGTGCAGATCGTGTTCATCTATACCGGCCTCGCTGCGGCGAACATTCTGCGTTTCCACGATATCGATCTCGGCTTGGTCGTTGTTCCCGGAAACGTCCAAGCAGGCATCCTCGCTCTGAGCCTGAACGAGGGGGCCTATATGGCCGAGATCATCCGCGCCGGCATTGCCTCGGTCGATCCTGGCCAGACGGAAGCGGCGAAGTCGCTCGGCATGGGTTATGGGCTGCTGATGCGACGTATCATCCTGCCGCAAGCCGCACGATTCATTCTTCCGCCCCTCGGCAACGAGTTCAATGCGATGCTCAAGAACAGCACGCTGGTCAGCGTCATCGGCGTGCAGGAGCTGCTGCTGACGACAGAAACGCTGACATCGGCAACCTTCCGCGTCTTCGAACTCTATTCCGTCGTCGCTCTCTACTATCTGACGTTGACGACACTCTGGGGCCTGGTGCAAGGCCGCATCGAGGCGAGATTCAACCGATCAGAAACACGGGAGGTAGTGCCCGGCTTTGGTACACGCTTTTTCGGCACCCGGCTGGTCAGGGCATTGCGGAGGGGCTGATGACACAAATGCGGGGCGACATCCTGGAGTCGATCGGTGGCTTGCCGCAGCCCGATACTGACGAGGTGGTGCGGGCGGAGAACGTGCACAAATGGTTTGGTCCGCTTCACGTTCTCAATGACGTATCGATGACAGTCCGTCGCGGCGAGACGGTCGTGGTCATCGGCCCCTCCGGCTCGGGCAAGACGACCTTCGTTCGCTGCCTCAACCATCTGGAGCGGATACAGGAAGGCCGCATCCTCGTGAACGGCCATCTGATCGGTTATCGCGAGCGGCGAGGAGAGCTGGTCGAGGATCGTGGGCGGAATATCGCGAGGCAAAGGCGTGAGATCGGCATGGTGTTCCAGCGCTTCAACCTGTTCCACCACATGACAGCGCTGGGCAACATTTGCGAAGCACCGGTTCGCGTGCTGGGCATGCCCGAGACGCAGGCGAAGGACGCTGCCCGCTCGCTGCTCGCCCGCGTGGGCCTCGCCGACAAGGCGGAGGCCTTTCCGGGGCAACTCTCGGGCGGGCAGCAGCAACGTGTCGCCATCGCCCGGGCGCTGGCGATGCGGCCACGCCTGATGCTGTTCGACGAGCCGACCAGCGCCCTCGATCCCGAGATGATCGGGGAGGTCCTGGAAGTCATGCGCGAACTCGCCCACGAGGGCATGACCATGGTCGTTGTATCTCACGAGATGGGATTCGCCCGGGAAGTCGCCGATCGCGTCGTCATGATGGATCATGGCCAGATAATCGAGGAAGGCCCACCCGCGCAACTATTTGGACAGCCGCAGCATGAGCGTACCCGGCTCTTCCTGTCGAAAATCCTCTAGTGGCAAGATCACACGGAGATATGCAATGACCCATGACGAACGCTTGGCGATGCTGCGCGCGCGCTTCCCCAACGACCGCCGGGACGACGTGCAGGTTCCGGAATTCCGCCGTGCCCAATCGCTGGAGTTCTCGGCCGACGGGCGGCGCAAGCTGCCCTTCGCCGGCGTGCCGACCTTCTTCGGTGCCCCCTACCGGCCAGACGCACCAGAGGCGGCGGATTTCGGCGGGCTACAAGCGGCTCTGATCGGCGTGCCGATGGATCTCGGCGTCACCAATCGCTCGGGCGCGCGCTTCGGCCCACGTGCGGTGCGGATGGTGGAGCGGATCGGGCCCTACAACCACGCGCTGCGGGTCAGCCCGTTCGGTGAACTGTGCACGGGGGATGTCGGCGATGTGCCATTCCGTAGCCGCTACAATCTGGAGCAATCGATCGAGGACATTGAAAATTTCTTCACTCGTGTCCATGCTGCGGGTGTCATGCCGGTCGCGATTGGTGGCGATCATTCGATGACCTATCCGATCCTGCGCGCTCTGGGGCGCGATCGTCCGGTCGGGCTGGTGCATATCGATGCCCATTGCGACACTTCGGGCCCTCATGAAGGGAGCCGCTTCCACCATGGCGGCCCGTTCCGCCAAGCGGTGCTGGACGGGGTGCTCGACCCGATGCGCACGATCCAGATCGGCATCCGCGGCCCGGCAGAGATGTTCTATGAGTTCTCCCGCGTCTCCGGCATGACGGTGCTCCACGCCGAAGAGGTGGATGCAATGGGCGTTGAAGCCGTGCTGGCACTTACCCGCACCGTGATCGGCGATCAGGCTTTCTATGTCTCGTTCGATGTCGATGGGCTGGACCCCGCCTTCACCCCCGGAACCGGGACACCGGAGGTTGGCGGGCTGACCCCGCGCGAGGCGCAACGCATCCTGCGCGGGCTCGCAGGAATGCCGATCATTGGTGGTGACGTCGTCGAGGTCGCGCCACAATACGATGCAACCACCACCACGGCCCAGATCGGCGCCCAGATGGCGTTCGAGATTCTGAGCCTGATTGCACTGGCGCCCACGTCTGGTCCTCAGATGAGAAATGCCTGATTGTAGAGCCAGCGCCGTCCTCTTCCACTGTCTGGAGCTTCGGATCATCCAAATGCCGGAAGAGTCTTTGACGGGTTGTCTTATGAGGTATACCATATGGTATACCATCTGAGATAGATTAGGGCGTAGCAGACATCGGTCGCGACGGCCTCGCCGCCCGTTTCTTTCGAGAGGACACGATGGACAATCGGGTAAACTCCACTCAGGCGCGTGATATCGCCTACCATCTGCATCCGTTCACCAATCTCAGCTTGCATGAGAAGGAAGGCCCGGTCGTGATAACAGGCGGGTCCGGCATCCATGTCTTTGACGATGCGGGAAACCGCTATATCGAGGGCCTTGGGGGGTTGTTCTGCGCGTCGCTCGGCTTCAGCGAGGAGCGCCTGGTGGAGGCGGCGGTTCGCCAGCTGCGCAAGCTGCCCTTCTATCACGTGTTCGGACACAAGGCGAACGAGCCGAGCATCGCGCTCGCCGAGCGGCTGATCGCCATGGCGCCGGTGCCGATGTCCAAGGTCTTCTTCGCCAATTCCGGCTCCGAGGCGAACGATACCGCTGTCAAGCTCGTCTGGTACTACAACAACGCAATTGGCCGCCCGGCGAAGAAGAAGATCATCTCACGCCTCAAAGCCTATCATGGCGTCACCGTGGCTTCCGCGAGCCTCACCGGCCTGCCTCACCTCCACCGTGACTTCGATCTGCCGATCGCCGGCATCGTTCACACCGACTGCCCCGGCTACTATCGCTTCGGCATGCCGGGAGAGAGTGAAGACGATTTCGCGACCCGCTGTGCTGATGCGCTTGAGGCACTTATCGTCAAGGAAGGGCCAGATACGGTGGCCGCTTTCTTCGCCGAGCCCGTAATGGCATCGGGGGGCTGCATCCTGCCGCCGCGCGGCTACTTCGCGAAGATCCAGAAGGTGCTGAGGAGATACGACGTGCTGCTGGTCGCGGACGAGGTCATCTGCGGCTTTGGGCGCACCGGCAACATGTTTGGCAGTGAGACATATGGGCTGGAGCCGGACATGATGACCATGGCCAAGCAGCTCTCCGCTGCCTACCTGCCAATCTCCGCGCTGATGATCAACGAGAAGATCTATCGCGCCATGGTATGCCAGAGCGAGAAGATCGGCACCTTCGGTCATGGTTTCACCTATGGCGGGCATCCGGTTTCGGCGGCGGTCGCGCTTGAGACCCTCAGGATCTATGAGGAGGATGACATCCTGGGGCATGTGCGGCGTGTCACTCCGCGCTTCCAGGAAG
>DATKQI010000278.1:0-4519 GCA_035532755.1 Acetobacteraceae bacterium
CCGCCGCTTCTCCGCCCGAGAACTGACCGAGGCCCATCTTGCCGCGATCGAGGCGCTGAACCCGCGGCTGAACGCATTCATCACAGTGACCGGCGAGGCGGCCTTGCGGCAGGCCGATGTGGCCGATGCGGCGCTGGCGAAAGGGCAGGGCGGCCCGCTCGCCGGCATTCCGCTCGCGATCAAGGACCTCTATTGCACGGCGGGCGTGCGAACCACCGCGGGCAGCCGCATCCTGGAGCCGTTCGTGCCGCCGTACGAGAGCACGGTCACGGCAAACCTGCTGCGTGACGGCGCGGTGTTCCTGGGCAAGTCCAATATGGACGAGTTCGCCATGGGCTCCTCCAACATGACCTCGGCCTTCGGCGCGGTGGAGAATCCGTGGAAGCGTGCTGGGGACGGGAGTGCCGCACTGGTGCCCGGCGGGTCCTCGGGCGGTTCGGCCGCGGCGGTGGCCGCGCGGTTGGCGCTGGGCGCGACCGGGACGGACACCGGCGGATCGATCCGCCAGCCGGCCTCGTTCTGCGGCATCGCCGGCATCAAGCCCACGTACGGCCGGTGCAGCCGGTGGGGCGTGGTGGCGTTCGCCTCTTCGCTCGACCACCCGGGGCCGTTCGCGCGGACGGTGGAGGATTGCGCGATCCTGCTCGGCTCGATGGCCGGGCACGATCCGAAGGATTCCACCAGCGCCGACCGTCCGGTGCCGGATTTCGCCGCCGCCTGCGCGCGCGGCGTGAAGGGGCTGCGCATCGGCGTGCCGCGCGAATATCGCGCCGACGGAATGCCCGCCGAGATCGAGGCGCTGTGGCAGCAGGGGCTTGCATGGCTGCGTGGAGCGGGGGCCGAGATCGTGGACGTGTCGCTGCCGCACACGAAATACGGGCTGGCCACTTATTACATCGTGGCGCCCGCCGAATGCTCCTCCAACCTCGCCCGGTACGACGGCGTGCGCTTCGGGCTGCGTGTGCCGGGGGAGGACCTGGACGATCTTTACGAACGCACCCGGGCCGCCGGCTTCGGTGCGGAGGTGAAGCGGCGGATCATGATCGGCACCTATGTGCTCTCGGCCGGCTATTTCGATGCCTATTATCTGAAGGCGCAGAAGGTGCGGGCGCTGATCCTGAAGGATTTCACCGATGCCTTCGGCCGGGTGGATGCGCTGCTGACGCCCACCACGCCTTCCGCCGCCTTCGCGCAAGGCGAGAACATGGACGATCCGGTGAAGATGTACCTGAACGATGTGTTCACCGTGCCGGCCGATCTGGCCGGTGTGCCGGCTTTGTCGGTGCCGGCGGGGCTGGATGCGCAGGGCCTGCCGCTCGGGCTGCAGGTGATCGGCCGGCCGTTCGACGAAGAGGGTGTGTTTGCCGTGGGCGCGGCGATCGAGCGCGCGGCCGGGTTCGTCGCGTTGCCGACGCTGCGTGCGGGGGGCTGAGCCATGGCCTACATGATCGAGGGGTCGAGCGGCGCTTGGGAAGTGGTGATCGGGCTGGAGGTGCATGCCCAGGTCATCAGCCGCTCCAAGCTGTTCAGCGGTGCGGCGACCGATTTCGGGGCGCCGCCGAACACGCAGGTCAGCTTCGTCGATGCGGCGTTTCCCGGGATGCTGCCGGTAATCAACGGCGAATGCGTGGCGCAGGCCGTGCGCACCGGGCTCGGGCTGGACGCGCAGATCAACCTCGTCAGCCGTTTCGATCGGAAGAACTATTTCTATGCCGATCTGCCGGCGGGCTACCAGATCAGCCAGTACCAGCATCCGATCGTGGGAACCGGCGTGATCGAGATCGAACTGGCCGACGGCAGCACGCGCCGGATCGGCGTGACGCGACTGCACCTGGAGCAGGATGCCGGCAAATCCCTGCACGACCAGGACCCGTCGAAATCCTATATCGACCTCAACCGTGCCGGCGTGGCGCTGATGGAGATCGTGAGCGAGCCCGATCTGCGCAGCCCGGAGGAGGCCGGGGCCTACCTGCGCAAGCTGCGCACCATCCTGCGCTATCTCGGCACCTGCGACGGCAACATGGAGGAAGGCTCCATGCGCGCCGACGTGAACGTCTCGGTGCGCAAGCCCGGCGAGCCGTTCCGCACGCGCTGCGAGGTGAAGAACGTGAACTCCATCCGCTTCGTGATGCAGGCGATCGAGGCCGAGGCGAAGCGGCAGATCGCGGTGTGGGAAGCCGGCGAGGAGGTGCGCCAGGAGACGCGGCTGTTCGATCCTCCCCGCGGCCAGACCCGCAGCATGCGCAGCAAGGAAGATGCGCACGATTACCGCTATTTCCCGGACCCCGATCTGCTGCCGCTGGTGATCGAGGAAGCCTGGGTGGCCGAATTGAAGGCGCGCCTGCCGGAGTTGCCGGATGCGAAGAAGGCTCGCTTCATCACGCAATACGGCCTGACCGCCTATGATGCCGGCGTGCTGGTGGCCGAGCAGGCAACGGCGGATTTCTACGAAGCGGTGGCGCGTGGGCGGGATGCGAAGCTTGCCGCGAACTGGATCATCGGCGACCTGTTCGCCGCCCTGAACCGCACCGGGCGGACGATCGCGAACAGCCCCGTCTCGGCATCCTCCCTGGCCGCGCTGCTGGACCTGATGGCCGACAACACCATCAACGGCCGCATCGCCAAGGAGGTGTTCGAGGCGATGGTGGAGACCGGCGAGGACGCCGCCACGATCGTCGAGAAGAAGGGGTTGCGGCAGGTGACCGATACCGGCGCGATCGATGCGGCGGTGGATCAGGTTCTGGCCGGCCATCCGGACAAGCTCGCGGAATATCGAGGCGGGAAGGACAAGCTGTTCGGCTTCTTCGTCGGGCAGGTGATGAAGGCGATGGCCGGAAAGGGAAACCCGGCTTTGGTGAACGAGGCGCTGAAGAAGAAACTGCTCTGAAGGAACCGGCGATGATCGAGCTGTATGCCTACAACACGCCCAACGGCCGCAAGATCAGCGTGGCGCTGGAGGAGATGGGCCTGCCCTATGCGGTGAAGATCATCGATATCACCAAGGGCGAACAGTTCGATCCCGCTTTCCTCAAGATCAGCCCGAACAACCGCATCCCCGCCATCGTCGATCCGGACGGGCAGGACGGGCAGCCGATCAGCGTATTCGAATCCGGTGCGATCCTGATCTACCTGGGCGAAAAGACCGGCCGGTTCTGGCCGGCGGCGCCCCGGCCGCGCATGAAGGTGCTGGAATGGCTGATGTGGCAGATGGGCGGCTTCGGCCCGATGCCCGGCCAGGTGCACCATTTCCTTCAGGTGCAGAACGAGGCGGATCGGCGCTATGGGCTGGAACGCTATTCGAAGGAGACGCGCCGGCTGTACGGCGTGATGGACCGGCGGCTGGCGGAGGTGGAATTCATCGCCGGGGAGCTGTCCATCGCGGATTTCGCCATCCTGGGCTGGGCCTGGCGGCATGAACGGCACCAGGTCGATCTGGCGGACTTCCCTTCCGTCAAGCGCTGGTATGCGGCGATGATGGCGCGCAGCGGCGTGCAGCGCGGGTTCGCGGTTCCGCTCAGCGCATAGCGCGAACGCGCCGTGAAGATCGCGATCGATTCCTACTGCTACCATCGCCAGTTCGGCGATTGGTATCCCGGTATCCAGGCCGATCCGGGATCGCGAGTGACTGTGTGGGATTTCCTGCGCCGCGCCGGACAGCTCGGGGTGCAGGGCGTCTCGCTTGAATCCTGCTACATGCCGGTTGCCGAGGATCGTTTCATCGGCCGGCTGCGCGATGCCCTGGCCGAGCACGCGCTGGAGCCTGTCTGGGCCTGGGCCATCCGGACGGCCTCAAGTCCGGCCGATCGGAAGAAGCGGCGGAGGATCTGCTGCGGCATCTGGACATCGCGCGGCAGGTCGGCGCCAAGGTCGTCCGCATCTGCGCCGGCAGCCGGCGCACGCGCCCGCCATCCTGGGCCGCGCACAAGGCCGCATTGGTGCCGATGCTGCGCCGGCTGGCCGACGAGGCCGCGCGCCGGGGCGTGGTGATGGCGGTGGAGAACCACATCGACCTGCTGGCCGACGAGATGGTGGAGCTGATCACGGCGGTGGACTCGCCGCATCTGGGCGTCTGCTTCGATACCGCGAACAACCTGCGCCTGTTCGAAGACCCGACAGTGGTTGCCCGCAAGCTCGCCCCGTTCGCGCGGGCGACTCATGTGAAGAACGTGGTCGCGCAGCGCGGCGATCCGCGCAGCTTCGCCTTCTGGCCCAGCGTTCCGTTGCAGGATGGGCTGGTGGATATTCCGCAGATCGTCGGCCTGTTGCGGGATGCCGGATACGCCGGCCTGCTGGCGCTCGAAATCGACTACCTGCACCCGGCCTATGGCGGCGATGAAGACGCCGCGGTTGTGGCGAGCCTCGGCTATCTTCGGGCGCTGCTGGCGGGTGCCGGCGCTGGTTGATCAATCCGCTGCCGGTGGCGGCGAGAACGGCGACGATGATCCGGCCTGTGTCAGTTGCCCTGGCTGGCTGGCGGCGCTTCGCCAAGTCGGTGCTGCGCCAGTGCCCGCCATGGCGC
>DATKQI010000279.1:0-67927 GCA_035532755.1 Acetobacteraceae bacterium
AGGTCCGGTCGTGATAACGGGCGGGGCCGGTATCCATGTTTTCGACGATGCGGGAAACCGCTATATCGAGGGTCTTGGGGGATTGTTCTGCGCGTCGCTCGGTTTCAGCGAGGAGCGCTTGGTGGAGGCGGCGGTTCGCCAGTTGCGCAAGCTGCCCTTCTATCACGTGTTCGGGCACAAGGCGAACGAGCCGGGCATCGCGCTCGCCGAGCGGCTGATCGCCATGGCGCCGGTGCCGATGTCCAAGGTGTTCTTCGCCAATTCCGGCTCCGAGGCAAACGATACCGCCGTCAAGCTTGTCTGGTACTACAACAATGCGATTGGGCGCCCGGCGAAGAAGAAGATCATCTCACGCCTCAAGGCCTATCACGGCGTCACCGTGGCTTCCGCGAGCCTCACCGGCCTGCCTCATCTCCACCGTGACTTCGATCTGCCGATCGCCGGTATCGTTCATACCGACTGCCCGGGCTACTACCGCTTCGGCATGCCGGGAGAGAGCGAAGACGACTTCTCGACCCGCTGCGCGGATGCGCTTGAAGAACTTATCGTCAAGGAAGGGCCGGACACGGTAGCCGCCTTCTTCGCCGAGCCCGTGATGGCATCGGGTGGCTGCATCCTCCCGCCACGCGGCTACTTCGCGAAGGTCCAGAAGGTGCTGAAGAAATACGACGTGCTGCTGATCGCGGACGAGGTCATCTGCGGCTTCGGGCGCACCGGCAACATGTTTGGCAGTGAGACATATGGGCTGGAGCCGGACATGATGACCATGGCCAAGCAGCTCTCTGCTGCCTATCTGCCAATCTCCGCACTGATGATCAACGAGAAGATCTATCGCGCCATGGTATGCCAGAGCGAGAAGATCGGCACCTTCGGTCACGGCTTCACCTATGGCGGACATCCGGTTTCGGCGGCGGTCGCGCTTGAGACCCTCAGGATCTATGAGGAGGATGACATCCTGGGGCATGTGCGGCGTGTCACTCCGCGCTTCCAGGAAGGCATCCGGCGTCTCGGCGAACATCCGCTCGTTGGCGAGGCGCGCGGCGTCGGGCTCATCGGCGGGCTTGAACTGGTCCGCGACAAGATGACGAGAGAATCCTTCCAGCCGGCCGACGGCGTTGCCGGCCATGTCGGAAGGCGCGCTCAGGTTCATGGAGTCATCATTCGCGGCTTGGGCGACGTGATAAGCCTGTGCCCACCCCTCATCATCACCGAACCTGAGATCGAGGATCTGCTGGCGCGGATCGGACGGGCGCTCGATGACACCTACAGCTGGGCGTGCGAGCAACGCCTCATGCCAGCCCAGCAGTGATGTCCTCCGCCGGTCAGGCGGCGAGTGCGGTCTCCACCGGCTGTAGCGTGTAGCCGAGTGCCTCGGCCACGGCCGGATAAGTGATCGTGCCGGCGTGGATGTTGAGGCCGTTTCTCAGGTGCGGGTCCTCGGCCAGCGCCTTCTTCCAGCCCTTGTCGGCGAGTGCCAGCACGAAGGGAAGGGTTACATTGTTGAGCGCGAAGGTCGAGGTGCGGGCGACGCCACCCGGCATGTTGGCAACGCAGTAATGGACGATGCCGTCGACAATGTAGGTTGGTTTCGAATGGGTTGTCGCCCGGGAGGTCTCGGTGCAGCCACCCTGGTCGATCGCGACGTCCACGATGACCGAGCCCTTCTTCATCGTCTTCAGCATGGCGCGGGTCACAAGCTTCGGCGCGGCCGCCCCCGGCACCAGCACCGTGCCGATGACGAGATCCGCCTTGGCGACGAGGTTTGCCACCGCGTCGCTGGTGGAGAACACAGTCTTGATGCGCGTGCCGAACTGCGCGACGAGGCGGCGCAGCACGTCGGCCGAGCGATCAACCACCGTCACCTCGGCACCCATGCCGGCCGCTATCATGGTCGCATTGGTTCCCGAAACGCCACCGCCGAGCACCAGCACCTCGGCCGGCGGAACGCCCGGCACGCCACCCAGCAGAATGCCGCGGCCGGCCTGTGCGTTCTCAAGATAATGCGCCCCGACCTGAACCGACATGCGGCCGGCGACCTCGGACATCGGCGTCAGCAGCGGGAGGGTGCCTGACGGGCTCGTCACCGTCTCGTAGGCGATGCAGGTAGCGCCGGATGCGATGAGGTCCTTCGCCTGCTCGGGGTCCGGCGCGAGGTGAAGATAGGTGAAGAGCAACTGGCCCGGATGGAGCTTCTTGCGTTCTATGGCGAGCGGCTCCTTGACCTTGACGATCATCTCGGCCTTCGCCCAGATCGTATCCGCCTCGCCGATGATCGTGGCGCCTGCGCCCAGGTAGTCCTGGTCGGCGATGCCGGCGCCCTTGCCGGCACCCTCTTCGACCCAGACTTCGTGGCCTTTTGCGGTGAGCTCACGCACCGATGACGGCACCAGCCCCACCCGATCCTCGTGATCCTTGATCTCTTTCGGCACACCGATGCGCATCGATTTATCCTCCCTGGTCGGTTGTGATCGATGTTCCGATCGCTCACACCGGATTCTGAGCGCTTATCGGTGCAATTTTCCGTCATTCCTATATGGATTTCGGCGAAATATTGGCAGATTATAGGAATAACCGTCGATTGATTCGAAGTTCATGCCACCGATCGTTCTTGATGAACGGGATGTCCAGATTCTCAACGCGCTGCAAAGCGACGGCCGGCTGTCCAATGCCGAGCTGGCCGAGAAGGTGAATCTCTCACCCTCTGCCTGCCTGCGTCGCGTCCATCTGCTGCTGGCGAATGGCCTCGTTGCCGGCACGCATCTCGTGCTCGACCAGAAGGCAGCGGGGTATCATGGCACCGCCTATGTCTTCATCACGCTCGACGGCCAGGAACGCGAAAAGCTTGACGCCTTCGAGGCTCGGGTGAAGCTCGTACCGCAGATCCAGGAATGCTATCTGCTGGCCGGCCAGGCGGACTACCTGTTGCGCATCATCTTTCATGACATGGAAGACCTCGAGCGCCTGCATTCCGAGGTGCTGACCCGCGTGCCTGGTGTCCTGCGCGTGCAGTCGACGCTGACGCTTCGGACCGTCAAGCGGACAACGAGTCTGCCTTTGTGATGAACAGGCGTGATGCACCCGTCCGACGGGTGCGCGCCACTCGGGATCAGACGATGGATTTCAGCCAGGTGCCCGCTTTCTCGACCGCCTCGCGAGCACGGCTGACGCGACCGGTGGCGCGCATGAAGCCGTGCAGCATGCCCAGGAAGACCTCGCTTTCTGTCCGCACGTCGGCGGCGATCAGCCGCTGCGCCAGCGCTTCACCTTCGCTGCGCAGGACATCAAGCTCGGCCAAGTGCAGCAGAACCGGCGGCAGGCCGGCGAGATCGGCGCGCAAAGGCGCGGCGAGAGGATGGCATCCGTCCAGCCCATGCGGCAGATAGGAAGCCCAATAGAATTCCATCTTTTCCCGCGTCAGCCCATATCCTTCGGCGAACTCCCGATAGCTGTCAGTGTCGAAGGCGCGGTCGCAGACCGGGTAGGCGGCGAGTACGCCGCGCAGAACGGGCTCGCCCGCATCGCGCAGCAGCAGGGCGGTGGCGAGTGCGAGGTTGCCGCCGGCTGAATCGCCACCCACGATCAGCCGCGTACCGTCCAGCCCCCAGGCCGTGCCCGCGGTCGCCACGTGGCGCACCACGGCCGCACATTCCTCCAGTGCCTGTGGAAACCTGGCCTCCGGCGAAAGTGCATAATCGACGCTGACGACCGCCATCTCTCCAGCCGCAGCATATTCGCGCGCCACCCGATCGTGCGTATCGAGAGACGACCAGACCCAGCCGCCGCCATGGAAATATACCAGCGCTGGCAAAGGCCGGTCGGTGTGCGGCCGGTGCACGCGGCACAGGATGCGCCGCCCGCGAGCGGCCACCCAGCGATCGGTGCTCTCCGCCATCGTCGGGCCGCCTTGTGCCGCGATCAGGTTCAGCGTGTCATTGATCGCGCGGGACGCCTCGAACGGCATGACCAGTTCGATCGGTGGGTATTTGGCCGCCTCGGCATCGTAAGCGGCCTGGGCCTGCCGCATCTCCATATCCAGCCGTGGGTCGTCTTTCATGCAAATCTCCGCGCCGCTATGGCATCCTGGCCCATGCAATGGCAGCTTTGTGCGTTTGGCAACCCGGCCAGAGTTGATCGATGATCCAGTGACGCCACATGCTGCAACGCAACATGATGATCAGGTCCCCCGGAACATTCGGCCACTTCCGCCTTGAAAGCCTGTTTCGTCCCGCTTCCGTCGCGGTGGTCGGCGCCGGCACGGCCATGGGCGGGCTGGTCATGGGAAATCTGCTGGCCGGCGGTTTTGGCGGGGCGATCCTGCCCGTCGCGCAGGATGGGCCGTCTGTTGCCGGTGTCCTGGCCTACCCGGCGATCGCCGATTTGCCGCTGGCGCCAGATCTCGCCGTCATCGCGAGCGCGCCGGAGGCGGTCGGCCCTGCGCTGGCGGCCCTGGCCGCACGCGGCACATGGGCGGCGGTGGTGATGGGCCAGGCGCCGAACCTGCGGGAAGCGGCGCTGCAAACCGGCGTGCGGGTGCTGGGGCCAGGCTCGTTCGGCATTGCCGTGCCGGCAAGCGGCTTGAATGCGTCCTGCGCGCACCTGCCTCCCCCGGCCGGGCGGATGGCATTGCTGTCGCAATCGGCGGCGCTGTGCAGGGCAGTGCTGGATTGGGCGGGGCCGAACGGGGTTGGATTCAGCCACGTGATTGGGATCGGCGGTAACGCCGACATCGGCTTCGGCATGGTGCTGGACTGGCTTTCGCGCGATTCTGGAACCGGGGCAATCCTGCTGGATATCCGGCTGATCCGCGACAGTCGCATTTTCCTTTCAGCTGCTCGTGCCGCCGCGCGGCTGCGGCCGGTGATGGCGATACGGGCCGGCGGCCTGCTCGCCGACCCGTCGGGCTGGACGGATGCGGTGTTTGACGCGGCATTGCATCGCGCCGGCATCCTCACCGTGTCCACCTTGGAAGACCTGCTTGCCGCTACCGAAACGCTGACGCGGGCGGCTCCGCTGCGCAACGAGGGTCTCGCCATCGTCACAAATGCGATCGGGCCGGCCGCCTTCGCTGCCGATGCAGTGCTGCGCGACGGTCTGGCATTCGCCCGGCTGACGCCGCAAACCCGCCAGGCATTAGCCGTCGCGCTGCCGGTTGGGATGAAAGTGGCGGAGGCAGGGCCTATCTATGTTGGCCTCGACGCATCGACCCGACTGGCCGAGATTGCAGCCATGCTGGCCGCCTGTCCTGAGGTGGGGGGTGTGTTGGTGGTGCATGCGCCCACCGGCCCATCCGATGCGGCGGGAATCGAGGCATTGGCCGCGACCGCCGCGACCATCCGCATCCCGCTGATCGCCTGCGTGATGGGGGAGAGCACCGCCGCCGCGCATCGGCAGCGCTTGGTCGAAGCCGGCGTGCCTGTTTTCGCCGCCCCGGCACAGGCTGTGCGAGGGTTGCTGCATCTTGTGCAAAGCCGCCGCAGTCGCGCCGCCGCGCGCGAATTGCCACCCCGCACGGTGCTGGCATTGGCGCCGGACCGGGATGGCGTGCGCGGCCTGTTCGCTGCGGTCCGCCGGGCAGGTCGGCTCGCGCTGACGCAGGACGAAGCACTTTCGGTGATGACCGCCTACGGCCTGCCCATAATGTCTGCCAGGCATCGCCACCCTGGGCATGGGCAGGAACTGCTGATCCGAGTGAATGACGATGCGGTGTTCGGTATGGCCGTAGGCTTTGGCCAGGGTGGCACGCCGGCTGCGATCCCGCATGACATCGCGGTCGATCTGCCGCCGTTGAATCTGCCGTTGGCCCGCGCGTTGATGGCCCGTACCCGTGTCGCCGCCGCGCTGGCCGCCGCGCCGGACCGATCACAAGTAGATTCTGCGCCCGTGGCCGACGCACTGGTGCGCATCAGCCAGCTCATCATCGACTTCCCGGAGATCGCGACCATCGAGATCAATCCGTTGCTCGCTGACGCGGGCGGCGTGGTCGCGGCGCATGCCGGGCTCACGCTGCGTCCTTTCGGCGCGCCACCGGGTCGTTTGTCGATCCCACCCTACCCGACCGAACTCACCGGCTGTTTCCAGGCAGGGCTGGATCGGCTGGTGATCCGCCCGATCCGCCCGGAGGATGCGGAGGCCCATCTGGAACTCTTCCGCGCCCTCGCGCCGGAGGATGTGCGGATGCGGTTCTTCACCAGCCTGCGCGAGCTGCCGCCGGAGCAGATCATCAGCATGACGCAGGTGGATTACGAGCGGGAGATGGCCTTCGTCGCGGTGCGCGACGACCCTGCGGAGACGGTGGGTGTTGCCCGCCTCGTGCGCGGGACGGACGGAACCGAGGGCGAATTCGCCGCCGTCGTCCATCCCGCGATGAAGGGCAGGGGCATCGCCACCCATCTGATGGAACGGCTGATCGACTGGGCGCGCGCACACGGCGTGCAGCGGATCATCGGGCTGGTGCTCGCGGAGAACGCGCCGATGATGGGATTCGTCCGCCACCTGGGCTTCACCCTGCGTCGATTGCCGGAAGAGTCCGATATTGTCGAAGCCCGGCTGTCGCTGGATCCGGATCAATCCGAGCGCTGACGGCCCAGGGGCTCTATGCGGCATGGCGAGGGCGCATTACCTTTACGGGCGACATCTTGCCGAACTCCGAGGAGCGCCATGGACAAGTCTCTCGCCGACACACTCACCACCTGGCGCCGCCATCTGCACACGCACCCGGAACTCTCGCTGCAGGAGGCGCAGACCGCGGCTTTCGTCTGCGCGCGCCTGGCCGAACTTGGCGTTCCCTTCACGGCGAATGTCGGCGGACATGGCGTGGTCGCCACCCTCAATCGCGGCGGCTCCAACCGCGCCGTCGGCCTCCGTGCGGACATGGACGCGCTGCCGATCACGGAATCCACCGGCGTGCCCTACGCCTCCGCCAACCCGGGCGTGATGCACGCATGCGGCCATGACGGCCATACCGCGTCCCTGCTCGGCGCCGCGGCCCTGCTCGCGCAGGACGCCTCCTGGTCCGGCACCGTCCATTTCGTCTTCCAGCCGGCGGAGGAAGGCTACGGTGGAGCAAAATCGATGCTGGCCGACGGGTTGCTGACACGCTTCCCGATGGAGCGCATCTTCGGCTACCACAACTGGCCGGGCCTGGAAGCCGGCACGGTGATGCTGCATGACGGGCCGGTGATGGCCTCCGGCGCGCGCGTCATCATCACCCTGCGCGGCCACGCCGGCCACGCCGCCATGCCGCATCTGACGCGCGATCCTGTGCTGGCGGCGGCGCATGTCCTGGTTGCGCTGCAATCCATCGTCTCCCGGGCGGTCGATCCGCTGGATGCGGCGGTGCTGTCGATCTGCATGATCGAGGGTGGGCTGGCCGCCAACCAGATCCCGCAGCAGGCAGTCATGCGCGGCACCTTCCGCACGCTGCGCCGCACGGTGCGCGACCAGATGGAGGCCGACATCCGCCGCATCGCCGAGGGTATCGCCCAGAGCTTCGGCATGGCGGCGGACGCCGAAATCCGCCATGGCATGGGCAACACGACGAACACGAAACCCGAGGCCGAGCTTGCCGCACGTGCCGCGGCCGGCGCGGGCCTCACCGTCCGCCGGGATCTGCCGCCCAGCATGGCCAGCGAGGATTTCGGATGGTACCTCGAAGAAATCCCGGGTGCCTTCGCCTGGATCGGCAACGGCCCGTCCACAGGCGGGCGGGAACTGCACAACCCCAACTTCGACTACAACGATTCGATCTTGCCGGTGGCCGCGACCTTCCTGGCATCCACCGCGAAGGCGGCGTTGCGTTAGATCACGCCACTCATACGTGGAAGCTCTCGCCGCAGCCGCAGCGGCCCTTCTCGTTCGGATTGACGAAATTGAACCCCGAAGATAGCGCATCCACGGTGTAGTCCATCACCGTGCCGATCAGGAACAGGCTTGCCTTGCGCTCTACCAGCACGGTCAGCCCCTGGTCGGTCACCACTTCATCGCCCGGGCCCGGTGCGTTCACCCAACTCATGTCGTAGGACATGCCGGAGCAGCCTTTCGTGCTCACGCCGATGCGCAGCAGCATTCCCTCCTGACCAGCCGCATACAGCTTGCGCAGCCGTTCGGCAGCGGCATCCGTCAGCCGCATCAGCGGCGGCAGGGCGCGGGCGGGCTTCTTGCCTTGCGTATCGGATGCTTGCAGGGTCGTGCTCATCGCGGTGCCCTTCCTCTCAATACATGTTCAGTTGCAGCCGGGCTTCCTCGCTCATCCGGCTCTGGTCCCACGGCGGATCCCACACGGTTTCCACCTCGGCGCCGGTCACGCCCGGCACCGCCATCACGGCTTCGCGCACCTGCTCCGGCAGTTCCTGCGCGCTCGGGCAGGCCGGCGCGGTCAGCGTCATCTCCACCTTCACGTGGCCGTCATCGCCGATGTCGATCGCGTAGATCAGGCCAAGCTCGTAGATGTTCACCGGGATTTCCGGGTCGTACACGGTGGCGATGGCGTCGATCAGCGCGGCCTCACTGGGCTTGCCAGCGGTCTCGCCGTCCGGCGTCCAGGCCGCGTGCGGCTGCTCGGCAAGCGGGGAGTCAGTCATCAGCCACCTCCTGGCCGCCATCCAGCGCGGCCGTCAGCGCGTGCCATGGCAACGTGGCGCATTTCACGCGCGAGGGGAATTCATGCACCCCGGCAAAGACGCGCAGCGATTCCATCGCCGCGTCGCAATCCGGGCAGTTTCCGGTGCGCACCATCGTGGCGAAATCGGCGAACAGCCGTTTTGCCTCAGTGGAAGTGCGGCCCGCCACCGCCTCGGCCATCAGGTCGGCCGAGGCCACCGAGATCGCGCAGCCCCGCGCCTCGAACCCGGTCTGCGCGATCCGCTTCATCTCATCGAGGCGCACCCACACCTGCACGCGGTCACCGCACATCGGGTTGTCGCCCTTGGCGGTGGTATCGAACACGGCCAGCCGATGCCCGTGCCGCGGCGCGCGCCCGTGGTCGAGGATCACTTCCTGGTACAGCTCGCGCAGATCGTCGAACATCAAGCGAAGAACTCCCGCACCCGTTCCAGGGCTTCCGCCAGCGCGTCGATTTCGGATTTTGTCGTATACATTCCGAAACTCGCACGTGCGGTGCTCTCCACCCCGAAGCGATGCATCAGCGGTTCGGCGCAATGGTGGCCCGCGCGGACGGCGATTCCCTGGCGATCCAGCAGCGTGGCCACGTCGTGCGCATGGGCACCCTTCAGCGTGAATGAAACCACGCCCCCCCGGTCCTGCGCCCGGCCCAGAATCCGTACGCCGGGAATCGCGGAAAGGCTGGCGATGGCGTGCTCGGTCAACGCCGCCTCGTGCGCCGAGATCGCTTCGAACCCGATTGCCTCCACATAGGCGATAGCCGCGGCAAGCCCGATGCCCTCGACGATCGCCGGCGTGCCCGCCTCGAACTTGTGCGGCACCTGTGCCCAGGTACTGTGCTCGAAGCTGACAGAGGAGATCATCTCCCCTCCGCCCATGAATGGCGGCATCGCTTCCAGCAGTTCAGCCCGGCCCCACAGCACGCCGATCCCCGTGGGGCCATACAGCTTGTGACCGGTGAACACATAAAAATCCGCATCCAGCGCCTGCACGTCCACCACCCGGTGCACCGCGGCCTGGGAGCCATCGAACAGCACTTTCGCCCCGGCCGCGTGCGCCATCGCGGCGATCCGCTGCGCCGGCGTATAGGTTCCCAGCACGTTCGACATGTGGGTGATGGCGACCAGCCCCACCTTTCCATCCGCCAGATGCGTGGCCAGGCTCTCCAGATCAAGCTCGCCCGCATCCGTCACCTTCGCCACGCGCATCTCGGTGCCATGCGCATCCCGCAGCATCTGCCAGGGGATGATGTTGGAGTGGTGCTCCATCTCACTGATCACCACTGCCTGGCCGGGCTTCATCACGCCGCGCCCGTAGCTGTGCGCGACAAGATTGATCGCCTCGGTGCTGTTGCGTACGAATACGATCTCCTCGCGCGCGCGCGCGTTCAGCAGCCGCGCGGCGGCATCGCGCGCGCCCTCGTACGCATCGGTGGTGCGTTCGCTCATCCAGTGCAGGCCGCGATGGACGTTGGCGTACTGCGTTTCCATCGTAGTGCTCATCGCCGCGATCACCGTGCGCGGTTTCTGCGCCGAGGCCGCGCTGTCGAGGAAGACGAGCTTCTTGCCGCGGACGGTCTGCGACAGGATCGGGAAATCCGCACGGACTGCCTCCACGTCCAGCATCGCCGTCGGCCGCTTGATGGATGTCGCGATGCTCATGCCACCTGCCTCGTCCACCAGTTTTCCACGGCATGCTCCAGCGCGGCCCGCGCCGGCTCGTGCGTGATCGGGTCGAGCGCCTCGGCCAGGAAGGCCCGCACCAGGATCGCCCGCGCATCCGCAAGGGCGATGCCGCGGCTGCGCAGATAGAACAGCTGCTCAGGGTCAAGCTCCCCCACCGTCGCGCCGTGGCTGCATTTCACGTCGTCGGCGAAGATTTCAAGCTCCGGCTTGCAGTCGATCTCGGCATCCGGGGAAAGCAGCAGCGCCTGGTTCATCTGGTAGCCATCGGTCTTCTGCGCGATCCGCGCGACCTCGATCCGCCCCTGGAATACGCCGCGCGCGTGGTCGGTCAGCACCGATTTCACGGTCTGGCGGGAAGCGCAGCCGGGCGCGTCGTGGGACACGATCGTGGTGAAATCCGCATGCTGCGTCCCGCCAAGAAGCTGCGCGGCATTCAGATGCGCCGCCGCGCCCGTCCCGGTCAAGCGTGCGTGAATCTCCGTCCGCCCCAGCCGCGCCCCCAGGATCAGCGAAAATCCATCATACGTGCCGCCACCCGCCACATCGGCATAGATGGTCGCCAGATGGAATGCGTCATGGCTCTCGTCTTGCAGCCGGATATGCGCCAGATGCGCATCCTTGCCCACGGTGATCTCGCTCACCGGGTTATGCAGGTACACGCCCTCGCCCGCCGCCACCTCGATCACCGTCAACCGCGCACCCGCTTCCAGCCTCAGCACATGCCGCGGATGGAACGCGACCGGCCGTGCCGCTGTGCCGCTCGCAAGGCTCACCAGCAGCAGCGTGCCGCCGTCATGTCCCGCGGGCACGGTGATCACCGCGCCGTCCTGCGCCAGCATCGTGTTCAGCGCGGCCAGGCTCTCCCGCTCCGGCCGCGCGAGCCCGCCAAACGCGGGTTCGGCCGCGAAGCTCTCCGTCATCATTCCGGTCGGCATCACCGACAGATCGGCGCGAAATCGTCCATCGACCAGTACGATGCGCGGTGCGGCGATCGCCGGAAGCCGCGCCAGCAGGTCGGTGCCGCCGATCGCGGGTGTGAGCGGGCCATGAAAACCCTGCTCCGCCATCGGGCGCAGATTGGTGTAGCGCCATGCCTCCTGCCGCACCGAAGGCAGGCCCGCCGTACGGAAGGCGTCCGCAGCGGCCTCGCGCACCGCCGCATCGCCGGGCAGCCGGTCGCGAAGTCCCTCGAACCGCGCGAGAAACCCCGCAGCACCGGCAGCCAGCACGCTCGATGGAAGCACGGTGTTCATGCCGCCTCGGCCGCAAGGTTCGCGTAGCCATGCGCTTCCAGCTCATGCGCCAGTTCGGGCCCGCCGGAGCGCACGATCCGCCCGGCTGCGAGCACGTGCACCCGGTCCGGAACGATATGGTCCAGCAGCCGCTGGTAATGGGTGATCACCAGCGCCGAGAAGGCGGGCCCGCGCAGCGCGTTCACCCCCTCGGCCACGATCTTCAGCGCATCGATATCAAGCCCGCTGTCGGTCTCGTCGAGAATGGCGAGCTTCGGCCGCAGCACCGCCATCTGCAACACCTCGTTGCGCTTCTTCTCGCCGCCCGAGAAACCCACGTTCACGTTGCGCTTCAGCATTTCCTCGGGCATCGACAGCCGCTTCACCTCGGCGCGGGCGAGCTTGAGGAACTGGATCGCATCCAGCTCCGCCTCGCCGCGGCCGCGGCGGATCGCGTTCAGCGCCGTGCGCATGAAATTCGCATTCCCCACGCCCGGAAGTTCCACCGGATACTGGAAGGCGAGGAACAGCCCGGCGGCGGCGCGCGCCTCCGGCTCCATCGCCAGCAGGTCCTGTCCGTCGAATGTCGCAGTGCCGCTCGTCACCGTATAACCTTCGCGGCCGGAAAGCACGTAGGAGAGGGTGGATTTGCCCGCTCCGTTCGGCCCCATGATGGCATGCACCTCGCCGTCCGGCACCGTCAGGCTCACGCCGTCTAGGATGGCCTTGCCGTCGATTTCCGCGCTCAAACCCTCGATCTTCAACATGGCCTTACCCCACCGATCCTTCGAGGCTCACGGCGAGCAGCTTCTGCGCCTCGACTGCGAATTCCATCGGCAATTCCTTCAATACGTCCTTGCAGAACCCGTTGACGATCATCCCCACGGCGTCCTCTTCCGAAAGGCCGCGGCAGCGGCAATAGAAAAGCTGATCCTCGGCGATCTTGGAGGTGGTGGCCTCGTGCTCCACCTTCGCCGTCGGATTGCGGCTTTCGATGTAGGGCACCGTGTGCGCCCCGCACCGGTCGCCGATCAGCAGGCTGTCGCACTGCGTGAAGTTCCGCGCGCCGGAAGCTTTCGGCAGGATGCGCACCAGCCCGCGATAGGTGTTGTTCGAATGCCCGGCGCTGATCCCCTTCGAGATGATGGTGCTCGTGGTGTTGCGCCCGATGTGGATCATCTTCGTGCCGGTGTCGGCCTGCTGATGGTTGTTCGTCACCGCCACCGAATAGAACTCGCCCACGCTGCCCTCGCCCTGGAGGATGCAGGAGGGATATTTCCAGGTGATCGCCGATCCGGTCTCCACCTGCGTCCAGCTGATCCGGCTGCGCACGCCGCGGCACGCGCCGCGCTTGGTCACGAAATTATAGATGCCGCCGCGGCCCTGCGCATCGCCCGGGTACCAGTTCTGCACGGTGCTGTATTTGATGCGCGCCTCGTCCAGCGCCACCAGTTCCACCACCGCCGCATGCAACTGGTTCTCGTCGCGCATCGGCGCGGTGCAGCCCTCCAGATACGAAACGCTGGCGCCCTCTTCGGCGATGATCAGCGTCCGCTCGAACTGGCCGGTGTTGCGCGCGTTGATGCGGAAATAGGTGGACAGCTCCATCGGGCACTTCACCCCGCGCGGGATGAAGGCGAAGCTGCCGTCGGTGAACACCGCCGAATTCAGCGCCGCGAAATAGTTGTCGCCGGCCGGCACCACGGAGCCGAGGTATTTGCGCACCAGATCGGGATGCTCCTGCACCGCCTCGCTGATCGGGCAGAAGATCACGCCCGCCTTGGCCAGGGTCGCGCGAAAGGTGGTGGCGACCGAAACGCTGTCGAACACCGCGTCCACCGCCACGTTGCTACCATTGCTCCCCGCACCCTCCACGCCGGCAAGGATCGCCCGCTCCTTCAGCGGAATGCCGAGCTTTTCATACGTGCGCAGCAACTCCGGATCGACCTCGTCGAGGCTTGCCGGCCCCGCCTTGCGCTTCGGCGCGGCGTAGTAGTGCAAATCCTGGTAGTCGATCGGCGGATGGTCCACCCGCGCCCAGTGCGGCTCGGTCATCGTCTGCCATGCCGCATAAGCCTTCAGCCGCCACGCCAGCAACCACTCCGGCTCGTTCTTGCGCGCCGAGATCAGGCGGATGATGCCCTCGTTCAGCCCCTTGGGCGCGAGATCCATCTCCACATCGGTCACGAACCCGAACTTGTAGCCGGACCCGGTGACGGAGCGGACGGTATCGAGCGTTTCGGCAACAGCTGGCATGGTTTCTACTCGGACAGAGGAATGGATGCGGGCGCGGCAGACAGGTGGTGGGCCGCGTCGGCAGGCAGGCGGAACGCGCGCGGCACGGCTGCCTCCTGCATGTCGGCAAGCGTGATGGCCGCCAGCGCCGCGCGGATCGCCGCGTTCACCGGGTCCCACCGCCCGGCCATCGGGCACAGACCCTGGGATTCGCAATGTCCTTCGGCGCCGTCCACGCAGGCGGTGAGCGCGATGGGCCCGTCGATCGCGGCGATCACGTCGGAAACCGGAACGGCATGCAGCGGGCGCGTCAGCCGGTACCCGCCCCGCGCTCCGCGCGAGGAGGTAACCAGGCCACGGCAGGTCAGCGCTTTCAGCACCTTCGCCACCGTCGGTTCGGGAATGCCGATGGCCGCCGCAATGCCGGGCGAAGTCTGCACCCCATCGCCGCTCGACAGGCGCACAAGCACCACGACGGCATAATCGGTCAGCTTGGACAGCCTCAACATGGCGATATCCTCGGCACCTGGCCGGCGCGGGCGCCTCGCCCGCTCCTTCGGCATCCTGATGGAACTAACCGGACAACCACGGTCCTGTTTACCGGAAGTGGCCTATAGAGCCGGCGGCGTCAAGGGGCAAGCGGTGAATACCGGCGCCGCGAAAGGGACACAACCCCGGGGGCGGAAACCCCCGGAAGGCGGGCAATCCGCGGGGGCTGACAACCCGTCTGGCACCCCCTAACGTCTGCCGGCGCGGAAACGGAGGTCGCATATGCCGCAACACCCGATGCTTGCGGGAAAAGTCGCCGTCGTCACCGGCGCGGGCAGCGGCATCGGCCGCGCGGTCGCGGTCGCGATGGCCGAAGCCGGGGCGAAGGTGCTGATCAACGACATCGGCGTGTCATTGGCCGGGGAGGGCGGATCGGCGAGCCCGGCCGAGCAGACGCGGCAGATCATCGTCCAGCAGGGCGGGGAAGCCGCGATCAGCACCGAATCCGTGGCGGAATGGCCCTCCGCGCAGCGCATCGTAGCCGACGCGCTGGATCATTTCGGCCGCATCGACATCGTGGTGAACAACGCCGGCATCCTGCGGGACGCCATTTTCCACCGGATGCGCCCGGAGGACTGGCTTGCCGTCATCAATGTCCATCTCAACGGCAGCTTCTTCGTCAGCCGCGCCGCGGCGGAGCATTTTCGCGCCCAGGGCTCCGGCGCCTTCGTGCACATGACCAGCACCTCCGGCCTCATCGGCAATATCGGCCAGGCGAACTATGCCGCGGCCAAGCTCGGCATCACCGCGCTTTCCAAGTCGATCGCGCTCGATATGAAGCGCTTCGGCGTCCGCTCCAACTGCATCGCCCCCTTTGCCTGGAGCCGGATGACCAGCTCCATTCCGGCCGAAACGCCGGAACAGCAGGTGCGGGTGGCGAAGCTGCAGCAGATGACGCCGGACAAGAACGCCCCGCTCGCGGTGTTCCTCGCCTCGGACGCCGCGGCCGCCTTCACCGGCCAGATCTTCGCCACCCGCCACAACGAGATCTTCCTGATCGGCCAGAACCGCCCCCTGCGGGGCATTCATCGCGCCGAGGGCTGGACACCCGATACCATCGCCACCCACGCCGCCCCCGCCCTGCAGCCGGACCTCGTGCCGCTCGCCGTCAGCGCCGATGTCTTCGGCTGGGACCCCGTCTGACCGTCAAGGAACCTCCCATGAGCCGCATCGCCTACGTGAACGGCCGCTACCTGCCGCAGCGCCATGCCTGCGTGAACATCGAGGATCGCGGCTACCAGTTCGGGGATGGCATCTACGAGGTGGTGCATCTCTACAATGGCCGCTTCATCGACGCGGACCTGCACCTCGCCCGGCTGGAGCGCAGCCTGCGGGAGATCCGCCTGCCCGCGCCGATGGGCCGCGCGGCGCTGATCCAGGTGCTGCACGAGGTGGCGCGGCGCAACCGCATCACCGAGGGGCTGCTGTACATGCAGATCACCCGTGGGGTCGCCCGCCGCGACCATGCCTTCCCCGATGCGGCCATCCCGCCGGCCCTGGTCGTCACCATCCGCCGCATCCCGCCCTATCCGGCCACCATTGACCGCTGGACGGCCGCGGTGATCACCCGGCCGGACGAACGCTGGGCGCGCTGCGACATCAAGAGCGTCAACCTGCTGCCCAACGTGCTGGCCCGGCAGGCGGCGCGCGAGCAGGGCGCGCAGGAGGCGGTGCTGGTCGATGTGCAGGGAATGGTGACCGAGGGGGCCGCGACCAGCTTCTGGATCGTCGATGCCGCCGGCGTTCTGCGCGTGCGCCACCTTGATGCGCATATCCTGCCCGGCTGCACGCGGGCGGCCCTGCTCGGCCTGCTGGGCGACACGCCGTTCGAGGAACGCGCGTTCAGCGTGGCGGACATGCGTGCCGCGCGAGAGGCGTTCATGACCAGCGCGACAAGCTTCGTGAAGCCGATCACCCGTATCGACGGCGCGGCCGTCGCCGACGGGCAGGTCGGCCCGGTCGCCCGCCGGCTGTTCGAAGCGTTTGCGCGACATGTGAAAGGCGACCTGCGGAACGCTGCCTGACCTGCCGATTTATCCACACGTAGCGGGCGCGCCGTTTGCCATTTTGCGCCGGGTGCGCCGGCTGCTACTCTGGTAAAGCGGCCGGCTGCATGGTGCAGACGCTCGCCCACCGCGCACAAGAACGCAAACAGTAACGACCCAACAAGAAGAAGAAGGACTTTTCCCGTGGCCACCGAAAAATCGCAAAATGTTCAGGACGTGTTCCTGAACCATGTGCGAAAGAACAAAACGCCCGTGACCGTATTCCTCGTCAACGGTGTGAAGTTGCAGGGCATCATCACCTGGTTCGACAACTTCTCCGTCCTGCTGCGCCGTGACGGGCATACGCAACTTGTCTACAAGCATGCCATCAGTACGGTCATGCCTGGCGCGCCGATCCAGTTGTTCGACGCGACGAAGGTGGAGGGCGCCGCCCGCGATCCTGCCGCCCCGGCCGCCAGTGAGCAGTGAGCCTGCCCAGCCGCCGCCCGCGAGGGCGGCGGTCATTCTGCCCTGGAGCCGGGCGGACCGCGCCGAGGCCTCCCGCGCCGCCGAGGCGCGGCTGGCCGAGGCCGTGGGCCTCGCGGCATCGATCGGCCTTGTGCTCGTCCACACCGTCATCCTGCCGCTGCGCGCCCGCCGCCCGGCCACCCTGCTCGGCGAGGGGCAGGTGGAAGGGCTGCGCCTGGCGATCGATGAACAGCAGGTCGATGTCGCGATCGTGGATGCCGCGCTCAGCCCGGTGCAGCAGCGCAACCTGGAGCGCGCCTGGGGCTGCAAGGTGATCGACCGCACGGGGCTGATCCTCGATATCTTCGGCGCCCGCGCCCGCACGCGGGAAGGGACGCTGCAGGTGGAACTCGCGCATCTGGAATATCAGCGCTCGCGCCTCGTGCGGTCCTGGACCCATCTGGAGCGCCAGCGCGGCGGCTTCGGCTTCCTGGGCGGCCCCGGCGAAACCCAGATCGAGGCGGACCGGCGGCTGATCGGCACGCGCATCGTGCGGCTGAAACAGGATCTGGAGCAGGTTCGCCGCACCCGCGGCCTGCATCGTGCGGCACGCCGGCGTGTACCCTATCCGGTGGTCGCGCTGGTCGGTTACACCAATGCCGGCAAATCCACCCTGTTCAATGCGATGACCGGTGCTGTGGCGTTCGCGCAGGACCAGCTTTTCGCCACGCTCGACCCCACGATGCGCGGCCTCGACCTGCCTTCCGGGCGCACGGCCATCCTGTCGGACACGGTGGGGTTCATCAGCGAACTGCCGACCGAGCTGGTCGCGGCCTTCCGCGCCACCCTGGAAGAGGTGGCGGAGGCGGATGTGATCCTGCATGTGCGCGATGCCGCCCACCCGGATACCGCTGCCCAGAAGATGGATGTGACGGCGGTGCTGGACGGCATGGCGAAGGAGGGCACGCTCGATCCCGCCTGGACGGCGCGCACCGTGGAGGTGCTGAACAAGGCCGACCTGCTGGGCGGCGTGGCGCAGGTTCACGATACCGGCAATGAGGCCATCGCCGTCTCGGCGCTGAGCGGCGAAGGGCTGCCGGCCCTGAAATCCATGATCGATACCCGCATCGCCGAGGGCATGCAGGTGGCCGCCTACGCGTTGCCACCCTCCGACGGCGCCCGTCTCGCCTGGCTCTATCGCCACGGCGAGGTGATCGAGCGGCAGGATACCGAGCAGTCCATCCAGCTCACCGTCCGCCTGCTGCCCGCCGACCGCGCCCGGTTCGAGCGCAAGGCGTGAGCTTCACGCCGGCCGATCTGCAACGGGTGGCCACTTTGCTGCGTGACGCGGCGCGGGCCGAGGTCATGCCGCGGTTCCGCAACCTCGCCCCCGGCATGGTGCGGACGAAATCCGGCCCGCTCGATCTGGTGACGGATGCCGACGAGGCGGCCGAACGGATGATCGCCGCCGGCCTGCGCGCGGCCTTCCCCGGTTGTGTGGTGGTGGGCGAGGAAGCCGCTTCCGCAGATCCGTCGCTGCTCGGCGGGCTCGCCGAAGCCGATCTCGCCTTCGTCGTCGATCCGGTGGATGGCACGGCGAACTTTGCCGCCGGCCTGCCGCTGTTCGGCGTGATGGCGGCGGCGATCCGCCGTGGAACGGTGGTCGCGGCCGCGATCCACGATCCGATCGCCGACGACACCGCTTTGGCACTGCTGGATGGCGGCGCCTGGATCGAGCGTCCGGACGGCACCCGCGCCGATCTGCGCGTCGCTACCCCGGTGCCGGTGGCACAGATGGCAGGCATGGTCTCGTGGCGCTACATGCCCGAACCGATGAAATCCCGCGTCTGCGCCCGCTTGCCACGCCTGGCCGCTGTGTTCGATCTTCGCTGCGCGGCCCACCAATACCGCCTTGCCGCGGCGGGCGGTGCGCATCTGCTGCTCTTCAACCGCCTGCTGCCGTGGGACCATGCCCCCGGCTGGCTGCTGCACAAGGAAGCCGGTGGCTATTCCGCCCGACTCGACGGCAGCGCCTACAGCCCCGCGATCATCACCGGCGGGCTGCTCTGCGCGCCCGATCGGGCAAGCTGGGATGCACTGCACGCCGCGCTGCTGACATGATACAGAATTTTTGAGATATAGAAATTTTTGTAATATCCCGATTGGGGTAGCCATCCGTTCATACCTGTCGGCCGATATTGCGAGGCATGGACGCCAATGCGCTGCCACGCGCCATCGCCTTGCAATACGACAAAGGTGAAGTGGTCTATCCGGCTGGCCGCGCGCCCATGCTGCGCGAATACAGCTTCAACGGGCTCGGGCTGCGAACCTTCGGCAAGACTGCCGATTTCATCGGCGATCCGCGGTTCGAGCGGGCCTATGCCCGGGGGTGGAACAGCGGCCACAAGAAGGCCCAGGGGATGGACGATGCCCGCTGGGCCGTGCACGTCGCGCTATGGGCCGCCACCCAGGCGGCGCGGCTGCCGGGTGATTTCGTCGAATGCGGCGTTGATACCGGCATGCTGTCGCTCGCCATCTGTGAATGGCTTGATTTCAATGCGTTAGATAGGGATTTCTGGCTGTTCGATACCTTCCGCGGCATCCCGGAAGCACAGATGAGCCCCGCGGAGCACGCGGGAATCGGCGGCTGGCACAACGCGCATTCCTACGAGGAGTGTTTCGACCGGGCGGCGGCGAACTTCTCGCCCTGGCCGCGCTGCCGGCTGGTGCGCGGGGAGGTGCCGGGCACGCTTGCCGGCTTCCCGGCCGAGCGGCGGGTGGCCTATCTGTCGATCGACATGAACATCGTGCTGCCCGAAATCGCCGCGCTGGAGTTCTTCTGGCCTTTTCTGGTGCCGGGCGCGGTGGTGCTGCTGGACGATTATGGATGGGCGACCCACCGCGACCAGAAGGCCGCGTTCGACGCTTTCGCGGCCGAACACCGTGTGCCGATCCTGGCCGTGCCGACCGGGCAGGGCATCCTCATCCGCTGAGCGTTTCGGCCAGCGCCTTTTCCGGTTGGCCCGGCTGACGGGGCTGGGTGACCTGGGCGAGGATGCGCGGATGGCCCAGGAAACCGTCCATCGCCAGCGCAACCCCGCCCATCGGCACCGAATCATTACCCAGCGGCGAGACCAGGATGCCGGCCCCCGCCTGCATAACCGCCAGCGCATTAACGGCCATGACGGCATGCGCGGCCGGCAGCATGTGCTCGGCAAGTGCGGCAAGATTGCCGCCGAGCACGATGCGGCCGGGATTGAAGATGTTGATGAGGTTGCCCAAGGCGAAGCCCAGATGCTCCCCGGCCTCGGCCAGTACCGCCAACACCACCGGGTCTCCTATTGCCGCGGCGCGGGCGATGACCTCGGCATCGGCCAGGGTGCGGCCCTTTTCCGCCAGGCGCAGGCGGATCGCCGGTTCGGAGACGTAGGCCTCGAAACAGCCTCGCCCGCCGCAGCCGCACGGTCGGCCGCCGGGGACGATCTTCATGTGGCCGATCTCTCCGGCAAGACCGCCGGCGCCACGGTAGAGATTGCCCATCAGATAAACGCCGCCGCCGATGCCCGAATGGCCGTGGATGAAAATGAAATCCTGCACGCCCCGACAGTCGCCGAACAGATGCTCGGCCAGGGCGGCGGCCTTGGTATCGTTGTCCACATGGACCGGCACGGGGAACCGGTCGCTCAGCATCCCGGCGACGGGCACGTTGCGCCAGCCCAGGTTGGGGGCCAGCAGGACCTGGCCGGCAGTGTCGATCAACCCCGGCACGCCCACCCCTATGCCGCTGAGCGACTCGTAGTCCACGCCACAATCGGCCAGCAGCCGATCGACGCCGGCCCGCAAGGCGGCCAGCGCGGCATCGACGGACTGGGTGCCGGCCACATTCAGCCGTGCCCGCACCTGGCCATCGAGGCCCGTGGCCACCAGGCGGATCACATCCGGCTCGATCCCCGCACCGATCAGCCATCCGCCATCGGGGGCGAGGCGCAACGCGGCTTCCGGCCGCCCGGCCCGGCCGGAACGACGGACCGATCCGCGCTGGACGATGCCGCCGGCTTCAAGCTGGGTCGCGATGATCGACACCGTCGCCGCATCGATGCCGGTGAGGGCCGCCAGCCGGCGCTGGGAAATATCCGGGTTCTCCCGCAGCGCGTGGAACAGACGCGCGGTATTGATCTTGCGGATCAGTGCCGAATTGACACGCGCTACACTCATGCCACCATCCCCGGACCTGGGTGCGAACCTTGGCCCGAACCCTCGCTTGAAGCCCAATTTGCCGTGCCTTGACGCCACTGGCGGGCGCTGCTTATTGTCTGACGAATTCGTCGGAGTTCGACGTTAAAAAAAATAAGCACAAACAATCAGCTTTGCGAAGCCCATGTGCTTTGCGCGAAGCCGATTGCACCTTGGGAGGATCGACGCGCTTCATACGATCGCGGTCGATCGGCGGATCAACGGGACAGGCGTTCCGGCATCCGCCATGCAAGCTCCGGCATTTCGATCTGATATTGCAACGGAGGGAGCCAATGAGCAACGAATCGAAGGAAGCCGGGCCCAAGAACGAACTGGTGGCGGCGATCGAAAGCCGGCTGCGCCGGCGTGGAGTCCTCGGCGGGGCGGCGCTGGGTGCGGCGGCCACGATGCTGGGCGGGGCGGTGACGCAGGCGCATGCGGCGACCGGCGGGCCGTTCCCGAGCCATCCGAAATGGAAGTTCGTGTTCGTCAACCACGTGACAAGCAATCCGTTCTTCGTGCCGACGGTGTACGGCATCCAGGACGCCTGCGCCGTGCTCGGCTGCTCCTATCAGTGGACGGGCTCGGAAATCAGCGACGTCGCGCAGATGGTGAATTCGATGAATGCCGCCATCGCCGGCAAGGCCGATGCGATCGGCGTCGCGATCGTCGATCCGAAAGGCTTCGACGCACCAACCGCACGGGCGATGGATGCCGGCATCCCGGTGTTCAGCTACAACGCCGATGCCCCGGCCGGCAGCCCCAACAAGCGTCTCGCCTATATCGGCCAGGACCTGTTCAACTCCGGCTACCAGATGGGCATGCGCATCGTGAAGCTGGTGGGCGAGGGGCCGGTGGTGCTGTTCATCGCCACGCCGGGCCAGCTCAACATCCAGCCGCGCATCGACGGCGCGGTGGCCGCGCTGAAGAAATACGGCCCGAAGATCAAGTACGACGTGGTGGCGACCGACCCGACGGTGAACGTCTCGCTTTCGAAAATCCAGGCTTATTACCTCGGCCACCAGAAGGTGAAGGGCATGTTCGCCGTCGATGGCGGCAGCAGCCAGGGCGTGGCCCAGGTGATGCAGCAGTACGGCCTGGCGAAGAAGGGCGTGCATGGCGGCGGCTTCGACCTGCTGCCGAAGACCCTGCAACTGATCAACGCGGGCATCATGGGCTTCGCCATCGACCAGCAGCCCTATCTGCAAGGGTTCTACACGGTGATGGAAATGTTCATGTTCAAGGCGTCCGGCGGCCTGGTCGGCCCGGCCAACGTGAACACCGGCCTGAAATTCGTGGTGAAGGGCAGCGTCAAGCCGTACCTGACCACGCATTCACGCTACGAAGGCACGGCGTCGGCGCAGATGATCGTGCCGCACACCGGCCCGATCGCCGGCTGAGCGCGGGGATGGCCGGGGAAGGCAATCCGGTGGGGGGCGCCATGGCGGCGCCCCCTGCCAAGGCGCAGGCGCGGCGGGGCAGCGTACTCCAGCGCTTTCTGATCTGGCGCGAGGCGAGCGTGATCGTGGTGGCGATCGCACTCGTTGTGTATTTCGAGCTGACGAACGACAACTTCGTCAGCAGCGCCAATCTCCAGACGCTTTCGCAGTTCATCGCGGCCCCGGCCATCATCGCCTGCGGCGAGATCATGCTGCTGATCTGCAAGGAGATTGATCTTTCCGCCGGGCAGACCTTCGCACTCGCGCCATTCATCGTCTATTTCGCCGCACAGGCCGGGCTGCCGGTTATTGTCGGCATCATCCTCGCGCTGATGGTCTGCGCGATGATCGGGTTCACGATCGGCATGATCACCGTGAAGCTTGGCGTGCCGTCGTTCATCACCACGCTTGGCACGCTGTTCCTGATCAACGGGCTGACGCTGACGATCTCCCGCGGGTTTCCGGCCAATACCGTGGGCGGCCCGGCGCTGTCCTACATCATGGGCAACGCGCCCTATGCCGAGATCATCTGGGCGGTGCTGATCGTTTTCGTGGGGCACATGGTGCTGCGGCGCACACGCTGGGGCATGCACACCATCGCGGTCGGCGGCAACCTGATCGGCGCGGCGGAAGCGGGCATCCATGTGAACCGCATCAAGGTCGGCAATTTCATGCTGACGGCCACGCTCGCGGGGTTTGCCGGCATCCTTGAAGCCTTCCGCATCGGTTCGACCGACCCGCTGGCCGGCGGCAGCAACATCATGTTCCTGGCCGTGGCATCGGGCGTGATCGGCGGCACAGCGCTCACCGGCGGATCGGGCACCATCATCGGCGGCCTGCTCGGCGCGGTGGTGCTGGGTGTGCTGCAGGACGGTTTCACCTTGCAAGGCATCAACGCCTTCACCTTCGACATGATCATCGGCGCCGCGATCCTGATCGCCATGACGTCGAACATCTATCTTGGCCGCATGCGCAACGGAGGCCGGTCATGAGCGGCGGGAGCGGAAACGGCGCCGGCATGAACGGCACGGAGGCGCTGCGGGCGGAGAACATCGTCAAGCGCTTCGGCGCGGTGACGGCGCTGAACGGCGTGTCGGTCACGTTGAACCACGGCGAGGTGCTCGGCATCTTGGGCGACAACGGCGCCGGCAAATCGACGCTGATGAAAATCCTGACCGGCTTCCATGCGCCGACCGAGGGCCAGCTGCATGTGCAGGGGCAGTCGGTGGCGCTGCGATCGGTCGATCATGCGCGCGAACTCGGGATCGAGTGCGTCTATCAGGATTTGGCGCTGATCAACACACTCTCGGTCTATCACAACATGTTCCTCAACCGGGAAGTGGTCGGCGGCCTGCCGTTTCGCCTTCTTAACAACCGTGAAATGCGCCGGCGCGCGAACGAGGCCCTCGACGACATCGGTGTGACCGTCCCCTCGGTGGACGAGGAGGTGGCAATGCTCTCGGGCGGGCAGCGCCAGGCGGTCGCGGTGGCGCGCGCGGTGTATTCGAAGGCGAAGATATTGCTGCTTGACGAGCCGCTGGCGGCGATGGGCGCACGCGAGGCCGGGCTGATCATCGACCTGCTGATGCGGCTGAAGGCGCGCGGGGATCTGTCGATCGCGATGATCGCGCATAATTACGCCCAGACGCTGGAGATCTGCGACCGGGTGATCCTGGTGCAGCACGGGCAGATCACGTTCGAGCGGCGTTCGGCCGAAACCTCGGTGGAGGAGTTGCTGGAGGTCGTTCGCCGCGAATACCGGGCCTATCGCCGCGCCTGAGCGCTTCCACCGCGATTTCATTGAAGGAGAGCCATATCATGGCCGATCCCGCACGCTTCGCCACCTATCCCAGCCTGCGCGGACAGCGCGTGTTCATCAGCGGCGGCGCCTCCGGCATCGGCGAATCGCTGGTCGCGCATTTCGCGGCCCAGGGCGCGTATGTCGGCTTCCTCGACATCGCGGACGCGCCGGCGAAGGAGGTGTGCGCGAAGGTGAAGGCGGCCGGCCATCCAGAACCCGCCTATCGCCATGCCGATGTGCGGGATGTGGCGGCCTTCCAGGCCGTGATCAGGGAATTGGCGACCGAGGTCGGGCCGTTCACCGTGCTGCTGAACAACGCCGCCCATGACCAGCGCCATCCCTGGCAGGAGGTGACGGCCGAGTACTGGGATGACCGGGTCGCGGTGAACCTGCGGCACCAGTTCTTCGCCATCCAGGCGATCGCCCCGATGATGCAGGCCGCCGCCGGCGGCTCGATCATCAATTTCGGCTCGTGCAGCTGGCATATCGGCCAGGGCGGCATGCCGGCCTATACCTCGTCCAAGGCGGCCGTCGAGGGGTTGACGCGGGGAATGGCGCGCGACCTGGGGCCGGACCATATCCGGGTGAACTGCATCATTCCCGGCTGGATCATGACGGAACGGCAGATCAGCCTGTGGCTGACGCCCGAGGCCGAGGCGGATCTGATGAGGAACCAGTGCCTGAAGGAGAAGGTCTATCCGCCAGATATAGCGCGGATGGCGCTGTTCCTGGCATCGGATGACAGCCGCATGTGCACGAACCAGACATTCGTGGTGGATGGCGGCTGGATTTGATCCGACACCTGCGCGGGGTAGGGCGAGCGGAACTCGGGGCGAATGTTCGGAGCTGGGAGCCTGGAGCAGCGGATCGCACGCAACCCGCATGCCTTGCCGATCCTCCTGCTGATCCTGTTGCCGGTCACCGCAAATGTGCTGGCACTCACTGGTGTTTTCAATCCGGACCCTGCTCTGTTGCTCAGTGGTCTTGGAAACGGGCTTGGCGGGAATCTGCTGAAAGGCGCTGCTGGATGGCTTGATCCGGATGTCGGCTACATTACGCAGCCGTTGGGCCATCTGAGTGCGCAGGACTGGCTTCACGGCATCATTCCTTGGTGGAATCCCTTTACCGGCGTGGGCATGCCGCTTGCGGCAGAAATGCAAACGTCGTCGCTCTTCCTGCCTTTCGTCCTGCTCCTGCATTTCTGGTCAGGCTGGTTATGGCTGCGGCTGACGCTGCAGATTCTATGTGGACTTTTCACGTACGCGCTACTGATCGAACTACGATTGGGACGGTTCTCTGCTCTGGTTGGTGCAGGTCTTTTTGCATTGAACGGAGCGTTTATTCTGGTGCCTCACGCTCCCATTGCGCCGCTTCCGTTCCTGTCGTTGCTGCTGCTTGGGGTGGAACGCGCACGGCGAGCCGCTGTGGAGGGCGCGCCGCTCGGCTGGTCATTGATCGTGATAGCGGTCAGCTATTCGCTTTATGCTGGCTTTCCGGAGGTGGCCTATTTCGATGGGTTGCTTGCCGTGGTTTGGTCGATGTGCGTGTTGCTGTCTTTGCCGCAGGATGCCGCGGTCCGGTTTGCAAGGAAACTCCTGCTGGCGACGATGATCGGTCTGTGCGTGGCATTGCCGTTGATCGTTCCGTTCTTGCTGTATCTACGGGCCGGGTTCGTCGGCAACCACGCTGGTTTTTTTGCCCAAGCGTCGCTGCCGCGCGAAATGACGGCCTTTCCGCTTTTCCCGTACATCTTCGGCCCGTTTGGCGTGGTGCCAAAGGGGGGGTCCGGCGGGTTGATCTGGCGATTTTGGGGGCAGGTCGGCGGGTGGATTGGCGTGCTGCCGACATTGTTGGCATTGATCGCGGTGTTGAACACACTTGGCCGACGGGTGCCACATGCGCTGTTGCGGTGGGTCTTATTGGCGTGGGCATTCCTGTGGCAGGCCCGCAGTTTCGGATTTCCGGGCACTATTGCACTGGTCAATTTAATTCCCGGCGTATCCGCTGCCAATGCGATGCGGTTCGCCATTCCCTCCACCTCCTTCGCTGTGTTCGTATTGGCGGCCTGCGCCCTGGCCGATTGGCGCCGGGGATTGTGGCTGCTGCGTCGATCTATGACAGGTTGTGTTTTAATCATCGTGGTTGCCGTCGGGATGCTGCTGTCGTCGGCGGGAGTGGTGCTTGCCAACTCGCAAGTGGCAATGTTCTTTGCGGTGGCCTCGGTCATCGGAAGCGCCGGGCTTGTCTGGCTTTTGCTGGCGGTGCTGGCTGCACCACCTACGCCGGCTCGCGCGTGGCTGGCAGCTGGAATCATGCTGTTGGAAGCTATAGTTCTGATCAGTCTACCGCAATTAGCCGGTGTGCGGCGCGGGCGGATCGATCTTGGTGTCGTGTCGTTTCTGAAAGCGCATCAACATCTCTCGCGCCTGTACACGCTGGGGCCGCTCGGAGTGAACTATCCGGCGATGTTTCGGCTTGCCGCCATCAATGGCACTCAGCTGCCTCTGCCGCTCGACTGGGCACACTTTATTACCCATCGGCTTGATCCCTATGCCAACCCGATAATGTTCACCGGCTCCGAGCCCCGCGGGCGTACCGGCCGCCCTGATCAGACGGCGGAGTTGCGGCGGCACCTGGGCAGCTACAAAGCCATCTGCGTGCGCTACATTTTGGCTCCGCCGGGAATAAACCCATTCCGACGTGCGATCTCACTGCCGATATCCGATCGGTTCTCCTCCTGGGTGCGGCTGGACGCGGGGCAGGTGGTGTCCGGCACGCTGTCACCTGTTCCAGCCGCCGGCGTGAAGGCCGATGCAGCCGGCGTGGTTGTCGGTACCTATGCGGGCGCGGCGAGCGGCCATCTGGTGCTGCGATTGTGTGCCGGGAGCCGTTGCGCGCAGGGAAGTGCCGATCTGCGTGGGGTGCTGGACAACCTGCCGCTCACCATTCCTCTTCGCCCGACCCTCACGCTGCCGCCGCGGGCTGTGGTGCATTTCCGTATCACCCATGACGTCGGGAGCCCGGTGATAATCTGGCTGGGGCGGGCGATCGGTGTTCACGCTTCCATCGGCACACGGCAGTTGCCGGGCCGCGTGCCCATCGTCAGCCTGATATCGCCACCGACCGGCCTGGCACCGGTGCGTGTGTTTCGCAATGCGACAGCAGATGTCTATCGTTTACCCGATCCTGCGCCCTATTTCGCCATCTCGGGCGGCCCGTGCCGCTTGCAGCCGCGCGGCCGGCAGGCCGTACGAGTCTCTTGCACCGCTCCGGCGCGTTTGATTCGCCACGAGCTTTTCTTCGCTGGCTGGGGCGCACATGTAAACGGCGTAAGCGCCCCCGTCACCCGGGCTGGAGCGATCTTCCAATCCGTGCCGCTGCCAACGGGTGACAGCATGATTCACTTCACCTATCGCCCTCCCTATACCCGCACGTCCACCGCCGTTGCCTTGTTGGCAGTCGTGGCATGGCTCGGTGCAATCTTGAGAGGAGGCGGGAAACCGGGCCGTTGACGCCATCCGCTGCACTTCACAAAGACAGCGCCTCGCAACTCTGCTTGTTGTCCGCCTTCAGTACTTCCCCGGCCAGATACAGGCTGCCGCAGATCAGCACGCGGGCGGGCGGGGTGGCCTGGGCAAGGGCGCGCAGAGCTTCGGCGACCGTGGGGCCGGGCATTGCGTGGCCGCTCGCAGCGGCAATGATGGCATCCACCGGCAGGGCCAGGTACTGCTCGGGTTCGGCAACGGCCCAGACTGTGGCCGCCAGCGGCAGCAACGGGGCGAGGAAGGCCGCGGCATCCTTGCTCTGCTTCATCCCGACGACGAGATGCGTGGGCCGGTCCGACCAGGTGGCGAGATGGGCGGCGAGCGCCTGGCCGGCACCGGGGTTGTGCCCGCCATCCAGCCAGAGTTCGAAGCCCGCCGGCAGCATCACGGCGAGCCTGCCGTGCAGGCGTTGCAGCCGGGCCGGCCATTCGGCGCGGCCGATGCCGGAAGCCTGCGCGGCGGTTGGAACGGGCAGGCGGGAGGCGCGCAGGGCGGCGAGCGCGATGCCGGCATTCTCGAACTGGTGCGGGCCGGGCAGGGCCGGGCGGGGCAGGTCCAGCGCGCCGTACGCATCGGTGTAGCGGGCGCCGTGGGGGGTGGGGGTAATCTGCCAGTCCAGTCCGCGCAGCAGCAACGGCGCGCCGAGTTCCGCGGCCTGGGCGGCGATCACCACGGCGGCTTCTTCCGGCTGGGTACCCGTGGCGGCCGGAACGCCCGGTTTCAGGATGCCGGCCTTCTCGCCGGCGATGGCGGCAAGCGAGTCGCCCAGGAATTCCTGATGGTCGAGCGAGATGGAGGCGATGGCGCAGGCAATCGGCGGCGGGATCACGTTGGTCGCGTCGAACCGGCCACCCAGGCCCACTTCCAGGATGCACAGATCGGCCGGATCGCGGGAGAACAGCAGCAGGGCGACGGCCGTGATCATCTCGAACACAGTGATCGGCGCGCCGGCGTTGATCGCCTCCGCTTCTTCCAGCGCATCGCCGAGTGCAACATCGGAGACGAGACCGCCGCCGAGGCGGATACGCTCGTTGAAGCGCACCAGATGCGGGGAGGTGTACACCTGCACGCGCAGGCCGGCCGCCTCGCTCATCGCGCGAAGAAAGGCGCAAGTGCTGCCTTTGCCGTTGGTGCCGGCCACATGGATCACCGGCGGCAGGCGTTGCTCCGGATGATCGAGCCGCGCGAGAAGACCGCGCAGCCGATCGAGGCTGAGATCGATCAGCCGCGGATGCAGGCCGTGCAGGCGGGCGACGAGACCTTCTACGCGGCCGCTCACGCCGCCGGCACCGTTTCCGGCATTGCGTTCTTCATCCGCAGCAGGTCGATCAGCCGGGCCAGCGTGTCCCGCATGTCCGTGCGCTTCACCACCATGTCGATGATGCCATGATCGAGCAGGTATTCCGCGCGCTGGAACCCGTCGGGCAGCTTCTCGCGCACCGTCTGCTCGATGACGCGGGCGCCGGCGAAGCCGATCATCGCGCCGGGTTCGGCGATCTGGATGTCCCCCAGCATGGCAAAGCTTGCCGTCACCCCGCCGGTTGTGGGGTCGGTCAGCAGCACGATGTAGGGCAGGCCGGCTTCCTTCACCATGCGGCTTGCGATGATGCTGCGTGGCATCTGCATCAGGCTGATCGCGCCTTCCTGCATGCGCGCGCCACCCGATGCGGTAACGACGATCAGCGGCGCGTCCTGCAATACGGCAAGCTGGGCGGCGGCCACCAGCCCCTCGCCCACTGCCGCCCCCATCGAGCCGCCCATGAAGGCGAACTCCATCGCCGCCACCACGGCCTTGTGACCGCCGATGGTGCCGTGCGCGACGAGGATCGCGTCATCGGTCTTGTTGGCTTCGCGTGCCTCGCGCAGCCGGTCGGTGTAGCGCTTCTGGTCGCGGAAGCGCAGCGGGTCGGGCGGGGCCTTCGGCAGGTCGATGCGGGTGAAGCCGCTGTCATCGAACGTCCAGGTCAGCCGCTCCGTGGCGGTGGCGCGCATGTGGTGGCCGCAATGCGGGCAGACCTTCAGCCCGTTGATCAGGTCGCGGTGGAAGATCATCTGCTGGCAGGCGGGGCACTGGTGCCACAGGTTGTCCGGCGCTTCCCGACGCCCCAGCAGCGTGCGGATTTTCGGGCGGACGTATTCGGTGAGCCAGCTCATGCCGCCACCCGCGCGCCGCGCACACCGGCGGCGAGATCGCGCACCTGGTTCAGCACCTTCTCCACCGTGCCGGGCCGGGCCCGGCCGGCATCGTCGAGGCTGGCCGCCAGCGTCTCGATCAGGGCGGAGGCGACCACGGCGGCATCGGCGATCTGCGCGGCTTCGGCGGCCTGCGCCGGGGTGCGCACGCCGAAGCCGATGGCCACAGGCAGGTCGCTCACCCGGCGGATGCGCGGGATGTTGGCGGAAAGCTGCGCGGCCGTGGCGCTGCGCGTGCCGGTGATGCCGGTGATCGCGACGTAATAGATGAAGCCCGAGCTGCCGGCGAGCACCTTCGGCAGCCGGGCATCGTCGGTAGTGGGGGCGACGAGGCGGATGATATCGAGCCCGTGCGCGGCGGCGTGTCCGGCCAGCAGGTCGGCCTCCTCGCTCGGCAGATCGACGATGATGAGGCCGTCCACCCCGTCACGTGCGGCATCCGCGCAGAAGCGTTCCGGGCCGTAGGAGAGGATGGGGTTGAGGTAGCCCATCAGGATCACCGGCGTTTCGGCGTCGGCCTTGCGGAATGCGGCCACCATGGCGAGCGTGCGGGCGAGCGTGGCGCCGGCTGCGAGCCCGCGCTTGCCGGCGGCCTGGATGGTGGGGCCGTCGGCCATCGGGTCGGTGAAGGGCATGCCGATCTCGATCAGGTCCGCCCCCGCCGCGGGCATGCCGCGCAGGATGGCCATGGAGGTCTCGGGATCGGGATCGTACGCTTCGAGGAACGGGATCAGCGCTCCGCGGCGCTGCTGCGTCAGCGCGGCGAAGCGCGCGGCGATGCGGCTCACAGCGACACCCCCAGATGCTGGGCGACGGTGAAGATGTCCTTGTCGCCCCGGCCGCACAGATTCATCAGGATGATCTTCTCCCTGTCCATGGCGGGGGCGATCTTCGCCACATGGGCCAGCGCGTGGGCGGGTTCGAGAGCGGGGATGATGCCCTCGCTGCGGGTGCAGAGCTGGAAGGCGGCGAGCGCCTCGTCATCGGTGGCGGCTACGTATTCCACGCGCCCGATCTCGTGCAGCCAGGCGTGTTCGGGCCCGATGCCGGGATAGTCCAGCCCGGCGGAGATGGAATGCGCCTCCTCGATCTGTCCGTCCTCGTTCTGCAGCAGGTAGGTGCGGTTGCCGTGCAGCACGCCGGGGCGGCCGCGCGAGAGGCTTGCCGCGTGTTCATGCGTATCGAGGCCGCGCCCGGCAGCCTCCACGCCGATCAGCCGTACCGAGGGATCATCCAGGAACGGGTGGAACAGGCCCATCGCGTTGGAGCCGCCGCCGATCGCGGCCACCGCGACATCGGGCAGCCTTCCCTCGGCCTGGTGCATCTGCGCCTTGGCCTCATCCCCGATCACCGACTGGAAATCGCGCACCATGGCGGGGTAGGGGTGCGGGCCGGCCACGGTGCCGATGAGGTAGAACGTATCTTCCACATTCGCGACCCAGTCGCGCAGCGCGTCGTTCATCGCATCCTTCAGCGTGGCGGCACCGGAGGTGACGGGCTTCACCTCGGCGCCCAGCAGCTTCATGCGGAACACGTTGGGCTTCTGCCGCTCGATGTCGGTCGCGCCCATGTAGACCACGCAGGGCAGGCCGAACAGCGCGCAGACGGTGGCGGTTGCCACGCCGTGCTGGCCCGCGCCGGTTTCGGCGATGATGCGCGTCTTGCCCATGCGGCGGGCCAGCAGGATCTGGCCCATGCAGTTGTTGATCTTGTGCGCGCCGGTGTGATTCAGCTCGTCACGCTTGAAATAGATCTTCGCTCCGCCGAGCGCGCGCGTAAGCCGTTCCGCGAACCACAGCGGGCTGGGGCGGCCCACATAGTGGGCAAGATAGTAGTCCAGTTCGCGCCGGAAGGCCGGGTCGGCCTTCGCCGCGTCATAGGCGGCTTCGACCTGCAGGATCAGCGGCATCAGCGTCTCGGCGACGAAGCGGCCGCCGAAGCCGCCGAAGCGGCCGCGCGCATCGGGGCCGTTGCGCAGGCTGTTCACGCCGGCAGGAATGGGGTGGTTCACGATCGGATCTCCAGTTGCCGCCGTCTTAGCGCAGCCGTGCCGTCCGGTCACGCCCGCCTGGCGATGCCGTTCTGGTTGCCGCGCGCGGCGGCGATGAAGGCGCGGATCAGCGCCGGATCCTTCACGCCCGGCGCGCGCTCGACGCCGGAGGAGACATCGACGGTCTCCGCGCCGGTCATGCGGACGGCGGCGGCGACGTTCTCCGGCGTGAGTCCGCCGGCCAGAACCCAGGGTGCAGGGGCCCGCCAGCCGGCCAGCACCGACCAGTCGAACGGCCGCGCGTTGCCGCCGGGGCGTGTGGCGCCCGGTGGCGCTTTCGCCTCGATCAGCAGCCCATCGATGCCGGAGGCGTCCGCTGGCAGGTCGTCCGGCGCAGCCACGCCGACGGCTTGCCACACTTTTACGCCGAATCGGGCGCGCATCGCCCGAACCGCGTCGGCCGACGCATAGATCTGCAACACATCGAGCGGCAGCGCGGCCAGAGCGGCGGCGATCTCGGCCTCTGTCGGGTTCACGAACAGGCCCACGCGCGGCGGACCACCCGGGTGGCGCACCGACAGCGAGGCCGCGACGGCGGGCGTAACGAAGCGTGGGGAGGGCGGAAAGAACACGAAGCCCACATGGCTTGCCCCGGCCGTCACCGCGGCGTCGAACGCCGCCGGGTCGTTGATCCCGCAGATTTTCGCGTGCGCCATCAGCCCATGCCGGCGGCGATGGCGGCGGCAGCGGCGCCAGGGTCGGGGGAGCCGGTGATCGGGCGGCCCACCACGAGCCAGTCCGCCCCGGCGGCGATGGCGGCGGCGGGTGTCGTGGTGCGGGCCTGGTCGTCGGCCCGGCTTCCGGCGGGACGGATGCCCGGCACGACCAGCACCGGAGCGGCGCCCAGGGCCGCACGCAGCATCGCCACTTCCCGCGCGCTGCATACGAGGCCATCCGCCCCTGCGGCCAGCGCGAGCCGGGCGAGGCGCAGTACCTGCGGCGAAGGGTCGTCGGCGATGCCGGTGGCGCGCAAGTTGGCGGCATCCAGACTGGTGAGCACCGTCACCGCAAGCAGAACGGGCCGCGCGGCGCCGGCGGCCTCGGCTGCTTCCCGTGCAGCGGCGATCATCGCCGCGCCACCGGCCGCGTGCAGCGTGAGCATCCGCGGCGCGAGCGGCAGCACTGCGCGCACCGCGCCGGCGACGGTGTTGGGAATGTCGTGCAGCTTCAGGTCGAGAAAAACAGGGCGGTCGGACACCGCGCGCACGCCGGCCGGCCCGTTCGCCAGGAAGAATTCCAGCCCCAGCTTCAGCAGGCCGCAATAGGGGGCGACGGCTTCTGCCCATGCGCGCGCGCGGGCGGGATCCGCCGTGTCCAGCGCCGCGATCAGGCGGCTCGTCCCCGCTGTGTCCACGTCACGCATGCCTGTCAGGAAACGGGCGGCGGCGGGGCGGGCGAACGGGCGCGCAACTGCTCCACCTCGCTATCCAGCAGATGCAGCGCCGCCTCCGCCCGCCGCGCCCGGCGGCGCAGGCCGAAGGAGCCGAGCCAGACCAGCAGGCCGCCCAGCAGGAAGGCAAGCCCCATGGCCAGCAGGATGGTCAGCGACAGTGGGGCCTGGAGCGCGAAATTCGTCGGCCAGAGACCGAGATCCACGTTCTGGCGGTTCGACAAGGCGAACAGCACCAGCAACAGCAGCAACGGCAAGGCGAGGATCAGGCGCAACCGGCCATCTCGTCAGGCGGACAGGCGTTCGGCCGGATTGGCGCCGCGGGCGGGCTTGCCGCGATTCACCCGTTCCCGCAACTCCTTGCCGGCCTTGAAGAAAGGCACCGCCTTCTCGTCCACCGGCACCGCGCCGCCGGTGCGGGGGTTGCGCCCGGTCCGCGCGCTGCGGTGCTTCACGGTGAAGGCGCCGAAGCCCCGCAGCTCCACCCGTTCGCCGCGGGCGAGGGCGATCGTGATCTCGTCAAAGATGGCGGCCACGATGGATTCCACATCCCGCGCCATCAGATGCGGGTTCGCCGTGGCCAATTCGGCGATCAATTCGGACTTGGTCATGATTTCATGGCCGCCCACCGGGCCACCCCACCAATGTGAAGCCGCAACGTGCCAGAACGCAACCACACCCGTCAAGCATAAGCCATTGGCAAGACAAGATTTTGAGGTGAGATTCGATTTGGCTTCGTACACAATTCGGGCGCCGCGGCATCGCCGCGGCGCCCGTTGGTCATGTTGGTGTCGGCTCAGTTCTCGGTCTGGGCCTGCTGGTTGCGTCGCCGGATGGCCGCTCCCAGGATGTCGCCAAGCGAGGCGCCGGAGTCCGAGCTGCCATATTCGACGATGGCCTGCTTGTCCTCCTCCATCTCCTTGCCCTTGATGGTGAGCGAGAGCTTGCGTGCCGCACGATCCACCGCGGTGATCTTCGCGTCCACCTTCTCGCCCACGGCGAAGCGGTCGGGTCGCTGGTCGGACTTGTCGCGGGCGAGTTCGGCGCGGCGGATGAAGCCGGTCAACACCTCGTCCACCTTCACCTCGATGCCGTTGGACTGCACCGCCGTCACCACGCAGGTGACGATGTCGCCCTTGTGCACCTTGTCCAGCACGCTCGCCGCAGGATCGTCCTGCAACTGCTTGATGCCGAGGCTGATGCGTTCCTTTTCTACATCAACGTCAAGCACTTTCGCCTTGATGATGTCGCCCTTGTTGTACTTCGCCATGGCGAGTTCGCCCGGCTCGTCCCAAGACAGGTCGGACATGTGGATCATGCCGTCGATATCCGCCGACAGGCCGATGAACAGGCCGAACTCGGTGATGTTGCGGATCTCGCCCTCGACCTCGGTGCCGACCGGATGGTCGTCCACGAACTGTTCCCAGGGGTTGCGGCTGACCTGCTTGAGGCCGAGCGAGATGCGGCGCTTGGAGGCGTCCACATCCAGCACCATCACCTCCACTTCCTGGCTGGTGGCGACGATCTTGCCCGGATGGACGTTCTTCTTGGTCCAGGACATCTCCGAGACGTGCACGAGCCCCTCGACCCCCGGCTCCAGCTCCACGAAGGCGCCGTAGTCGGTGATGTTGGTGACACGGCCGGAGAACTTCACTCCCGCCGGATACTTGGCGGCCACGCCCTCCCACGGATCGGCTTCGAGCTGCTTCATGCCGAGGCTGATGCGCTGGGTCTCCGGGTTGAACCGGATCACCTGCACCTTCACCGGCTGGCCGATCTGCAGCGCCTCGTTCGGGTGATTGATGCGGCGCCAGGCGATGTCGGTCACGTGGAGCAGGCCATCGACGCCGCCCAGATCGACGAAGGCGCCATAGTCGGTGATGTTCTTCACTACGCCGTCCAGGATCATGCCTTCCTTCAGGCCCTGGATCAGTTCGCTGCGCTGCTCGGCCCGGGTCTCCTCCAGCACGGCGCGTCGGGAGACGACGATGTTGCCGCGTGCGCGGTCCATCTTGAGGATCTGGAAGGGCTGCGGGGTACCCATCAGCGGGCCGACATCACGCACCGGGCGGATATCGACCTGGCTGCCGGGCAGGAACGCGACCGCCCCGCCCAGATCGACGGTGAATCCGCCCTTCACCCGGCCGTAGATCGCGCCGTTGACGCGCTGGTTGCCCTCGAACGCCTTTTCAAGATTGGTCCAGGCCTCCTCGCGCCGTGCCTTCTCGCGCGAGAGCACGATGGAGCCATCCCGGTCCTCGTAGCGTTCCACGTACAGTTCGATCACGTCGCCGGGCTTCACCTCGGGCTTCGCGCCCGGGGGAGCGAATTCCTTGAGCGCGACGCGCCCCTCGCTCTTCAGCCCGACATCGACGATGGCGAACTCGTCGGTCAGGCGCACCACGCGGCCGGTGACGACGGAGCCTTCGAACCCGGAATCCCGTCCGAGCGTCTCGTCCAGCAGGGAGGCGAAATCTTCCTCGGGCCGGGTTGCGGCGCGGGTGGCAGTGGCTGCGGATGCCATGTGGTGGTGTGTGTCCTGTGCGGCGCCGGCCTTGCCAGGCGCCCTGGGTGTGCGCGCTCCTTGTGGAACACGGCTTGCCCGCGCGGTGGCGGGCTGGTTGAACGGTGGCGCCGATCGGCGCGGGTGGAGGCGGAGCATGGCGGAGGCGTGCCAGACGGATACGCGCAGCACCGCCGCCGGGACGATCACATAAGGGGTAGGGCCAGGGAGTGCAAGTCGGGCCGATCCCGAATCGGCCACTCCTTGCCTATGCGGGCGCAGGCCGCGGTTGGGTGCGGCCGATGAACGTCACCATGACGGAGGCACCCAGGCACAGCACGCCGGCCAGGATGAAGGCTTGCAGGTAGGTGCCGAGATCGGTGCGCATCAGCCCCGCCGCATAAGCCGCGCTGGCCGCGCCGATCTGATGCGCGGCGGCGATCCAACCGAACATGATCCCCGCCCGTTCCCGCCCGAACGCATTGGCCGCCAGCCGAACCGTGGGCGGCACGGTCGCGATCCAGTCAAGCCCATAGAACACGGCGAACACCGACAGCCCCCAGAACGAGAAGCGGAAGGCGAACGGCAGGAAAACCAAGGACAATCCCCGCAACCCGTAGTACCACGCCAGCAGCAACCGGTTGTCCATCCGGTCCGACAGCCAGCCGGAGAAGGTGGTGCCGAAGAAATCGAACACCCCCATAGCCGCCAACAGCCCGGCGGCGGTGACTTCCGGGATGCCGTGATCGATGCAGGCGGGGATGAGGTGCGTGCCGATCAACCCGTTGGTCGAGGCGCCGCAGACGAAGAAACTGCCGGCCAGAAGCCAGAAATCGCGTGACCGCAGCCCGTCGCGCAGCGCCTCCAGCGCGATGCGGGCAGGGTTGCCGGTCACGGGCGCGGGGGGCGGCGTGCTGGCGGCTTCGCCGTAACGGGTGGCGCCGACTTGCGCCGGATGGTCGCGCATCAGCAGCGCCACCAGCGGCAGCAGCAGCACCGCGACAGCCGCAACGGTGAGAGATACCGCGCGCCAGCCGAAATGCACGGCGATGGAGGCCAGCAGCGGCAGGAAGATAAGCTGTCCGGTGGCGGAACTCGCGGTCAGCGCCCCCATCACCAGACCCCGTTGCGCGCTGAACCAGCGGGAGACCACGGTTGCACCCAGCACCATCGCTGTCATGCCGGTGCCGGAGCCGACCACTACGCCCCATAGCGCGATCAGTTGCCACGGTTCCCGCATCAGCGGAGTGACCGCCACACCGGCCGCGATCAGCGCCAGCGCCCCCAGCATGGTGCGGCGGATACCGAAACGCTCCATCACCGCCGCAGCGAACGGTCCAATCATGCCGTAGAGGAAGATGTTGACGGCGATGGCGAGCGAGATGGTGGCGCGCGACCAGTGGAACTCGCTCTGCAACGGCACGATGAGCACGCTGGGGGTCGCCCGCACTCCGGCCGCTACGAGCATGACAAGGAAGGTGATGGCCGCAATGATCCACGCGTAATGCAAACGCTTCAGGCGACGCATGGCCAACTCCTCGACAGACTCGCTCCGGGGCTGTATGAGAGAGACAGGTCTGTCTCTTGTCAAGAGCGGGATGAAGTGCGAGGCGTGTTGAAGCACGGAGCGGAAGCATGACGGAAGCGGTGCTGCGCGTGCCCGTGCGGGAGCGGATCCTGCGCACGGCGGCCCGGTTGTTCTACCGGCACGGGGTGCGTGCCGTGGGGATCGATACCATCATCGCCCGTTCCGGCGTGGCGAAGATGAGCCTCTATCGCAGCTTCGCCTCGAAGGACGAACTGGTGGCGGCGTGGCTCGCCGAGCGCAATGTGGCGTTCTGGCGTCGCTGGGATGCGGCCGTGGCGGCTGCCGGAGAGGATCCGCGGGCAGGGCTGGAGGCGATCCTCGACATGGTGGCCGCGAGGGTTGCCGCCCCGGCCTGGCAGGGCTGCCCGTTCCTGAAGACCTGGGCGGAGTTTCCCGAAGGCGTGCATCCGGCCCGGCAGGTCATCGAAGCGAACCGGGTGGGGGTGCATGTCCGTCTTGCGGCCCTCGCGCAGGCCACCGGCGCGCGCGATCCGGCGCTGCTGGCGGACCAGTTGCAGGTGCTGATCGATGGTGCCTACATCAATGGACAGACCCATGGCCCGGGCGGACCCGCGTGTTGCGTGGCCGGCGCGGGGCGGGTGCTGATCGCCGCGCAAATCGGCAGACCGGACGGGGTGGGCGCGCCGATCTGAGGTGTGCGTGATGTCCGCGGCGGGATTCGAACCCACGGCCCCAGGATTCATCCCACTTCGGCTTTCGCCGCCGCCGCGGGGCCTGCCCGTTGCGTTCGTGGTCTGGACTGTCCCTTCACCCTGGGCCGAGGGCGGTGTGTGCCCGGCCTTTAGGTGCCGCCCGTCCAGTCTCTACACCTTCCCGGGAAGGTCCCGGGCTTGGCTCGGGATCGGCAGGGCGCATCGGGCGCCACAGCTTTCCCCGACTTTGAGCGGTTCCGCCGCACCGTTTCCGCGTGCGACGCCCAGTTCGACAAGGAATCCTGTGCTCTATCCTGCTGAGCTACGCGGACAACGCGGCCGGACCATAAGGGGCCGAGGGACCGGGGGCAAGCGGGACAAAAAGGCGCCGCGACCGCAGATTAGCGTTGCGGCATACCCTTCGGCACCATCGTCCGCACGATCGAGGCATCCAGCGCTTCGTATCCGGCATAGTCGATCGTTTCGTACAGCTCCGTTCGCGTCAGCATCCGGTCGATCTGGTTGTGCGCCCCGCCGTCATGCGCGATTGCGGCATATAGCGATTCCTGCGCCTTCGCCGCCACCCGCAGCGCGCTCACCGGCCAGATCACCATGCGGTAGCCCATCGCTTCGAATTCCGCGGCGGTGAAGAACGGCGTCCGGCCGAACTCGGTCATGTTGGCGAGCAGCGGCGCGCTTACCCGTGCGGCGAATGTACGGAACATCTCAGCTGTGGTCAGTGCCTCGGGGAAGATCGCGTCCGCGCCGGCTTCCAAGTACAGTTTCGCGCGCGCCACCGCCCCATCCATGCCCTCGCTCGCCGCGGCGTCGGTGCGGGCAATGACGAAAAGATGCCGCCGCGCTTTTGCCGCCGCCGCCACCTTGGCTGCCATGTCATGCGGATCGGCGAGCTTCTTGTCGTTCAGATGGCCACATTTCTTCGGCAGCAGCTGATCCTCGATATGCACCGCTGCTGCGCCGGCCTCCTCGAAGGAGCGCACCATGTGCATCACGTTCAGCGCCTCGCCATAGCCGGTATCGCCGTCGACCAGCACGGGCAGGCCGCTCGCGCGCGCCACCTGCCGGATGTGGAAGCCGACCTCGTCAACCGTGATCACGCCCAGATCCGGAAGGCCCATCTGCGCGCTCATCGCGGCACCCGAGAGATAGAGTGCGTGGAATCCGGCACGCCTGGCCTGCAATGCCGCGAGCCCGTTCGGCGCGCCCGGAATGCGCAGGATGCCCGGTTGTGCCAGCAGCGCGCGAAAGCGGTCCCCGGCCAGGGCGGAAGGAGTGTCGGCGGCGACCAGATAGCTCATCGGGCGGGCTCCGGGATCAGACGAAAAACAGCAGCGTCAGCAGGGCGTAAACCGGCAGCAGGATACCCGCAACCCAGCCGATGTAGCCGAAGAAGCCCGGCATGCGGATGCCACGGTGCGCTGCGATCGACTGCACCATCATGTTCGGCGCGTTGCCTATATAGGTCAGCGCGCCGAAGAAGTTCGCCCCCGCCGCGATGGCCACCAGCAGATGGTTCAGCCTGCCGGTCAGCACGGCCGCGTCCCCGCCGGCCATCTGGAAGAACACGAGATAGGCCGGCGCGCTGTCCAGGAATGCCGAGACCACGCCGCTCAACCAGAAATACATCGCCGCGACAGGCTGGCCGGCGGCATTCTCGGTCAGCCGCAGCAGGGGTGCCGCGGGGCCGTGCAGCCCCGCCGAAAGAATGGCGAGCATCGGCGTGATCGTGATGAAGATCGCGGCAAACAGCTTCGCCACTTCCGCCATCGGCGCCCACGCGAACATGTTGGCCTGCCGGACCGCAAGCGGTGTGAACCGGATCGACACCAGCGTGACCAGGAGGAATACGGCGATCGCCATCAACTGTTGGATGCCGACGGGCTGGCCGAGCAGCCTCACGCGTCCAGGTGTCCAGAGCCCTTGCAACAAAACCGCCCCAACCACCAATACCAGCAGCGCGATGTTGCCTGTTCCGCGCAGCCGCAGGCGCCCGGTCGGCGGGGAAGCCGGTTCCGAGGCCGCAAGATGCCGGTCATAGGCATGGAAGGCCGCCAGAAGGATGGCCGCGACCACCAGCATAGGCGCCAGCAGATAGCGGATCGGCCAGAAGAACGGCACGCCTTCCAGGAACCCGACATATTGCGGCGGATTGCCCAGTGGCGAGGTGACACCCCCGACATTCGCGACCAGGATGATGAAGAACATCACCAGATGCGTTTTGCGGGCCCGGTGCGCGTTGCTGCGCAGCAGAGGATGGATCAGTACCATCGCGGCCCCCGTCGTGCCCATCACGCCGGCGAGTGCGGTGCCGATGGCGAGCAGCAGCGTGTTGCCCGCCGGCCGCCCCCAGGGTCCGCCCTGGACCAGGATGCCGCCGCCCACGGTGAACAGCGCCAGCAGCAGGGTCACGAAGGGCAGATATTCCAGCAGCAGGGCGCGCCAGACTTCCGCCGCGGTCATTGCCATGCCCTGATGCAATGCCTGCGGCACCACCAGAAGGGCGATCCACACCAGGCAGACCGTCCCCATGCGCCGATGCCACAGGCGGGGCGCAAACATCGGGAACAGCCCGATCGAGGCAAGCACTCCGAGGAACGGCACCCCCCAGATCAGGCCTGGAAGCGGCGTCGCTCCTTGCGCAGCCCAGCATCGCACCGGCACAAGGGTTGCGATGACCGCCGTGAGAGCCGACATCACGGGCACCTGATGCCGGTACGGCAGGCGGCGGCTTGGTTGCATGCCCCCAACCCTGCAAGTAACGTCCGGTGCGCGCAAGGAGAACAGCCTCATGGACATGACCGGCGAGCGGCGTATTCCGGTACCGCGGCAAAAAGTATGGGAAGCGCTGAACGACGCGGCGATCCTGAAGGCCTCCATTCCCGGCTGCGAGACCATGGAGAAGCTGTCCGATACCGAATTGAAGGCCACGGCGGCGGTGAAGATCGGCCCCATCGCGGCGCGCTTCACCGGCAAGGTGCAGCTCAGCGATCTTGATCCGCCGAACGGCTACACCATCAGCGGCGAGGGCCAGGGGGGCGTGGCCGGTTTTGCCAAGGGCGGTGCGGCGGTGCGGCTGACCGATGAGGCCGGCGAGACGCTGTTGAGCTATGATGTGAAGGCCCAGGTGGGCGGCAAGATCGCCCAGCTCGGCGCGCGGCTGATCGATGCGTCCGCGAAGCAGATGGCGGATGCGTTCTTCGATCGGTTCACCGCATTGCTCAGCCCCGAACCGGCGGCCGTGGTCTCGCCCGAGGATGCGCTGGCCGAGCAGCCGCTCGGCATTCCACCGGCGCTGATGCAGGCCGAGCCGGCGCGGGTCAGCCTGTTCGCCATGTTGCCCGAGGAGCCGATGGGCCTGCCCATGGTCGCCTGGGTCGGCGGCGTGATCTGTTTTGCCATCATCGTCCTGATCTTCGGAAGATACGTCTTTTGATCCCGACCACCGTTTCCGAAACCGCGGCCCTGCTCGCCGGGCAGGGTTATGTGGCCAGCCGCGATCTGGCCACGACCGTTCATCTGGCGCTTTCACTCGGCCGGCCGCTGTTCCTGGAGGGCGAGCCCGGCACCGGCAAGACAGAGATCGCCAAGGTGCTGGCTACCGGCTTGGGCCGGCGGCTGGTGCGGCTGCAATGCTATGACGGCATGGATCTTGCGGCCGCCGCTTATGAATGGGACCATGCGCGGCAGTTGATGGCGATCCGCATGGCGGAAACCGCGGGCCAGACCGATCGCAGCACGCTGGCGCGGGATATCTATGCCCGGGAGTTCCTTCAGGCCCGCCCGCTGCTCTCGGCGATCGACCCGGACCTGCCGCCGGCCGTGCTGCTGATCGACGAGCTCGACCGCGCCGACGAGCCGTTCGAGGCATTCCTGCTGGAGCTGCTCGCCGACTTCCAGATCACCATCCCGGAATACGGCACCATTCGCGCGACGACCCCGCCGGTTGTGGTGCTGACGTCCAACCGCACGCGCGAGGTGCATGACGCGATCCGCCGCCGCTGCCTGTACCAGTGGGTGGACTATCCCGACGCCGCGCGCGAGCGGGCCATTCTGCGGGCGAAGGCGCCGAACGTGCCGGCGCTTCTGTCGGCCCAGGTGGTGGCCTTCGTACAGCGCCTGCGGGAGGTCGATCTGTTCAAACTGCCCGGCGTGGCGGAGACGATCGATTGGGCAGGTGCGCTCACCCATCTCGATCAGCACGAGCTGGCAGCTGGGTCGGTCGATGAGACGCTTGGTGTTTTGTTGAAATATCAAGATGATATCGCCAAAATCAAAGGTGCCGAGGCGGCTCGCCTGGTAGGTGAGGCGCAGGAAGCGACGGCCCACGCGGCATGATCGGGGAGCGGCGATTGGGGGCGAACGTGATGCATTTCGCCCATCTGTTGCGCCGCGCCGGCCTTCCGGTCGGCCCTGCCGAAACACTGGCGGCCCAGCAGGCGTTGACGCTGATCGACCTCGGCGACAAGCAACAGGCGCGCACCGCGCTGCGGGCGGTGATGGTGCATCGGCACGAGCATCAGGAGGTGTTCGATCAGGCGTTCGGCCTGTTCTGGCGCGACCCGGATGCGGCAAGGCAGGCCGCGGCGATGGCCCTGCTGGAGGGCCAGAAGGAAACCAGGACCGACTGCGCGGCACCCGCGAGCCGCCGCGTCGCCGAGGCTTTCGCCACGAAGAAAGACCCGAAGCCGCATGCGCAGCCTCCACCGCCGCTGCAGGACGCGGTGCTGACGGTGAGCGAGCGCGAACGGCTGCAGACAATGGATTTCGAGGCGATGGGAGCGGCCGAGATCACCAACGCCAAGGCCGAAATCCGCCGCCTGCACCTGCCGCTTGACCTGCGCCGCACCCGCCGCCACCGCCCCGACCCGGCCGGACCGCGCGCGGACCTGCGCGCGACGATCCGGCAGAGCCTGCGCCAGGGCGGGGAGATCATCGACCTCGCCCGCAGCCGACGCATTACAAAACCGCCGCCATTGGTCGTGATCTGTGACATATCGGGCTCGATGGCGCGCTATGCGCAGATATTGCTGCATTTCCTGCACGCGGTCGCGAACGACCGGGACCGTGTGCAGGTGTTCCTGTTCGGCACGCGGCTATCCAACATCACCCGCCAGCTCCGCCACCGGGACCCGGAGGTGGCGTTCCAGATGGTCAGCCACGTCGTGCCGGACTGGTCTGGCGGCACCCGGATCGGGGAGACGTTGGCGGTCTTCAACCATACCTGGGCCAGGCGGGTGCTGGGCCAGGGGGCGGTGGTACTGCTGGTGACCGATGGGCTGGACCGCGACGGGGCGAGGGGACTCGCCGAAAACATGGATCGGCTGCACCGTTCCTGCTCGCGGCTGATCTGGCTCAACCCGCTGCTGCGCTGGGACGGCTTCAGCCCGAAATCGCAGGGCATCCGTGCCATGTTGCCGCATGTGGACGATTTCCGGCCGGTGCATAATCTGGCGAGTTTGCATGCGCTGATCGATCTGCTCTCCCGCCCCGCCCCGCCAAGGGCAGTGCTGGAAGCCTGGAGGAACGCATCATGACTCTACCGACAGAAGCCGAAGATGTGCTCGGCCTCGCCTCAGCTTGGCGCGCGGCGGGCGAGCAGGTGGCGATTGCCACCGTTACCGAAACCTGGGGCAGCAGCCCGCGCCCGGCCGGCAGCCAGATGGCGGTCACCGCCTCCGGCCGCATGGCAGGCTCGGTTTCCGGCGGTTGCATCGAAGGGGCGGTAGCCGAGGCGGCGCAGGAAGCGATCCGTACCGGCACGCCGAAGCTGCTCGATTTCGGGGTGACGAACGAACAGGCGTGGGAAGTGGGCCTCGCTTGCGGCGGCAAGGTGAAGGTGTTCGTGGAGGCCCTCGGATGACACCCGAAACGCTTCACGCTTTGAGCCGGGCAAAGGCGGAGGGCCGCGCTGTCGTGCTTGCCACCACACTGCCCGCCGGCACTCAGCGCCTGTTGCCGGACCCGGCGGCTCCCACGGCGCTGAACACGGCGGCGGAGCGGGCGCTGGCCGCGGATGCGAGCGGGACCGTCATGATCGATGGCGCGAGCGTCTTCCTGCAGGTGCACAACCCGCCGGTTCGTCTTGTGGTGGTGGGGGCGGTGCATATCGCGCAGGCCCTGGTGCCGATGGCGGCGCAGCTTGGCCTGTCGGTCATCGTGGTCGATCCGCGGCGTGCCTTCGCCTCGGATGAACGTTTCCCGAACGTCGCGATCTCGACCGACTGGCCGGACGAGGCGCTGGATGCTCTGCGCCCGGATGCCCGCACCGCCATCGTAACACTTACCCACGATCCGAAGCTGGACGATCCCGCGCTGGACCGGGCCCTGAAATCGCCCGCTTTCTACGTGGGGTCGCTCGGCTCGCGGAAGACCCACGCGGCGAGGCTCGCCCGGTTGCGCGAGCTGGGCCACGACGAGGCGGCGCTGACGCGCATTCACGGGCCGGTGGGGCTGGACATCGATGCGGTGACGGCGCCGGAGATCGCGTTGTCGATCCTGGCCCAATTGGTCGCGGTGCGGCGAGGGGCCAGCCGGGCTCAGCGGGCTGCGGCATGATCTTCGGTGTGCTGCCCATCGAGGAGGCGCAGGGTGCGATCCTTGCCCACAGCCAGCGCCTGGACGGGCGCATGTTGCGCAAAGGTGCGCTGCTGGACGAGACGGCGATCGCGGGGCTGCGTGCGGCCGGGCTGTCCGAGGTCATCGCCGCGAAGCTGGAGCCGGGCGAGGTGCCGGAGGATGCGGCGGCGGATCGGCTGGGGCAGGCGCTGCTCGGCCCGCTGATCGGCCGGTCGCGTGCCGGAACCGGTCGGGTGAACCTGCTGGCCGAAGCGGCCGGGCTGCTGCGGCTCGATGCCGCGCGGATCGATCGGCTGAATGGCATCGACGAATCCGTCACTCTCGCCACTCTTCCCGATTTCTCGGTCGTCGCGCCGAAGGACATGCTGGCAACGCTGAAGATCATCCCCTTCGCGGTGCCAGGTGCGACGCTCGCGGTGGCCGAGGCGGTGATCCGCCAGGGCACGCCTGCGCTGATGCTGCATCCTTTCCGGCCGCTGAAGGTCGGGCTGGTGCTGACCGAACTGCCGCACCTGAAGGATGCGGCGATCCAGCACACCATCGAGGCGACGGAAGCCCGCGTGCGGGGGCTGACCGGCACGCTGCTGCCGCCCTTGCGCACGCCGCATTCCGAAAGGCCGGTGGCGGACGCACTGCGGAAGTTGCTTGCGCAGGGGGCGGAACTGCTGCTGGTGGCCGGGGCCTCGGCCGTGGTGGATCGGCGTGATGTCGGCCCGGCCGGGATCGTGGCGGCGGGCGGAGAAATCGGACATTTCGGGATGCCGGTCGATCCGGGAAACCTGATTTGCCTGGGGCGGATCGGGGCGGTGCCGGCGCTGGTGCTGCCCGGCTGCGCGCGCAGCCCCAAGCTGAACGGCATCGACTGGGTTCTGGCCCGGTTGTTCGCCGACCTGCCCGTGGGCGCGCGCGAAGTGGCGCGAATGGGGGTGGGTGGCCTGCTGAAGGATGTGGAGGCGCGCCCTCTGCCGCGCGCGACCGCGCCCGCCACCCCGCGCACCGGCGCCGCCCCACGGCCTCGCCCGTCAGTCGGCGCGATCGTGCTCGCGGCCGGGCGGTCACGCCGGATGGCGCCACGCAACAAGCTGCTGATCGAGGATGCGACCGGGAAGGCGATGGTCGCCCGTGTGGTGGACAACATCCTCTCCTCCGGCGCCCGCCCGGTGCTGGTGGTGACGGGCCATCAGGCCGAGGAGATCGAACACGTGCTGGCCGGCCGGCCGGTGCGCTTCGTCCATGCCGCCGACTATGCCGAGGGCCTTTCGGCCAGCCTGAAAACCGCCGTCGCGGCATTGCCGCCGGAGGCTGCGGCGGCGATCATCTGCCTTGCCGACATGCCGCTGGTGACCGGCGCGATGATCGATCGGCTGATGGCGGCCTACGACCCGGACGAGGGGCGGGCGATCGTGCTGCCGACCTTCCGCGGCAAGCAGGGCAACCCGATGTTGTGGGACCGCCGATTCTTCTCCGAAATCATGGCGGTGACCGGCGATATCGGCGCGCGGCACTTGCTGGCGAAGCATCTGGAACTGGTGGCCGAGGTCGAGATGGCCTCCGACGCCGTGCTGCGTGATTTCGACACGGCCGACAGCCTTGCCACGCTCCCTGGCCATCTGCGCCCGGCCGGCGCTCGCCCGGGCGCCTGACCATCCGTGATCGCTGATCCGGACATGCTGCACGCTCCGCCGCCGAGTTTCATGGGCGTGCGGATGACGCGCGATCTTCTTGGTTGCCAGGCCGCGATCCTTGGCGCGCCGTTCGATTGCGGCACCCACCCGGTGCGTATCGGCGCCCGCCAGGGGCCGGCGGCGATCCGTGCGCAGTCCACTCTGGTGCGCCCCTACGAGCCGCCGGAGGATGATTTCGACCCGCTGGCGGCGCTGGGTGTGGTCGATTGCGGGGACGCGGCAGTGGTGCCAAGCGCGCTTGCCGAATCGTTCGAGGCGATCGCGCAAGCGACCGCCAGGATCATTGGCGCCGACGCGCTGCCGGTCGTGCTGGGGGGTGATGGGGCGATCACATTGCCGGTGCTGCGCGCCCTGCATGCACGGCATGGCGCCGCGCTTTGCGTCCTGCATATCGATGCGCACACCGACGCCTATGCCGGCGACGGCAACCGGGAGCGTGACCGGTACAACACCGCGACCACGTTTACCCGCGCCGCCGAGGAAGGGCTGGTGGATGCCCGGAATTCGCTGCACCTGGGCGCGCGCGGACCGACCTACCAGCAGGGTGTGTTCGGCCATACGCGGGGGCTCGGCTACCGTCTGATCCCGGGGGATGAGCTGTGGCGCCGCGGCATCGCGGATGTCCTGGCGGAGGTGCATGCACTGCTGGCAGGGCGGCCTGTGCATCTTTGCTTCGACATGGATTTCTTCGATCCCGCTGCTGCCCCGGGCGTGTGCACGCCCACCTGGGGCGGGGCCTCCGCGCGGGAGGGGTTGGAATTGATCCAGGGGCTCGCCGGTATCGATTTTGTCGGTTTTGACATCAACACGGTCAGCCCGCCGCATGATCCATCGGGCATGACGGCATTCCTGGCCGCCACATGCGTGCGGGCTTTCCTTGTGCTGGCTTGCCGCCGTCCCGGGGGCACCTCATAGCCTGTCTCAACATTCGAAAATATTGGTGCTGGGCTGGATCCGTTTCCGGCGGGCTGCGCTGCGGCTGCGCGGGATCCGGCGTGATGACGGCTATGAAAGAATGATCAAAACGGTTTTTGGAGAAAAAAGATTATAATCCATAAATAGATACTAATTTGGTAACAAAACACCACCTGGAAAAGAAAATTATTGTAACTTGCAATCCAGGGTGGTAATTTACGTTTTGTTATTCCAACGGAGGATGAGCGTGCGAATTTTGCTCGTAGAAGATGATCCGCTGGCCGCTCAAGCCATCACCCTCGCTTTAAAGAGTTGTCATGCAATCGTTGATCAGTGTGATCTTGGGCAGGATGCGGTAAATATAGCTAAACGTTACGACTATGATGTAATATTAGTTGATTTAATGCTATCTGATATCGACGGATACGAGGTTATAAAAAAGATCAGGTCAGAAAAAATTATAACTCCGATTATTATTCTATCCGGATTGACAAGAACTCAATCAAAAATTAAAGGATTAAATGTAGGTGCCGATGATTTTATAAATAAACCATTTGATAAAGAAGAGCTAATAGCCAGATTACAAGCAATTGTGCGAAGAAGCAAAGGTTACAGCGAACCTCATATAAAAATAGGAAACTTAGTTATAAATCTGCAAAACCAAGAAGTGTCTGTAAATGGGAATATAATAAATCTCACATTAAAGGAATATTTAATACTTGAATTAATGTGTTTGAGAAAGGGAATTGTTGTCAGTAAAGAAGCGTTTCTGAATAATCTATACGGCGGTATCGATGAGCCAGATCTAAAAATTATTGATGTATTTATCTGCAAGATCCGAAAAAAAATGCTTTTGAATAATTGCCCAAATATCATAACAACCATATGGGGTCGTGGTTATATGATAAAAGATAATATAAAAGATAATAAAGCTTCAGAAGTTGATTCACATAAAATGCTGCCTGTAAATGATAGATCTCCAGAATGTTGGGCGGCTGGCTGATGCGCAGGCGCATGAATTTGTAGGGTCGCAGAACTGATCGAAAGAAATCTTGAGCGGGTTGGGTCAGAAATGATTCTCTCGCTGGCATGGATGGAGTGGGGCAGTGTCGGTGTGAAATCTGGAGCATCGTCCGTGTGGCGTTGCGGCCGGCAATGCCTCGCTTCGTAGCGCCGTGTCGCCAATGATGTGCATTTGACGATCGTTCGCCGTAAAGCGCGAATGTTCATGTATACATTTGTAGTTTTCGCTCCAGAGCACGTGTCAATGTTCCAACTGTGCTGGTCATCACATAATACATCGCGCCAATCGTCAGAAATATCGCAAAATTCTGAAATGTTGAACTGATCACCATCTGTGCCGATAGAAACAATTCCTGTACAGTCACCAATGATACCAAGGCAGAATTCTTCGTCAGCGCAACGAATTCATTGCCCAGCGGCGGCAGCATCCGCAGCAGCGCTTGTGGGAACACCACATGGCACATCGCCTGCCGTTCGGAGAGCCCCAGTGCAACCGCCGCTTCCACCTGTCGCCGATCGACTGACTGGATGGCTCCGCGCACGATCTCGGTCTGGTACGCGCCGGAATAGACCGCAAGCGCACCGACCGCCGCCACCATTGCCGGAATCGGCAGGCCGAGTTGCGGCAGCGCGTAGTAGATGAAGAACAACTGCACCACGAACGGCGTGCCGCGGATCACCGAGACATAAACCGCGGCCGCTCCGCGCAGCACGCGCCGGTGCGACAGCTTGGCGAAACCGCCCGCGAGGCCACAGCCCACCCCGAGCACGAGGGCCATCACCACGATCTCAATCGTCTTCAACGCTCCGCCGAGCAGGAAGGGCAGAGAAAGGAGAACAGTGTGCAGCCCAGCCGCTGTCATCGCCGATCAGCCAATGGAATCAACGGCTGCCTACCCGGCGCTGCCGAACCACGTCTGCTCCAGCTTCGCCATCGTGCCGTCCTGTTTCAGCGCGTCCAGCGCATCGTTCACGGCCTTCAGCAGCGCGGGGTTGGTCTTCCGGATGGCGAGCCCATACATCTCATGTGTCAGCAGGAACGGGGCGACCTTCGCGCCGCCGTGTATCTTGATGTAGTAGCGTGCGGCGGGGTAGCCGGTGACGACCGCATCCGCCCGCCCGCTCTGCAAGGCCTGGAACATCTGGTCGTTGGTCTGTACCACCACCAGCCGCGCCTTGGGGAAGGTCTTCTTCAGATAATCGACCGATTTGGTGCCGACCTGCACGGCAATGCGCTTGCCTTCAAGATCGGCGGCCTTCGCAATTGCGGTATTGCCCGGCTTCAGCATCACGCTCAGCCCGCCGGTGAAGTAGGGCTGCGAGAAATTCACCACCTTCTCCCGCGTGGCGGTGATGTAGATGGCGGAGGCGGCGAGATCGATATGGTTGGCGATCAGGCCGGGGACGAGCTGCCCGAACGGCACCTGCTGAAAGCGTACCTTGGCAATGCCGATCTTCGATGCGATCGCCTGGACCAACGCGATGTCGAACCCGGATTTCGCGCCGGCTGGCGAGGTCTGCTCGAACGGCGGAAAAGTGGCATCGGTGCCCACCACCAATGTCCTGTGCCCGGATTTCAGCGCGGCAAGCAGCCCTGCCGCGTACGCGCGAGCCGGCAACGCGGCAAGCGCAGCGCCGAGCGAGAGGCAGGCAGTAGCTGCGACCAGGCCGATCCGGCGACGGGTGAAAGTCATCATGCGGCTCCTTTTGCGCGAACGGCGGAGAATATGGGCAAATGCCTCGATGTGGAAGGATCGGTGGGTTCTTGTCATTTCCGGTACGTGATAATGCACTCCCGCTGGTATTGGAGGTTCGGGCGATGCGGCGACTGGTGCGGGGCGTTGTGGCCGGCATGCTCGTTCTGGGCGCAGGATCTCATGCCGCCCAGGCCCAGCCGCCAGCCGGCGGGTATGCCTGTCCGGCCGCGCCGGTCCAGCGGCTCGATCTGCCGCGCACGCGTGCGGCCATCCTGCGCCAGCAGCCGGTGGTGATCGTCGCGTTCGGCTCATCCTCCACTTTCGGTGCACAGGCGTCCGATCCTGGCGATTCCTATCCCGCCGAATTGCAGGATCGGCTGAACGCCGCCCTGCCGGGGGCGGAGATCAGCGTGTTGAACCGCGGCATCAACGGCCAGGACGCGAAGCGGGAGGATGCGCGCATGACTGCCGATGTGCTCGCCGTCCGCCCGCAGGCGGTGATCTGGCAGGTGGGGGCGAATGCGGCGCTGCGCGGCGAGAAGCCAGCGGTTTTCACACCCCTGCTGCAATCAGGCCTTGCCCGGTTGCGCGCGGCGGGGATCGATGTGGTTCTGATGGATAACCAGCGCTCGGTGCGGATGCTCGCCTCACCGACCAACCATCGCATCAATGCGGCACTTTCCGTGCTTGCCCGGCGGAATCGGGCAAGCCTGTTTTCGCGGGACCGGCTGATGCGCCTGTGGGCGCCGGACGGCACGCCGCCGGCGGCCTATCTCGCCGCCGACGGCATCCACATGAACGATCGGGGCTATGCCTGCCTGGCGCAGGCGCTCGGCCGGTCCATCACAGCCGCCCTGCGGGAAGATACCAGCAAGGCGCGTTAACCGGCTTCGGCCTGCCCCGGCATCGGCCAACTGAGCCCATGTACCATCAAACAGGCCTGTCCTATCAAAAAAGAAGACCCCGGGATGCACCCGGGGCCTTCGCATTGTCTGCGGGCAGAAGCTGCCCAGTCAGGGAAGGATCAGGCGCTCACCCGAACGTGTGCAGCGGAGATCCAGCCCATGGCAGCCGATGCCGACACCAAACAATGAGACACTGGATCACCTCCTTTCAGTTTGTTGAACACCACGGAAGTCTGCCATCCGGCGCCTACGAGTCGCAACATGCTTGTGGACCGGTATAGTGCGTCCTCATGGAAGAACCGGTGATCTCGACCATCGGCTACGAAGGCCTGCCACCACCGGATTTCGTGCATATCCTGCGCGCGGCCGGCATCGCCTTCGTGGTCGATGTGCGGGCGATCGCCAATTCCCGTCGTCCCGGCTATGCGAAGCGTGCTCTGGCCGCGGTGCTGGAACAGGCAGGCATTGCCTATCTGCACCTGCCGGCGCTGGGCACGCCGAGGGAGGGGCGGGAAGCGGTGCGCACCGGCCGTCCGGCGGTCATGCGGCGGATCTATGCCACCCATCTCGCCACCGCACCGGCGCAGGCTGCGCTGGCAGACCTCGTCGCAGTGGCACGAGAGCGACCCAGTTGCCTGTTGTGCCTGGAAGCCGATCCGGCCCATTGCCATCGCACACTCGTCGCGGATGCGTTGGCCGCGAACTGGGGCTTCACGGTGCGGCACCTGCCGCAATCCGACGGCTGCTGACCGCGCGCCGCTGCCGCCAGACATGGCCGGCTTCGGCTTCCGCCGCCGCGGGATCGGCTACCCGGCCAAGCGCCAGCAGCGCGAGCGCGATGGTGCCGCACACGACTGCCTCCGCGGGGCTGTTCGCCTCGTCGCGCCAGAGCGGCACAAGGTCCGCCGCCTCCCCCCGGAAAGCCGGGGCGATGGCCGGAAACGATGTCTCAAATCGGCCGGATGCGCTGTCCCAGACCGAGGCACGACAGGGCTTTGCCGGGTTGCGCTCCGCCTCGCCGCCCGCCCCCTTCACCACAGTCAGCCGCGGCCGACCCAGCGCCTCCGCCACACCCAGATGCAGCGTGACATAAGGTGGATGGAACACACCGTCGATCGCCGCCGCCGCACCTGCCGGATCGAGCAGTCGTGCGATGGTGTTTACCGGGGAGCGCAACCCCAGCACGGTGCGCAAGTCCAGCAGCGCCTGTAGCCGCGCCGACAGCACGGGCAAGGGCAGGAAGGCGAAGCCGCTTGCGTGCATCCGGTCCTCCGCCTCGGCCATGTTGCGTGCCGGTGCGCGCCCCAATGCCGCCAGCGCCGTATCGACATGCATCCCGGCGGCGAAATCATGCGCCCCGTGCATCAACACGCGCTCGCCCGCATCGGCCAGCGCCAGGGCGGCCAGCAGGAACCAGGGCGCGGCGCGGGTGCGACCGGCGCCATAGCTCGGCCAATCGAGGCTCGGCACCGGCCCTCGCCAGGGCGGCAGCGTTGCCCGCGCCGCCTCGACCATGCCCGCCGTCTCGTCGATGCTCTCGCCGCGCAGGCGCAGCAGCATCAGCAGCGCGCCCACCTGATGCGGGTCTGCCTCGCCCGCCAGCACTAGCGTCATGGCCTCGCCGGCCTCCGCCCGCGTCAACGCACGGCCGCGCCCGGGGCCGCGCCCGAGTGTCGCCACCAGTTCTGCAAGCCGCGCGCGCCCGTCAGGCAATTTTCCGCACCTCGCCTATCGCAATCGCCCGTCGCTCCAGCACGGTGCCAATCAATACCAGGGTGGGGCCTTCGAGCCCCGCCACGGCTTCTGGCAAATCTGCCACCCGCGCGTCGATCCGACGCTCGGCCGGCAGCGTGGCGTTCTCCACCGCTACCGCCGGCGTGCCGGGCGGCAGTCCGGAAGCGAGAAGCTGCGCGACGAGGCCAGGCATCGCACGCACGCCCATATACACCGCGAGCGTCCCGCCGCCCGCTGCCAGCGCCGCCCAATCCTCCGCGCTGCCCGGCCCTTGCCGGCCGTGGCCGGTGACGAAATGCAGCCGATGGGCCACGTCCCGATGCGTCAGCGGCACGCGCAGGCTGGCGGCCACGGCGCAGGCGGTGGTGATCCCCGGCACCACCTCCACCCCGATCCCTGCCTGTTCCAGGCACTCGATCTCCTCACCACCACGACCGAAGATGGATGGGTCGCCGCCCTTGAGCCGCACCACATGTGCGCCGCCGCGTACGTGGTCCAGGATCAGCCGGTTGATCGCCGCCTGGCTCATCGCATGCCGCCCGCAGCGCTTGCCCACGTCGATCCGCCGGGCATGTGCGGGCGCGAGATCGAGCACCCCGGGGCCAACCAGCCTGTCGAACAGCACCACATCGGCTTGTTGCAGCACACGCAACGCCCGCATCGTCAGCAGCTCCGGATCGCCCGGCCCGGCGCCGATCAGGCTCACCCGGCCGGCACGATCAGGCGGCGAGTGTGGGGGCATCGCGCAGAATCCTCTCCAGTTCGGGCACGCAGGTGCCGCAATGGGTGCCGGCCCGCAGTGCCGCCCCGATGGCGGCAACAGAGGCAAGCCCACCGCGCGCCACGGCCTGTTGCAGCGTGATCAGCCCCACTGCGAAACAACTGCACACGATTGCCCCGCCCGGTTGCGCCACCGCGCCCCGCCCGGCCAGCAGCGCCTGTGCGTCTTCGCCCGCGAACAGGGCGGCGAGCGCGGCGCGATCGGGCAGGGGAGTGCCGCCGGCCGCCATGAACACGGCCGCCTGCAAGGCGCCCTCGCGCAGCAGCGCCAGCCGGAACATTCCGCGGCCGCTATCCTCGACCTCGATCCGCTGATCGCCCGCGCCCGCGCCAACCAGCGCGGCCGCGCTCGCCGGCGCTTCCCACCCCGCCAGCGTCAACGCATGCCCGCCCGCCACCGGCACGCGCGACCAATACAGCGGACCCTCCGGGACGACCGGCGTGCGGCTGAGCAGGATCGCACGCCACAGGATCGGCAGCCGCTCCACTTGCGCGGGCGTCGCCTTCAGCTCGGGCTGGCCGGAGATGGGGTCGAGCGCGGTCGCGATCAGCCGCCCCACCGGGCCTGCGGAGACATGCGCATCCGTCCAGTGAATCGGGAGAAACACCTCGCCCGATCGCTGCGCCATACTCACCGAGCCTGTCACCACCGCGCTGCCCGTCGGGGTGGTGATGCGCAACAGATCGCCGGGCGCGATGCGCAGCCGCGCGGCATCGTCCGGGGCGAGTGCGAGCGTCGGTGCATCGATATGCGTGAGCAGCCGTCCGATCCGTCCGGTGCGCGTCATCGTGTGCCACTGGTCGCGCACGCGGCCGGTGTTGAGCACGAACGGGAAGGTCGCATCGGCCGCCCGCGCCGGTGCCCGCCACCGCACGGGAACGCAGCGCGCGCGCCCATCGGGCGTGGGAAACCCGCCCGCGCCGAACAGCCGCGCTGGCCCGGCAACCGGCCAGCGTGTCGGCGAAAGCGCGTCGTACGCAGCGTCCGGCAACCCGGCCAGCGCGCCAAGATCGAAAATCCGCGTGCCGTCGTTCTCGAAACCCGACAGGGCAGCGTGTTCGCGGAAGATCGCGGCCACGCCCGGCCAGCCGAATTCGGGCGCGAAGCCCATCCGTTGCGCCACCTGTGCCAGTGCCCACCAATCCGGCCGCGCCACACCCGGTGCTGCGCGGAAGCGGCGCTGGCGGGAGATCACGCGCTCCGAATTCGTCACCGTGCCGTCCTTCTCTCCCCAGCCGGCGGCAGGCAGAACAAGATCGGCGCAGGCGGTGGTTTCGGTCGGCCAGCAATCGGAAACCACCACGAATTCGCAGCGCCCGAGAGCGGTGCGCACTGCGCCTATATCCGGCAGGCTTGCCGCCGGGTTGGTGCCGATGATCCACAGCGCCCGCAACCGTCCATCCCCCGCCGCGGCGAACATCTCGGTCGCCTTCAGCCCCGGCCGTTCCGCGATGCGCGCGGCATTCCAGAACCGGCGCAGCCGGTCGCGGTCCGCCGGTTCGTCGAGCCGCAGATGGGCCGCAAGCTGCGTCGCCAGCCCGCCCACCTCCCGCCCGCCCATCGCGTTCGGCTGGCCGGTGAGAGAGAACGGCCCCATCCCCGCCCGGCCGATCCGTCCGGTGGCCAGATGGCAGTTGATGATGGCGTTGACCTTGTCGGTCCCCGCGATCGATTGGTTCACGCCCTGGGAGAACGCGGTCACGCTGCGTTCGGTTTTGGCGAACAGCGCGTAGAACCGCCGGATATCCGCCGGATCGAGGTCAGTGCCGGCGGCGACCTGATCGATCCCGGCCTCCGCCCGAGCCGCCGCCACCGCCGCGTCCAGCCCCGCCACGTGACGCGCCACCCAGTCCTCCGCGATCGCCCCCGACTCGGCGAGAAACGCAAGCAGCCCGTTGAACAGCAGCACATCGCTGCCCGGGCGGAGGGCAAGATGCAGATCCGCCGCCTCCGCCGTCTCGGTCCGTCGTGGATCGATCACCACGAGCTTCGCGTCACGTCTCGCGCGCATTCTCTGGAACAGCACCGGATGGCACCAGGCGGCATGGCTGCCGACCAGCACCACCAGGTCGGCCTGCTCGAAATCCTCGTAGACGCCCGGCACCACATCCTCGCCGAACGCCCGCAGATGCCCCGCCACGGAGGAGGCCATGCACAGCCGCGAATTGGTGTCGATGTTGGCGCTGCCGATAAACCCCTTCATCAGCTTGTTGGCAACGTAATAATCTTCCGTCAGGCATTGGCCGGAGACGTACAGCCCCACCGAATCCGGCCCGGCTGCGGCAATGGCGGCGGCGAACTCATGGGCGATCAGGTCGGTCGCGACCTCCCATGTCACCGGCTTGCCATGCAGCAGCGGCGTGGTGAGCCGCTCCGCATCGTTCAGCGTGTCGCCCAGTGCCGCACCCTTCACGCACAGCCTCCCGGCGTTGGCCGGATGATCGGGGTCGCCTGCGATGGTTCCGTCTGGCCGGGCGAGCACGCCGCAACCCACGCCACAATAGGGGCAGGTGGTGCGCACCACGGTCATTCGGTGACCGCCAGAAGCACGCGCGCGCCCTCCAGCCGAACAACCACCACCTGTGCGCAGCCGTGATCGGGCGCGACCGCTTCGCCGGTCGCCAGTTCGATCACCCAGTTATGCAGCGGGCAGGTCACGCGCGCATCGTGCACGATGCCATGCGAGAGCGGCCCGCCCTTGTGCGGGCAGCGGTCCACCAGCGCGAACACGTCGTCGGCGCCGGTGCGAAACACCGCCACGGGCCCTGCCGGCGTGCCGACCCGGATCGATCCGCGGGGCGGGATATCGGCCAGCGTGCCGACATCGCGCCAGACGAGCATGCCGCTCACGCCGGCACCGAAGCGCGCCGCTTCGCCGCCTCCTCGGCCCAGGGGTCGCGCTGCAGCAGCGCCTGCGCATGCCGGAAGCGCGCGGCCAATGCGGTGCGGCCCTCCGCATCCTCGGCGATGGACTGCCGTACATGGGCGATGCCCACGCGCTCCACCCACGGCGCGGTGCGCTCGAGATAGCGCGCCTCCTCCCGGTAGAGCTGCAGGAAGGCCGCACAGTATTCCAGCACCTGCTCGGCGGTCTCCACCTTGCACAACAGATCGGTGGGGCGGACCTTGATGCCGCCGTTGCCGCCCACGTGCAGCTCCCACCCGCTGTCCACGGCGACCACGCCGAAATCCTTGATCGTCGCCTCCGCGCAGTTGCGTGGACAGCCAGACACGGCAAGCTTCACCTTGTGCGGATGCCATGATCCCCAGGTCATCCTCTCCAGTGCAATGCCCATGGCGGTGGAATCCTGCGTGCCGAACCGGCACCATTCCGATCCCACGCAGGTCTTCACCGTGCGCAGCGCCTTGCCGTAGGCGTGGCCGGAGACCATTCCCGCCGCGTTCAGATCATGCCATACGTCCGCGAGCTGCTCGCGCGGCACGCCCAGCAGATCGATGCGCTGCCCGCCCGTCACCTTCACCGTCGGGATCGCGTATTTATCGACCACATCAGCAATCGCGCGCAATTCGCCCGCACTGGTCACGCCGCCCCACATGCGCGGCACGACCGAGAACGTGCCATCCTTCTGGATGTTCGCGTGCTCCCGCTCGTTGACGAAGCGGGATTGCGGGTCGTCGGCATATTCTTCGGGAAAGGCGCACAGCAGATAGAAGTTCAGCGCCGGCCGGCACGATGCGCAGCCATCCGGCGTGGTCCAGCCAAGTGCCTCCATCGTCTGCGGAATGGTTCTGAACCCTTCGGCAACGATCCGTCTGCGCACCGTATCGTGGCCGAGCGCGGTGCATTTGCACATCGGCTTCTCGCCCACAGGGGCCGCATAGCGCTCGCCCAGCGCCTCGCGCAACAGGCCCTCCACGGCGCCGGCGCAACTGCCGCATGACGCCGAGGCCTTCGTATGCGCCCGCACGGCCTCGACGGTGGAGAGCCCATGCGCCGTGATCGCGGCCAGGATCGTGCCCTTGCTCACGCCGTTGCAGCCGCAGATCTCCGCGCTGTCCGCCAGCACGGGCACTCCAGCGGCGGGCGCATCGGCAAAAGCGGGGCCGAAGATCAGCCCATCGCGCAGGGCGGAAACATCCTGCCCGCTGCGCAGCAGGTCGAAATACCAGGCGGCATCGCGCGCCTCGCCATAGCACAGCACGCCGGCCAACCGCTCGCCCTCCAGCACCAGCCGGCGATAGCTGCCGCGCGCGGTGTCGCGCAGCACGATGCTCTCGGTCCCGGCCCCGCCTTGGAACCGCCCGGCTGAGAACATCTCGATGCCGGTCACTTTCAGCCGCGTGCCCGTCACCGCCGGGGTGAAGCCCGTTTCCGCCGTCTCGGTCAGGTGGTCGGCCGCAACCTTCGCCATCTCCCAGATCGGCGCCACCAGCCCATAGCAGGCGCCGTCGTGCTCCACGCATTCGCCCACCGCGAAGATCGCCGGGTCGGAGCAGGTCATCGCGTCATCGACGATCACGCCGCGTCCGCAGGCGATACCGGCCGCAGCCGCAAGCTGGGTGTTCGCGCGGATGCCGGCCGCCATCACCACAAGGTCGGCCGGCAGCACCGCACCGTCGGCAAGCTGCACCCCGCGCACCCGGTCCTCGCCCAGCAACGCGGCGGTCTGGGCCTCGAGATGCACGGCAATGCCACGGCGGACGAGGTCCTCCGCCAGCAGTTCGCCGGCGGTCTCGTCCAGTTGCCGCTCCATCAGATGCGGCATCAAGTGCACCACGTGCACGGCCATGCCCTGCTGGCGCAGCCCCCAGGCTGCCTCCAGCCCCAGCAGCCCGCCGCCGATCACCACCGCCTGCCGGTGCCGCGCGGCGGCCTGCTGCATCGTTTCCACATCGGCAAGGCTGCGGAACCCGATCACGCCCGGCAACTCCCGCCCTGGAAGGGGCAGCATCACGGGCAGGGAGCCGGTGGCAAGCAACAGCCGATCATACGATCGCACGGTGCCGCTGGCCCCGCGCACCACCTGGGCGGCACGGTCGATCGCCGCCACCGCCTCGCCGGCGATCAATTCGATGCCATGCTCGGCATACCAGTCGAAGCCGTGGGTGACGATCTCGGCGAACCGCTTCTCCCCGGACAGCACCGGAGAGAGCAGGATGCGGTTGTAGTTCGGCAGCGGCTCCGTGCCGAACACGGTGATGTCAAACCGGCCCGGCGCGCGGGCGAGGATTTCCTCCACCGTGCGGATGCCGGCCATGCCGTTGCCGATCACCACCAGCCGGCGGCGGATGGGTGCGATCATGTTCATCGCGCGCGCCCTAGATCCGTACGGCGCCGGTCGCGCCCGCCGCGTTCGTCCCCCACGTCGCGCGCCAACGGCGCTTTGCCACCGACAGGCCGAGCAGCGCCACCACCGCGAGCAGCGCGAAGATCAGGAAGCCCGACTGGTACGATCCGGTGATCTGCTTCGAATACCCAAGGCTGGAGGCGAGATAGAACCCGCCGATTCCGCCGGCCATGCCGACAAGCCCGGTCATCACCCCGATCTCCCGGCCGAAGCGCTGCGGCACAAGCTGGAACACCGCGCCATTGCCCGCTCCGAGCGCCAGCATGGCGATCACGAACACGCCGAGCGCCATCGCGGCCGTCGGCAACCCCAGGCTGATCGCCGCGAGCGCGGCGGCGGCGATCACGTAAAGGCCGGTCAGCGCCCGCACCCCGCCGATCCGGTCGGCCAGCGCCCCGCCCACCGGGCGGACCATCGAGCCGGCGAACACGCAGGCAGCGGTGGCATAGCCGGCCGCCACCGGCGCCAGCCCATACTGATCGTGGAAATAGATGGTGAGCGAGGAGGCAAGGCCGACGAAACCGCCGAACGTCACGCTGTAGAACAGCATGAGCCACCATGCGTCCGCATGCCGCAGAACCTTGAAGTAGTTCGGCAGCGGCTTCGGCGCCGGCTGGTTCGGGCTGTTCCGCGCCATCGCCAGATACAGCGCCAGCACGATCGCGAGCGGGATGGCGGCGAGACCGAACACCGCATTCACGCCCACGGCCGCCGCCAGCCCGGGCGCGAAGAGTGCGGCGAGCACGGTGCCGGAATTGCCCGCCCCGGCGATGCCGAGCGCGACGCCCTGATATTCCGGCGGATACCACCGCGAGGCGAGCGGCAGCGCGACGGCGAAGGACGCGCCGGCCACCCCCAGCACGACACCCATCGCCAGCACCGCATGGAAGCTCGGCAGCCCGAACGCCCAGGCCGCCAGCAGCCCCGCGATCACGATCGTCTGCCCGAGCACTCCGGCAATCTTCGGCCCCATCCGATCGACCAGGATGCCGCAAGCCACCCGCAGCACTGCCCCGGCGAGCACCGGAACCGCCACCATCAGCCCCTTCTGTGCGGGATCGAGATGCAGCTTGGCCGCGATCTGCACGCCCAGCGGCCCGAGCATGACCCAGACCATGAAGCTCAGGTCGAAATACAGGAAGGCGGCGATCAACGTGGGCGTATGACCAGACCGCAGAAAGGATTTCTTCATGCCATGGCACCCGCGGGCCCGTCTGCTCGGCTGGAGCCTGGCCCGATGCGAACCATCCTTGGTTCGCCATTTCCCGGAACGGCGGGGAAAGCCCCGCGGCGTCGGACCCACCGCGCCATTGCAGCAGCCCGGCCAGGGCTCAGCCCGGCTCTGGCAGTAGAGCAAGCCTCATGCCAGTGCAGATTCTCGCTCTGACCTAGATGCAGCGGGATATTATGCCTATTTTTTCACCTTATTTGCGCGAAACTAACCATATTGCCTGTTTTTTCATCGAATAAGGCGCCATCGCAGAACGCATCGGCGCGCATCGGGATCGGCGCCGGGCTGGCCGGCAACATCCATTCAGACGGATGCCCACCCTCCACTTTCTGGTTCATCCACGGCACGCTCCAATCTTCCGCCCGGGCGGCGGCTTCGTGCAGATCCGGGCGATAGATCGCGGCCACCCGCGATCGTGTCGCGTCGTCTTCCGCCATCATCCCCCAGCGCGCCATCTGGCCGGCGAACCATCGCGCGTGCGATCGCCAGGGGAAAGTCGCGGCGTGGGCGGCGAACACCGAGCGCAGCGGATCATCCTGCGTTCCGGCCGATGGCAGGGAGGCGCGCACCATCTCCGCCGGCACGCTGAGATAATCCGGCCTTGCCAGCAGCCGGGCGAGCCCGTCCGCCTCGGCCGGGTCGTCGCACAGCCGTCCTGCGCGCAGCAGCCCGCGCAGCAGGGCATGCAGCCGCTCCGGCGCGGTCGCTGCCCAGTCCGCCCGCACGGCAAGACATTTCTCCGGGTGGTTGCGCCAGATATTCGCGGTGCCGAGCACGATCCGGCCCGTTCCCGCTTGCGCCGCCATTCCGCCCCACGGCGCGCCGGCGCAGAACCCGTCGATGCGGCCGGCTTCCACCGCCGCCACCATGGCGGCCGGCGGCAGCACGGTCAGCATCACGTCGCGCTCGGGGTCGATGCCGCTCGCGGCCAGCCAGTAGCGCAGCAGCAGATGATGGGTGGAATACCCATGCACCACCGCCAGTACCGGCCTGCGGCCCTGCCGCGCGATCGCCGCCCGCAGTCGCGCGCCCACCGCCAGCGGCGCGGGATTGCCGTCCAGCGCCGGATCGGCGAGGGCGGGGGCGAGCGCGATCGTGTTGCCGCCGAGGCTGATCCCGCCGGGCACCAGCAGCGACACCGCCGGGCCGCGCAGGCCCAGTGTCGCGGCGATGGCAAGCGGTGGCAGCAGCACCGCCCCTTCCAGCAGCCCCACCGCCAGCTTGTCGGCCAGGTTGGCCCAGGACGGCTCGACCGACAGATCGACCGAAAGCCCCAGCGCATGGAACAGCCCCAGCTCCTGCGCCGCCACCAGCGGCGCGGCGTCGGTCAGCCGCAGCAGGCCGAGGCGGATCGTCTCCGTCATGCCTTGTCCTCCTCGCCTGTCAGCATCTCCTGCGCGATCTCGGCGATGCGCCGGCCGCGCTGCATCGCCTGCCGGCGCAGCCAGTGATAGGCCTGCGGCTCGCTGATCCCGCGCTGCCGGATCAGTCTGGCTTTTGCCGCCTCGATCGCGGCGCGCTCGGCCAGCGCCTGTTCGGCCCGCTGCAACCCGCTTTCCACTTGCCGGAACCGCTCGAACATCGCCACCGCCGCCTGCACGATCGGCTTCACGTCGGGCAATGCCGCGCCCACCACGTTGTAGGAACTCACGCCCGCGGCGATCGCCTGCCGCATGAAGGCTGGATCGTCGGCATCGACGAACATCACGATTGGCCGCGGATTGTGCGCATAGGCGCGGCGGATGCCCTCAAGCCCGTCGCGGTCGGGCCGGGCCATATCGACGATCACGACATCGGGCTGCACACGCGCGGCGGCGGCGGCCAGCAGTTCTCCCGGCAATGGCCGCACCACCGCCACGCGCTCCATAGCCGCCAGATCCGCGATCAGCGCCCGCGCGCGCGCCGGGTCGCCGTCAGCCAACAGAACCTTCAATCGCCGCCATCCTGCCCGGTCGCAACAGGGCAGGCTGTGCAAGCCGCGCGCCAGCCGTTATCGGCCGGTCAGCCGGAACTCGATGCGGCGGTTTTTCGCATATGCCGCGGCCGTATCCCCCGGATCGATCGGGTGGGTCGAGCCGAACGCGGCGGCGGCCAGCCGGTCGGCCGGAATTCCGTTCGCGATCAGCAGCTTCAGCACCGACAGCGCCCGCTCGGCCGAGAGATCCCAATTGGATGTGTAGCGCCCGCCCGTGATCGGCTGCTTGTCGGCATAGCCATCCACCCGCAGGATCCAGGGGATGTTCTTCGGGATGCCGGGCGCGATCTGCTTCAGCGCGGTGGCGATCTTGTCGATCTGCCGCGTGCCCGCCGCGGTCAGATGCGCGGAATTGACCGGGAACAGCACGTCGGACTGGAACACGAACCGGTCGCCCACGATGCGGATATCCTTCCGCCCGGCCAGCACCTGCCGCAGCCTGCCGAAGAAATTGCTGCGGTACTGCTGCAGTTCCTGCACCTTGCGCGCCAGCGCCTCGTTCAGCTTGCGCCCCAGGGCGGCAATCTGCACGTCCTTCTCGCTGCCCGCCGTCTTCGCCAGGTCGAGGGCCGCCGAAATCTGCGCGAGCTGGGCGCGCAGCTGGATCATCTGCTGGTTGAGCAGGTCGATCTCGGCCTGCGCGCTCGCCGTGAGCCCCTTCTGAACGGTCAGTTCCGTCCGCGTCGCCCCCGTCGCGCGCGTCTGTTTGGCCAGATCCGCCCGCGCTGTCGTCACCGCGCGCGTCTGCTTGGCCAGGTCGGTTTGCGCCTGCGCGGTCAACTCCTTCTGGGCAGTCAGTTCCGCCTGCGCCGCCACCGCCGCGCGCGTTTGTTTGGCGAGGTCCGCTTGCACCTGTGTCGTCAGTCCCTTCTGGGTGGCAAGGTCGGATTGCGTGCTGGCAACCAGCTTCTGCTGCGCCGCCAGATCGGCCCGGGTTTGCGCGAGCGTCCGGCGCGCCTGCCCAAGCTCGCTTACGATGGCGGCGGTCTGCTGGCCCGCGGCCTCGCTGTGCCGTGCCGCCCCGGCCAACTGGTTCTGGAGCGTGACGATGCGGGCGGCGGCGGATTTCGCCTGCAACTCGGCGTCCGCGAGCTTCGCCGCCAGCGTATCACGCTGCGCCTGCAACGCCTGGAGGCTGGCGCTGCTGGCGGCAGCATCCTTGTGCGTGGCGGCCAGTTGCCGGGCGAGCGCATCGCGGGCGGCATTGGACGTATCCAGTTTGCGCGTGAGCGTGGCCGCGCTCTGCTGCAGATCAGCGGCCTGCCCCTTCTCCAGCGCCAGCATGTTGGACAGTTGGGCGATCTCGCGGTTCAATCGGTCCAGCGCCTTGTTCCGCCCCGACAGCGTGACGGACAGGAACGCCTGCGCCAGCACGAACACCAGCAGCACGAAGATGATCACCATCAGCAGGGTGGACAGCGCGTCCACATAGCCCGGCCAGGCGTTCAGCCCGTTCTCCCCGCCGCGGCGGATGCGCCCTGGCATGTCCTATCGCGCCTCGTTCTCGGCCAGGGCGGCGATCGTGCGCGTCAGGATGCGCAGGTCGTTGCGCAGCTCCGCCGTGCTCTGCACCCGCCCCTGTTCGGATTCCGCGAGCAGCCGCTGCAGCGCCACCTCGATGTTGCGCAGATGGGCGTGCGCCACCTCGTCCGACCGTGGAACGCTGTGCTCGCCCAGGCGCTGCAGGGCGGGGCCGAGCACGCTCTGCGTCTCCGCGATCCGCAGCATCAGCTGCTGGTTGGCGCGCATCGTGTCGCTGAAGCTGCTCAGCTTCTCGGCCAGTTGCAGCAGCGTCTGGTTGGCGTGTCCGCGGCTCTCCTCGCCGCGCCCCAGGATCGTCTGCAACCCTTCCATGTTCTCGGCGGTCTGCTCCAGCAGCGCCTGCACATAGATCGGCACCGAGCCTTCGCCCTCGCTGCCCAGCACGCCCGAAGACAGCCGGGTGAGCCCGGCGAGCCATTCCTCCAGCTCGTTGAAGAACCGGTTCTGCGCCTGCCCGGCGGTGAGGTCGAGGAAGCCCAGCACCAGCGCGCCGGCAAGCCCGAACATCGAGGAGGAAAATGCGGTGGCCATGCCGGAGAGCGGACCTGTGAGCCCTGTCTTCAACTGCTCGAACATCGCGTTCACGTCGCCGGTGCCCATGGTCATCCCGTTGATCACGTCGGAGACCGAGGCCACCGTGCGCAGCAGCCCCCAGAACGTGCCGAGCAGGCCGAGGAAGATCATCAGCCCGGTCATGTAGCGGGAAAGCTCGCGGCTCTCGTCCAGCCGGCTCGCGATGCTGTCCAGCAAACCCCGCATCGCCTGGGCGGACAGCGTGAAGCGCGCCTGCGGGTCGCGCGATTTCTCGGCTCGCGAGGCCATCATCCGCGCCATCGGTGCGAGCAGCCTCGGCGGCGGGATCGTGGCGAGCGACGGGCGGGACCGCTGGAACGCCTCCACCCAGTTCACCTCCGGCGACAGCCGCAGCACCTGGCGCAGGTTCCAGGCGATGCCGAGGATCTCGACCAGGAAGATCAGGCTGTTCAGCGGCGGGTTGTTGGCGAAGAAGACGCGCAGCTTCGGCAGCAGCAGCAGGGACACGAGGATGACCACGGCAAGGAAGGCCAGCATGCGCAGCAGATAGGCGGTGGGGCGGGTCATTTTGCCGGTCCGGAACGGGTTTGCGATGCGGCCGAGGAAACGGGCAGGGCCGTGATCTCCACGCGGTCGGGCGATCCGTCGCCGGTGTTGCTGCCGAGCGCGCGCAGAATGATGTGCGTGTCGGCAACGCCGGATTTCAGCAGCACCCGCCTTACTGCCAGCGCCCGGGACAGCGACAGCCGCCGGGCCGTGGACGGGTTGCTCGCCTCTCCCGCGGCGAAGGCGAGCACGGTGAAGCGGCTGGTGGCAGGGCTGGCCGCCTGCGCGAACTGTGCGAGCGTGGCCGTCTCCGCGCCGCTCAGCGCCGGGTCCTGGGCCGCGAACGGCAGGGTCAGCTTCAGCGCACTCGCCGGTGGCGCTGGGGGTCGCGGAGCCTGCGGCGGAGGCATTTTGGCCGGGGTCGGCACAGGTGGTGCCGCTGGCGGCGCCGGCGTCGCCGTGGCGATCGTTGCCGGTTCGGCCGGGGCTGCGGCGGCTTGTTTCGGTGGGGAAAGCGGCGGGGCGAGCTGCGGCGGCGTGGGCGGCGGTGGCGGCGCGCCGGGCAGGGCTGCCAGCGCCGGCAGGGCGGGTCTGGGCGGAACGGCCGGGCGCGGGGCCGGATGCGGTCGCGGTGCGGGCCTGGGCGGTGGCGGCTTGGGCAGCACGGCTCCGGGCAGTGCGTTCAGCGCATTCAGATCGACCGTAACCTGCGCCCGCGCGGGCGCGGCCACCAGTACAGCGGCAAGAATCGGCAAAACCGGCAACAGGCAGAACGTTTGGCGCATCGCGCAGGCACCCTAGCGAAGCCCCCCGCTTCGCTCAATCAATGCTCTGCGATGGACCCGCCACCTACTCGGGCGTGTGTGCCATCCGTGCATCCGCGGCCGCGATGCCCTCGGCCACCGCCTCGCGCAGCTTCGCGTGCAGGTGCGGGTTCGCCGCCACCACATTCCCTCCGGTCTCGTCGTGCCCGGCCGGGTCGGTGGCATAGCCGCCGGCCTCGCGCACCAGCAACAACCCCGCCGCGACATCCCAGTGCTTCAGCCCCAGCTCCCAGAACCCGTCATATCGCCCGGCCGCGACCCAGGCGAGATCGAGTGCCGCGGCGCCGAGACGGCGGATGCCGGCCACTTGCGGCATCAACCCGCCCAGCGTCCGCGCGAAGGCGAGCCGGCGCGGGGCGGATACGGCGGCGAAGGGGATGCCGGTCGCGAGCATCGCATCCTTCATCTCACGCCGGGCGGATACACGCAGCCGCTTCTCGTTGACGAAGGCCCCGCCGCCCTTTTCCGCCCAGAACATCTCGTCGGCCACCGGGGCATAGATCAGCCCCGCGGCCAGCTCGCTTGCCCCGTTCGGCAGCCGCCGCTCCAGCCCGATGCTGATCGCCCAATGCGGAATGCCGTGCAGGAAATTGGAGGTGCCGTCCAGCGGATCGACCACCCAGCGCCAGCTCCAGTTCTCCGAGCCGGAGGCGCCGGATTCCTCCATCAGGAAGGCATAGCCGGGACGTGCCTTGCCCAGCTCCTCCTTCAGCGTCGCCTCGGACCGCAGATCGGCCTGGGAGACGAAATCCGACGGTCCCTTCACGCTGACCTGCAACTGCTCGACCTCGTTGAAATCGCGCAGCAGGCGCTTCGCCGCCTTCTGGGCGGCATTGGCCATCACGGTCAGGTGCGGGGAGAGGCGGAAGGCCATGCGGGATCAGCCCTTCGCCCGCTCGACATAGCTCGCGTCCTCGGTGCGGACCACGATCTTCTCGCCCGTTTCGATGAACGGCGGCACCATGGTCTTCACGCCGTTGGACAGCTTCGCCGGCTTGTAGGAGCTGGTGGCGGTCTGGCCCTTCACCACCGGATCGGCCTCCACAACCTCCAGCACAACCTGCGGGGGCAGATGCACGGCCACCGGATCGCCCTCCACCAGATCGACCACCACGGCCATGTTGTCCTGCAGGAACGGGGCGGCATCGCCCATCAGGTCGACCGGGATCATCGCCTGCTCGAACGTCTCTGGGTCCATCAGCACGAGGTTGGCGCCGTCGGTATAGGAATAGGTGTATTCCTTCTCCTCGGTCATCAGCCGCTCGACCGTGTCCGCCGTGCGCCACCGCTCATTGGTCTTGTTGCCCGTCTTCAGGTCGCGCATCTCCACCTGGATGAAGGCGCCGCCCTTGCCGGGGGTGATGATCTGCTGTTTCAGAACGGTCCAGCGGCGGCCGTCATGTTCGATCACCTGGCCGGCGCGGATCAGGTTCGCCTGCTGCTTCATCAGGGCACTCGCAATTCGGGAAAGGAAAGCGGGGTGTCTAGCCCGCCCCGGCCGGCTGGGCAAGTTCGGGACCGAGCACGTGGCGGGTGCCGGCGGAATCGCGCACGTGATCGTCGGCCTCCAGATAGGCCGGGCCGAGCGGCACCTTGCCGTGCCCGCCGGGGATATCCAGCACATAGGTCGGCCAGGCGAGCCCGCTCATCCGCCCGCGCAGTGCCGTAAGCAGAGCAAGCCCGCGTTCGATCGGCACATGAAAGCGCGCGGTGCCGGGGGCTGCGTCAAGCTGGTGCAGGTAGTAGGGCTTCACCCGCGCGGCGAGCATGGCGCGGAACAACCCCTCCAGCGCGGCCTCGCTGTCGTTCACCCCGGCGAGCAGGACGGACTGGCCCAGCACCGGCACGCCGGCCGCGAGCACGCGCCGGATCGCCGCGCGGCCGGCGGGCGTGAATTCGCGCGCGTGGTTCGCATGCAGCGCCAGGAACACCGCCTTCCCGCTCTCCAATGCCGCGATCAGATCGGCACCCACCCGCGCCGGATCGACCAGCGGTACACGGGAATGGATGCGGATGATCTCGATATGCGGGATCGCCGACAGCGCGGCGATGATGGCGGCGAGCCGGCGGGGCGAAAGCATCAGCGGGTCGCCACCCGTCAGCACCACCTCGCGGATCGCCGGGCGGGCGGCGAACCAGGCATAGGCCGCCGCCAGCTCCGCCTCGCTCAGCAGCCCGCCGTCGGGGCCCACATGCTCGCGGCGGAAGCAGAACCGGCAATACACCGGGCAGGCCAGCAGCGGCTTCAGCAGCGCCCGGTCCGGATAGCGGTGCACCACACCCTTGATCGGGGAGAGTGCGTCATCGGCGATCGGGTCCGCACTTTCGTGCGGGGCAGTCCGCAATTCCGCCGGGTCGGGGATGAATTGCAGCCCGATCGGGTCGTCGGGGCGCTCGATCAGCGCCGCCATCGCGGGCGGGATCGCCACCGCATAGCGCGCGGCCACGGAAGCAACGGCTT
>DATKQI010000280.1:0-2469 GCA_035532755.1 Acetobacteraceae bacterium
GTTCTGTGCCCCGCGGATCGAGGAAGGCGAGGTGCTGGAGGCGGTGAAGCGCGAGCTGGCGAAGCGCGCGGGCATCGCCGCCGCGGCCGATGCCACGCAAGGCGGGCCGCTGGACGGCTTCCTGGACGTGGTGGCCTGGGACATGGTGAGCGGCTGGGCCCGGCAAACAGAGCACCCGGACGTGCCGGCGCGGCTTGAGATCATGGACGGGGACCGGCTGCTCGCCCGGGTGGTGGCCAACCGCTTCCGGCAGGACCTGCGCGATGCCGGCATGGGCGACGGGCGCTGCGGCTTCGAGGTGATGCTGCCGCGCGGGCTCAATCCGGCTGAAACGCACGCGATCCATGTGCGCCGGGCGGAAGACAAGGCGGAGCTGAAAGGCTCGCCCATGCTGCTGGAGACGGCGGAGACCTTCGACCCGGCGGCGCGCGCCCGGTTCGCCGCGAGCCTGGAGGCGAAAGCCGCCGCGGCGCACAGCCCGGCGGAAGTGGACGAGATGATCGACTTCCTGGTGGCCGAGACGGACCGGATGCTGAACGCCCGCGCGCTGCTGGCCGACGGCATGCCCGATGCCGACCAGCGCCGGCGGATGATCCTGGGGCGCTGGCACGGCACGCCGGCCACGCGGGCATCGACGAAAGCCGGGGCCGGCCGGGTGCGGCATGCGCTGGTGATCGACGACGCGCTGCCGAAGCCGGACCGGGATGCCGGATCGAACGCCGTGCTGTCCCATATCCGGTCGCTGAAGCGGCTGGGCTGGCAGGTGTCTTTCGTGCCTTCGCGCGAGACGGCGCGGGTGAGCCCGTATGCCGAGGCGCTGGAGGCCGAAGGGGTGACGTGCCTGACCGCGCCGTACTACGCCTCGGTCGAGGAAGTGCTGCGGCGGTCACCGCATGCGTTCGAGCTGGTGTATCTGCACCGGCTGTCCAACGCGTCGGCCTATGCCACGCTGGTGCGCCAGCATTGCCGGCAGGCGCGCATTCTCTACAGCGTGGCGGATCTGCACCACCTGCGCATCGCCCGGCAGGCGGCGGTGGAGCAGCGGCAGGAGCTGGTCGAGCAGGCGCGGCGGGTGCAGCAGCAGGAGCTGCTGACGATGCGGCTGTGCGACGCCACGATCACCCATTCCACCGCGGAGGCGACCCTGCTCTCCCGCATCGCGGCTGGGGCGGAGGTGCATGTGGTGCCCTGGGCGGTGAAGGCCGATCCGGGGGCGGTGGGCTTTGCCCGGCGCCGCGGCGTGGGCTTCGTCGCCGGCTTCCGCCACCTGCCGAACCAGGATGCGGTGAAGTGGCTGCTGGGCGAGATCATGCCCCGCGTGTGGGCGCAGGACGCCAGCATTCCGTGCGTCGTGGCCGGCAGCGACATGCCGGCTGATCTGGCCGCCGGCTGGGCGGATGACGAGCGGGTGACGGTGCTGGGCCATGTGGCCGACCTCGGCGAGGTGTTCGACCGGGTGCGGCTGACGGTGGCGCCGCTGCGCTACGGCGCGGGAGTGAAGGGCAAGGTGCTCGACAGCCTGGCCCATGGCATTCCCTGCGTGATGACGGCGATCGCCGGCGAAGGCATCCCGCTGCCGGCGGCGCTGGGCGAGAGCGTGGCCGACACGGCGGATGCCATCGCGGCGGCGATCCTGCGGCTGCATGGGAGTGCGGCCGCCAATACGGCGGCCGTGAACGCCGGCCTGAAGATGATCCGCGGCCGGTTCACCGAGGCCGCGATCGACGCAGCGCTGGACGCGGCGGCGCATCCGGCGTGCGAGACGGCGAAACCGGCCGCCCCGGTGCTTCTGCGCACCGCCTGATCCGGCACCGCCCCGGCCCGCGAAGGGCCGGGGCGGTGGCCCGACCGGCGCACCTGGCAGTTGTGCGCAATGCCAACCGGCGAACGTACTGGCATGTTCCTGCCATTCCCGCGCAGCGGGGATCCGGGCTCGCCGCACGGTATTCCGCGATGTTCGCCCTGGATGCCGGCCTTCGCCGGCGCGACGGATGAGTGACATGACAGGCGGAGAGGCAGCATTTCGGGCGGCTGGCGTCGATCATTGCAACTTATAGGGGTGTAGTTTCCCGTATAGGTAGTATTTGTATTGAATAGCACGGTGGTGATCCATCTCCTGTAATGTTCGTGCTAGGGTTGCGTCAATCCGCAGCCAGAACGCCCCGGGTGGTAGACGTCCATGCACTTGCCTACCGTTCTGATGATGACGGCGCTGGTCCTGACGTTTCTGGGAAGCGTTCTGGTGGGCGAGGGGGTGCGCCGCGGGTTCCGGGATGTGCTGGTCGTGTGGGGCGTAGCGCTGCTGTCAGGTGCGGCGGGCGCGGTGCTGCTAGAGTTATTTCAACTGGTTTGTCTGTATCCGCAGTTTGTTATGTAGTTTCTGCACTCGCTTGGTTTGAATCGATCGAGCGTTGATCCGATGGTTTTCCAAAGGGCCTCGCGTGATCTTGGCTCGGCCTTTCTCAGCAG